>JABDBW010000056.1 GCA_013288485.1 Bacteroidota bacterium
CAATGGGCTTAGAAAAGATCGTTCCTGAAAAGAAACATTTGGCTGTTTTTCTACGATTATTAGCGAGAAGCGCCACCGGGCAGCCCATCACCATTTATTCGAGCCACTTCAAAAAACCTCGCCCGGGACAGGAAATGCACCTCATTTTGGTTGATGCCGGAAGGAGCCGTTTATTGGGGCGTGAAGATTTTCGCAACTCGCTGAAATGCATTAAATGCGGCGCCTGTATGAATACCTGCCCGGTATACCGTAAAGGCAGCGGGTTAAGCTATCATAATACCATTACCGGGCCTATCGGGGCCATACTGGCGCCCAACCTGGATATGAAAAAACATGCCGATCTTCCGTTCGCGTCTACGCTTTGCGGTTCCTGCTCCAATGTTTGCCCGGTTAAAATAAACATACACGACCAGTTGTATAAATGGCGGCAGGTAATAGTGAAAGAGGGTTATGTAGCCAATTCGAAAGCGTTAAGCATGAAAGCTATGGCTTTTACCTTATCATCGCCGGCGGCTTACCAGGCGGCAGGCAAAACAGGCCGATGGGTTTTAAACTACGCGCCATTTGCCATTAACAATAAATTTAACCCCTGGTACAAGCAACGCGATATGCCCGGCGGCCCCAAAGAGTCGTTTGGAGAATGGTATGCTAAAAACCAGGTTAAAAAGGAGGATCAACCGTGAGCAGCAGAGAAGAAATATTACAGGCCGTTTTACACAACCAGCCAGAATCAAGCCCCTTGCCTGATATGGGTATTTTTAAGGTTGAGTTTGAGGATATTGTTCAAAAATATATGGATATTTTTAAATCCATAGGCGGCGAAGTATATACAGTGAACAGTCTTGACGAAGTTAAGACGATGATCAACCAAAAATTTGATAGCGATAAGCGGGTAATAACCACCCTGCCCGAATTGATCGATATAGCAGGACTTTTTTCGCCCGAAGCAACACCGCATTCATTTGATGATGTTGAATTGGCCATTATTAAAGCCCCTTTAGCTGTTGCCGAGAACGGGGCGGTATGGCTAACCGAAGAAGTAATGGGCCAGCGCATTATACCTTATATCTGCCAGCACCTGGCTGTGTTGGTTGATGAGGATAGCATTGTAGCATCTATGCATGACGCTTACGCCCGGATAGGAACAGCCGACTATGGTTTTGGCGGCTTCATCGGCGGCCCCTCAAAAACAGCCGATATTGAACAGGCGCTGGTACTTGGCGCGCATGGGCCCCTAACCATGACCGTATTTATTATTAAATAACAGCATAAAAATATAATCATCTATGGCTAATACTATTGAGATAAGAGATAACCTGCAAAAAACTTACAGCGACGTTTATACGCCCGAAGCCATTGCGGCTCTGGAAGCTCTCGCACATTTTAACGCGGTTATTAAAGAAGTGATGGCCGCGCGTATACAAAAGCGGGCAGAACGTTATCAAAATAAAAGCAAGATCACCTTTCCTGATCCCGGAAGCTATATCCCGCGCACAAAAATAAAAGTTCAGGATGCGCGTGATGGAAAATTTGAAGGCTCGGTTATTCCTTCCGATCTGCAACGCCAATGGATACAGGGTACCGGCCCAGCCGCCAAACCAAATGCGCCTCTGGAAAGCAGTATCCGTAACGTGGCCTACGCTTTGCTTTCGGGCGCTGATGGATGGATGTTTGATGGTGAAGATGCCTTAGGACAAACAGGTTCCATGTCGTTGGATAACCAACGCAACCTTAAACTCGCCATTCGTAAGGATCCTATCTTTTTAAAGGTTGCCGAACAGGTAGCCGGGCACATGAATGAATGGGCGATGGATTTTTTGGGTCGCAGTATCATTACCGATTGGAAAGAACAGCTCAATTTTACCACTAAGATATTCCGCGCGCGCGGGCTGCACCTGGATGATCGCCATATCCGCGACGCGAACGGGGTAGCCATGGCGGCTTCCATAGTCGACCTGGTGCTGTACGTGGTAAACAACTACCGCCAACTGCAACAAGAGGGATCGTCAATAGTATTATACCTGCCTAAAATACAGAAAGCCGAAGAGGCCGCGGTATGGAATGAAATGCTTACCGCCCTTGAAAACCATCTTGACATAGCGGTTGGAACTATAAAAGTTTATTTATTGGTTGAACAGTTGGAGGCAACTTACCAGTTAATGGAAATAAGGGCGGTACTGGGCAAACATTTTGTTGGGTACAATACCGGGCGATGGGATTATATAAACAGCGTTGCCGATGCTATGGGCTGGGATAAGGGTTTTATCAACCCTAATATCGAATCGATATTAATGACCTATGGCTATATGCGTAATTATGAGGATAGAGTGCGGCAGGTAGTGAACACACCCGATAGCAACAGAAATTTCGCCCTGTGGCAGGGTGGGATGGAGCCTAATATCCCTGTAGGTTCGGCAGCGGGTGTTTCGGCCAGTATGGAAAAAGCCATAGCAGGGGCAGAGCGTGAACAACGCGAAGGCGCCAGCGGAAAATGGGTGGCCCACTGGAAAATGGTAAATATTGTAAGGCCGGTTTGGGAGAAAGTTGGTGATGCAAACCAATTGGGAAGAAAATTTCCTCCTGCAACGTATTCGCAGCAGGATGCGGATGGTTTGGTGTTAATAGAGCCTGCCCCAACCACCATACGCGGGGCGCGTAACCTGTTGAGCGTTGCTATACAATATGGCAATGCTTTTGGCCAGGGAATGCAGGCCGCCGCCCTGAAAGCCGCCGATTTTTTTGGCAACGACGATGTCTTATACCTGATGGAAGATATGGCTACCGGCGAGATACGTTTAAGTATACTGTGGGAGTGGCTGCATAAAGGCGCTGTTTTTACAGAAGACGACCCGGAAACCGGCATAAAAGCAGGCGATATGTTTTCAAAGGAAATATTTGAACGGCTGATGGATGAGGAATATAAAAAGCTGCTGGCGGCAAGTGATAAGGATGTTTTTGATGAATCAAAAACTACAACCCTGCCTATTGCCCGCGAAATAGCAGATGTATATGTATTGAGCGAAGTTAAATTCCCCTGGTTTGTTGACCTGCTGAATATTAACCTGAATAACAGCAGCCTGGAAGTGGCAAAGCAACGGATCAACCTATATATAAATACATTTATTAAAGAGGGCAAACGTATTACAGAGAATTTGGATTTTTAGAATGAAAGACTTTACGGCGCGATATAAAAATACCCCTTTGCCCCGCCCATCGGTGGGGCATATTGTCATAATATCCAATTCTCATCGCACTTACGTTAACTTAACAAGTCCTCAAGGTGATTCACCAAAGTGATTCACGCCGAATTTCGCGAAAAACTAAAAATTATATAAATAACTTATTTGCAATTATTTAATTTCATTACTTAAAGCATTTGTACTGATTCAGGGTGATTCACTCACTTTTTACAAAGCGCTTTATTTCAACATCTTACAGGCAAAAAGTGATTCAAGTGATTCATAGTGATTCACTATTTTGTGAATCACTCTATTGTTTTGGAGTATCCGACAACTCAAGCGTAAGTGAAGAATTGGCATTCAGTTTATCATAAGCAAAATGAAGCTCTTTTAAATTATTGCCGTTGAGCTTTGCCGACCGGATATAGATGCTCTTTTCCGAAAAATTATTTGCAGTGATTGTAAACTTATCCGCTTTGTAATATGCTTTGTTTAAATGAATGGTTATTTTAGGGAACAATGGTGCATGAACATACAGTTGCTGGTCTACACCGCAACCCCCGCTAATATCAAACAATCCCAGCGACGCCAAAACAAACCAGCCCGATAATTGCCCCTGGTCGTCATCTGCCCCCTTATAGCCAAATGGCGTAGTATCATAATAAGTATCCATAATGGCCCTAACCCATTTTTGGGTAAGATCGGGTCTGCCAACATAGTTAAATACGTATGGGTTTATCAACGGTGGCTCATTAGCCTGGGTATAGGCCCTGTCATGAAATTTATCTTTTTCTGATACCGTAAAAAGGCTGTCCAGGAAAGCGATCGACCTTTCTTTTCCCATCTTGTTTACCAGGCCCGGAATATCATGCGGAACATTGAAAGCATATTGCAGCGCGGTACCTTCTTCTAATCCCTTACTGGAGGCCGGGTTATAAGGGCGCATAAAGTTACCGTCAGAGTTTTTGGTATACAGAAACCCATATTCGGGACTATACATGTTTTCCCAATTCCTTGAGGCTTTCATTAGCTTTTCATAATCGGCAGTCTTGCCCAGTTTTTTGGCGATCTGGGCAGTTGCCCAGGCGGTGTACGCGCTTTCAAGCGTATGTGATCCACCCGCGCGCGGGCTTTTATCAACAGGAATATACCCCAACTGCCAAAAATAACTCATATCAGGTTTTCCTACACCTATAGGGCGGCCAACCCAATCCGTTTCATTTTTAAAACAGGCCCGGTATGCTTTCTGAATATCAAAAGTAGCAATGCCCCGGTTTATGGCATTAGCTATAATGGTCGACGTTTGGTTGGATTCCATTCCCGGCATAAACTTATCAGCAGTTACGCCATCAGGCAGCCACCCGGTTTCGTCATATATATCCAGCATACATTTGATATACGAATTGCTATGTTCAGGGTAAGCCATTGACCAAAGCTGGATAAAGTTGGTATAACCTCCCCATAAAGCGTCATTAGTATAATGGCTATAAGTTGGTACACCGTTTTTTAATGGTATTTGCTTTACCTCGTTATAGTTAGAAATGTACTTGCCGTTTGCGTCGCTGCAAGTGCCCCTGCCCAGTAATACCTGGTAAAGCGATGTATAAAACTTAACTTTATTTTGTTCGGTACCGCCCGATACTTCAATTTTTGAGAGTTCTCTGTTCCATATTTTTTTGGCGGCCTCCCTAACCTGTACGAACGTTTCGCCATGATATTCTGCGTTCAAATTTTTCCAGGCCTGTTCCGTACTTATAAATGAAACAGCCACCCGTACTTCGATAGCTTCACCCTGGGTTGTTTTAAAGTTCAGGTAAGCGCCACATCCTCTGCCGTATTCTGCCCTTAGTTTGTTATTATGCGTGGTGTCCCTATAGCAGCCGAAGGATGCCGCGGGTTTGCTAAGCGTGGCTGCAAAATAAACCCGTATAGATTTTTTTTCCAGCCCGTTGCGCCATACCTGGTAACCCGGCAAGCCGAAACTATAGCCCTGTAGGCGTGTAGGCGACAGGATCTCTATACCCGAGCCTAATATATCCTTGCTCTCGGCACCGCCAAAGCTATAGCTGCCCGCTTCGCCCAGTAAATGGCCGGTATCAAAAATTATATGCGCACTGTCTGATGCCGGGAAAGTGTATTTATGTACGCCAACCCGCATGGTAGAGGTTAATTCAGCTTTAATATTATACTTATCCAGCAGAACAGAATAATAGCCTGGTGAGGCTTTTTCATTTGCTTTTTGGAATGTGCTCCTGTATCCCGGGATATTGGGAGTTTTATCATCGCCCGGAATAGTAATTAATTTACCTGTTGTGGGCATGACCAATATACCGCCGGTTTGCCATTCATGTACATTGGCAAAACCTAATATAGTGGTTTGCCTGTAATCATAACCTGTTTTGCCGCCGCCGCCCGAATAGCCGTTAAACCCGGAGTTCATGGGGGCCAGTTTAGCCATCCCAAAAGGAAGGGCCGCCGGCGTAAAAGCAAACCAACGGGCGCCTTGCGAGCCAATAAAAGGGTCTACATAATCAACAGGGTTTTTGTGCTGCTGTGCATAAATGTTTCCTGTTGCTAAAAACAGGATAACGATAACCGCTAATTTTTTCATGAAAAATAATTCAGGGACAAAGGTTTCTAACCCGGCAATGCCGAATGGATTAAAGGTATAGAATTTTATTAATTTTCAAACGGATTAGATGCGGGCCTGGGAGGCACATTTTATTTTTGCTTAACTGCCTTATTGATGTCCTGTATCTGCTTAAAAATATCCTCTGTGTCATAATCGGACAAAAGGATATTATAATCTTTCCAAAACTTTCCGTTTTCATCATTCTCATGATCGCTGATGTTTTCATTCCTACCTATTTTAGAGTTAAAGGAGGCGGTTTGTACAGTGTCAACGGCTGTAACCTGGTAGTTAAACTTTACGTGCGCAACATAATTATGGTTTAGCACCGAATCCTGGATATGTAAGGCCTCGTCGCCCTCCACGTTTGAGAGCACCCATTTATTTCCTACTTCCTGGTAGCTTACCTTAGAATGATCTTGCGTTGGGTCGATATTAACTTCCCCCATTCTCATCAACGAGCGGTTTATAAAACTCCCTTTACCGGGGTATCCTAATCCCGAAGGGCTCAATCCAAAATCGAAATAGACAAAAGCATAAGTTTTGGTATCAATGAAAAATTGGCCGCGAAATGTTTCGCCCGTCGATCCGGGTATTTCTTCGAAATCAATTTCGTATGCCTGGTACCCTTTAATGTCAACAATCCCTGTTACGTCAAATTTATGATTTTTTAATCCTTCGTCATTTAAAAACCCGCTGGCATACAAGTGGTTTACAATATCGTACTCAAAAACCGAGTTTGGTTTTTCACCCAGTTCCAATTCATTAAAATCACGGTCGTTTTTTGCGCTCCTTGCTTTTATCAATCTAAATAGGTCTGCCCTTTTATCAGCATAACCGAAGTTATAAACGTCAAACACGGCTTCCGATAGTTCCAGTGGCTTATCACTGTCAAAGGTATACATCCGGTAAAAGCCGCGGATGATATGTGGGTGGTTAATATAATTTTCAGGTATCCGGTTAATTGCTTTTTGCATGATCTTCTGCGCATCATAGTACGTTATATCCACCTCTTTTAACTCGGTACTGTTTCGTTCGAGTACAATATTTAATTGCTCTCCGCTTTTTAGGTTGATTATGGGTAACAGTTTAGTTTTAAATCCAATACACGATACCTTTAAGGTATCATTAAGGTTGGCGGCGGGTATGATTAAAGCGAACATCCCGCCGGAATTAGTGGCGGTACCAATGCCCTTCCTGTTAATGGTAACACTAACCCCCCCGAACGGGTCGCTGATTTTCAAGAGAGGTTATTTTACCGCCAATGCTGATGTTACCCTGTTGCGCATGGACCCGAGAAGCTAACAATATAAGTAACAATGAAAGAAACGTACGCAATAACTGGGTTTTCATAATGTAAAGGAAACCAGAAAATATTACAATACAATATTTATGAGATAAAGGCGCGTATTGATGCGACGAGTACGTGATTTCGCCCGGCAGAATCTCCGAAGGACCTCAGCCAACCCCATCTCAAATTGTGTAGAGAATGCAGGATTCATTTACAATAGGTACTTCTGTTCCTTATTTACATTTTCATTACGACCATGCTATTATCGTCCTCATTTTTCAATATCGCCGCATTGATAAATAAAATAAGCGCTGTTAATTACAATAACGAATTTTTTTAAGAATATCAACGTCATAGAGATGCCCGGCTATGCCATGCAATGAAATTGATTTGCCAAGGGTTAGGGATTTATTCTCCCTCTTATAGAAGAATAAAAACTTTTTCTTTTGTATCTTCTTCCGGTTCTACTGGTACGTGCTTATGCATACAGTTATCTATCTCTTGTTTAAGTTCCAGGGTCGGTTTTGAGATTAATTCGGAATTACACTCTTTGCAACGTATCGACTCTGATAGCACACGGGATAGGGGTACACGAACAACAATATTTTCGTTTGATGCGAAAATTGAACTTTTACACACGGGGTTAAAGCAATAACAATTTATAATTTCAGCGTTTTTCATTTTAAGATATTTTATAAATCTTAACAAATTATTTATTTTTAGCGTCGGTCCCGGGGTAGATGTAAAACCGGTACAACGTCCTCATCAAACTGGCAACATTTGCTTTATTGTTGAGATATTTTTGAGATAACAAAAAGTTTGCCGAACAGTAAAAAAGAATGCGCAATAAAATTATCGAAGCCTGATAGTGAAATATTTATTATATTTAAACTATTGTTATTACATCTTTATATGTTAAAAGCATTAGCCAGGGCAGGATTATTAACCTTTATACTTATAATTATAGTATTGGGCCTATGGTTCTATACTATTATAACCATTATAATTCTCATAGTTATCGCGGTTTTTTCATGGCTTACATTTATACTTTATATTGATCCGCCCGATGAATGGGAGTAAAAAAGGGTCCGCTATTAAAATTAAAGTGTTCCTCCCGCATTACAGAAGTGTATAAAATTTCTGTCAATTTTTGCCTAAATCCGACCTAAATAAAAGAACACCCGCTATTTTTGGTTTCTATATTATATATAAGTGCAGCATTACTCAAATGTCTGCTTTAGCGGCAGAGCAAGGGGCATTAGATTTAAAAAAAGTTATCATACTCTTGCGCCTGACCAATTTTATCGTCTTCCTTTAATAACTCTTGTTGATTGTTAACAGTCCGCATTGTATAGGAAAGTAATTTAATCAAAAACACATTAAATAAACTTAAAGTAGTAATTTGCTACACAATGTCTACTTAAAAGTAAATTTTTTCGCATCAACTGGAATATCCCGGTTATTTTTAAAGAAACTTATTATTTTGATTATCAATAAATTATAAAAAAAATTATAATGATAATCTCCGCTTGGCTTATTTTTTGCATTTGCCACAATGAAGAAATTATTTAAAATAAAGATTTAAATAATTATTTAAAAGTATTTAAAATTAACGATTAACTTAGAAAAATGGTAATTTTTAGAGAATTGTAGATAGCAATTAAACTTTATAAAATATAATATTATTCTGTAGTTAAAAAAATATAACTCACAAAAATTACAACAATGTTCAATAATACTTGCAACTGTTTGGGATACGAAGTATTTGCAGACAATCTTGAAAAACTAACTACAAATCATAAAACAGTTATAAATACAATCAATCAATACTCTTATTGCATGGCCGAACAAGATAAGGATTTTAAAAGTGCTTTAAAAAACTCGGATATATTGCTACCTGATGGTATAGGCATTGTTGCTGCTGCTAAATTTTTAAACGGATCTCTGATCAGAAGAGTCACTGGTGCCGATTTACATACTTATTTGTTAAAAGAGTTAAATGAAAAAGGTGGGTCCTGCTTTTACCTTGGTTCATCAGCCAATACGCTCGAAAAGATCGGAAAAAGATTAAAAAAAGAATATCCTAATATTAAAGGACATTTTTACTCACCTCCATTTGCCAGGAAATTTACCAGTGAACAAGATCAGGAAATGATTGCGCGGGTTAATGAAGTAAATCCTGACGTGTTATTTATTGGGATGACCGCGCCCAAACAAGAGAAATGGGCCATTACTCACAAAAGTGAATTAAATGCTAAATATATATGCTCAATAGGTGCCGTATTTGATTTTTATGCCGGCACGGTGAAAAGGCCAAATAAAATATGGATGGATCTTGGCCTTGAATGGATGGGCCGTATGGTAGCCGAACCACGAAGGCTATATAAAAGATACCTGATCTATGGGCCTGTTTTCGCTTATAGGTTAATTCAGGAAAAACTTAAAACAGATTACAATTTAATACACAATTCGCGTCAAGCCGCACGGAGCATAACTTTGCGTCCGTTAACTTCTGATGCAAAATATATATCATCCCATTCAATCTTAAATTAATTACGATATGAAACCAAAACATACCCCAGCCCAATTCTCTTTTTTGTTTCTTGACCTTTTTGTTTTTAATGTTATCCATTTTGTTTTAGTAGCGCACATGGGTAATATAATGTATACCCAGGCCCATTATTATACATTGCTAATTGTATTTAATAATATGGGATGGCTTATTTGCTCGCACATTGCAGGAATCTATAACCAAGATAAGATACACAGAGCTAAGGAACTGCTTAATCATACATTTATAACTTATTTGTTTTTTGCACTTATTACCTGGTTGTTTTTTGACCTGAATTATTTAGTTGATACAATTAATTTTGTTCTGTTTGATATAGTATGGTTCGGGTTGTTTTTGCTGATAAGCCGGATAGCCATGCTGGGAATGGTAAAATTTATTGAAAAGACGGGCATTTTCAGGAAACGGGTTGTTATAATAGGTAACATAATGCACGCATCGCCTTTAATTGAGCAGCTTGAAAAAAAACATGTTTTTTATGAGATTATCGGATTCTTTGACGATAATGAGAATAGCTTTAACAGTGAATATCACTGGTTGGGTAAGATCAATGATTGTTTAACTTACGCAAAGAATAATAATATTTCAGAAATATATTCAGTTATCTCGCCCGATAAAATGCATGAGCTTTACTCGCTGGCCGATGATGCTCAGAATAATTTTATAAAATTCAAGTTCGCGCCTCATTTTGATACCCAGTCAAAATATAAGTATAGTTTTGAATTTGACAATAATATACCTATTGTGTCTCTTAACCCCGAGCCTTTAGCAGAACTTTCAGGCCAGCTGCAAAAACGGTTATTTGATATTATCTTTAGTTCTTTAGTGATCGTGTTTATCTTATCCTGGCTTATACCGATTATTGCCGTACTGATCAAAATGGAATCTGATGGGGGGGTATTTTTTAAACAATATCGTACAGGCAAAAACAACAGGCCATTTTTATGCCTCAAATTTAGGAGTCTGAAGGTTAATGATGAGGCCGATACTATGCAGGTAACTAAAAATGATGCGCGATATACCCGTATTGGTAAATTTTTAAGGCGCACCAACCTCGATGAGTTCCCCCAGTTTTTCAATGTTCTTGCGGGTGATATGTCGGTAGTGGGATCCAGGCCGCATATGTTAAAGCATACCGAAGATTATTCGCGGTTGCATAACAACTATATGCTGCGCCATTCAATTAAACCTGGCCTAACAGGGTGGGCGCAGATAAACGGCTACAGGGGAGAAATTAAAGTTGATGAACAGTTGATACAAAGAGTTGAACATGACCTTTGGTACATTAAAAACTGGAATTTTTGGCTCGACATGCGTATTGTATTGCAAACACTTTCATCTACATTTAAAGGCGATAAAAATGCGTATTGAGGTATAAGTTAATAGTGATAAAGTGATAAGGGGATACGCCTGGGCGTGTTCCGGATGCTACGCACAAAATGTAATTAACTATTGATTACGTCTTGTGCGTTTTTTTTATGCAACTGTTCGTAAAGTGTTATTATATATTCCTGTAATTGATTGATCTTTGCGCTTTGAACTGCTATTGTATCTTTAGCTTCTTTTAATTCATCCAGTAATGATTGACTTGGTTCAACCTGGGTTGAAATTAAGTCGATCACAGGAACGCCAAACGTTTCGGCAATTTGATTTAGCCTGGAAATATTTACATCTGTTATATCCGATTCAATTTTAGAAAATGCCGGTACCGAAATATTCAATAATTTGGCAATATCATTTTGTGACCAACCTTTTTGCTGACGCAAGGTTTTTATTCTTTTACCAATTTCAAACATCGTTGATTAACACTCTACACAGGAATGCACTGTTTAAATTCGTTAAATTACTCTAAAAAAAATATCAATTTTATTGGGCTTAAATTTTATATTAAATAAAATGAGGTTTAAATGACCTTAACAAAAGTAAAACTTTCCTTTGTATTTATAAAATTACATATAAGTAAAAGATATTTTTAAACTATTTCCATTAGTAAACCACAAATCAAATATACCTATTTTTAAATTAAAAGAAATAATTTTTAATTTCAATAGGTTGATTAATACCGAGTTGAGTTTTATATGAATTTTTTTTGAAGAGTTAATTAACCATATCTAATTGTTGGTGCCCATCCTCGGTACCCCCGGTCTTAATTATACCAATACCTATTCGCACACTTACCCTCCATATTTTAAACAAATAGTTCTTAAAATTCAATGATTTTTTTAAGCATCATGGCTTAATAATGAGCATGTTATAAAAGAAAATGCTACGACATAAAAATCGTACCAAATTGCATTTTAAGTAAAATAAAAAAGTGGCACGGTTCCATAAAAATCATACCAAACTCCATTTTTTAAAAGTAAATTTTTGAAGACGAATTTACTTTTTTTTATCTATAGATTAATATCTGTAACTTTTTTGCATTTTCTCCGTACAATAGTCAAAAAATCTTAAAGGAATTAAAAATAACTGAAGAGAAATAAAAAATATTAAAATTTTTTTTATGGAAAAATATTTGCATTTAACAATAAAATGTTATTTTTGAGCGTCTCTAAAACAAGACAGATCATCCTAATTAATATACAATATTATAAACTATAAGATTAATTAATTAAAATGAAGTTAAAAAACACTCTTAAAAAGAAAATCCTGAGTATGTTCAGTGTAATGACTTTGGGATTTGTTTTAGTATTCCCATCTTGCCAAAAAGATGCAGGAATAAAACCGGAAAGCGTTCTTCAAAAAATCACACATGATACAACAGCAATAACAGGGGGAGTAGCTACCACCCAGGTAAATACCGGCACAGCGATCACTGCACCTGTAAATACTACCACTCAAACAACATCGCCCCCGGTTAGCTCTGTATCAAGCACTATTTCAAATGCTGCTGTAACCTATAAAACTTCCGCGCCTATTTCCTATACTGGTGTTAATAATATAACCATTAGCGGTCTTTCAATCACTGCAGGCTCAGGGCCGGCAATATCATTGACAAACTGTGTTAATGTACACATTACAGCTTCTCGTTTTGTTAACGGTACAAATGTTAACGCCGTAGGTGTATATCTGTATAACTGTACAAATGTTACCATTGATTACTGTTATTTTAATAACCTCGCGAGTGGCGTTTTGGCTTCAACAAGTACAGGGATATATATAACCAATAACCAAATGTTAAATATGCAAGGGCCTATGCCGCGCGGACAATTTGTTCAATTCGTTTCATGCTATGGCGCAGGTAATTCCATAATGTCTAACAAGTTCGAAAACATATTAGGGTCAAGTAATCCTGAAGATGCTATAAATATGTTTCAAAGTAATGGTACAGCTTCAAGCCCTATAACTATTGCTTATAACTGGATACGTGGTGGTGGCCCTAGTAAAAGCGGCGGGGGCATCGTGCTTGGCGACGGGGGTAGCAGCAGTTATCAAACAGCTCATGACAATATTTTAGTTAATCCGGGCCAATATGGTATAGCTATAGCTGCCGGTACGGTGATGTCAATTTTAAACAATAAAATATATGCCGCGCAGGCATCTTTCACTAATGTGGGCACCTTTGCATGGAACCAATACGCCTCAACCAGTGGATGCTCCATTACAACCATTAGCGGCAACTCGGTAAACTTTACAGCCGCGGGCGGGTATCAAAATTCAAGTTGGGATGGCGGAAATTGCGGTACCATAAGTGGCTGGAACACCAATACCTGGGGAGCCAATATTACGGCAGCGATACTTCCTGTAACTATGATAACTATGCAGTAGATAAATATATGTCACCAAAAAAGGCCGTTAAGTGAAACGGCCTTTTTTGGTGGAGAACATTTTAAAATAAATTTACCTGAATAGTCGTTTGTCAGTTAAGTCTTCAGCTTTATCCCAACCCGCTGTATTGTAACGCCCGTACCATAAGTTGATCATTAGCCCGGCAATCAAGCCCGGCCTGTTGTAAGGTTGTTGTACAAGCAATTTTAATGCTGACAATAGTTCCAGGCCCATATTGTCAAAATCCATCGTGTTTATCATTTTTAATGAATTATCCGACATTTGTTTTTTAGCGCGTTCGGGTAACCCAATAAAATCAATAACCTTTTGCTGCATTTCTGATACATTTCCCGGACTAAATCCATACCCATTTACCCCCTCTTTTAATAATGTACCGGCAGCATTTACTTTATTACTTAATAATACGGGTAACCCGGCTGCCATAGCCTCGTTTACAACCAGGCCCCAACTCTCGGCCCAGCTGGGCAAAATTAATGCATCTGATTCATGTAAGTATGCAAGTACTCTATCATTTTGCATCGCACCCAAAAAATCTACTCTTTTTAGCGGAATTGATTCGGCAATTTCTTTTAATTCATTAAGTAAAGGGCCATCTCCAATTATTATCAGCTTGTAGTTATGGTTATTTTCTTCAACAAACCGCCAGGCCTTTAATAAATTCTCAATATTTTTTATCGGCACCAGCCGTGCCACGCAAATAATTGTTTGTTTATCAAATGTCCTTTCGTCTTTAAATTTAAAATGTTCGTTATCTATACAATCGTATCCATAAAAGAAGTGTATGTTTTTTTTGTTTAACAGGGTCGCATAACCTTCTTCATAATCAATTGATGGCAACCATAAAGCATCTATCTGCCGGATAATTAGATTTTTGACTCCCTGAACTAAAATATTTCTCTTTACATCATGAGCCATGGCATCATCAAACATTATAAATTTCCGCTTATTTTTTTTTGCCCACCGCAACGCCAGGGCGCCCGAATAAAAAACTATCGACCCTGCAATTACTACATCCGGCTTAATTTCATCCAGCTTCAAAAATATTTTGTCCCTTATTTGATACTTAGTAAGATGCCTGTCACTATTATCCGGAAAAAGACAATCCCACCATGCTTCGGTTTTATCGTACTGGTCAAACTCGTAAGGTGAACCTTTGCCAAATAACTCAACTGCATACAGGTCTATTCCCCTGGTGGTTAAAAAACTTCTTAAAAAAATGATCCTTCGCTTCCAATAGGCACGTAAATCGGTGTGTATGATCAATATTTTCACTTTGGCTGAAGGCTTTTCATCATTGTATGTCGAATATATTT
>JABDBW010000057.1 GCA_013288485.1 Bacteroidota bacterium
CTACCTGTAACAGCAGGTTAATATAGGCCGCTTTTATATCTGTTGGTACAAAATTGGTTAACCCCTGCATGGCATCGCGCGGGCACTCGGTAAATTTTATGTTTTTTTCGGACATTTAGAATAATATAAAGGTACAAACAAAAAAAGCCCCAAATGTTCTTTGGAGCTTTTTTGTATTTATTGGTGTGGGATGGTTATCTCAAATCCTTCTTTCCAAAATCTATAATTACCGGTGTAGCTATACAAATTGACGAATATGTACCAAAACATACCCCAACTAATAAAGCGAACGAGAACCCCCGAATAACCTCGCCACCGAATATGAACAGTACAATCAGCACAAATAATACCGTTAATGCGGTAATGATAGTACGGCTTAAAGTATTGTTAATGGCGTTATTGATAACCTCTTTAGGTTCATCGGTTTTTGCATGATGCAGGCTCAGGAACTCGCGTATACGGTCGAACACCACTACGGTATCGTTAATTGAATAACCTATTACCGTTAATATGGCCGCCACAAAAGATTGGTCGATATCAAGGAAAGGCAATACATGCCTAAACAGCGAGAAAAACGATAGTACCATTAAAGCATCGTGAGCCGTTGCAACCATCGCCGCTAAACTAAACTGCCACTTACGGAACCTTAACAGGATGTAAGTTGAAATGACAATGATGGCAAAAATAACGGTCCATATCGCATCTTTTCTTAAACTATCAGCAATAGTGGCCTGCACTTTCTGTGAATCTATAATATCCTTTTTTGTTATTTGCGTTACAGCCTTTTTATTAAGCAATGACAGTAAGGTATTTTCAACCTTATTATCAGCATTTGTTGAATTATCTTCTATCAGGTAATTAGTGGTTACACTGAAATCTGAACCAAATGTTTTAACTTCCGTACCGCTGCCCATAACGCCAATAATAGCGCGGCGTACATCTTCGTCAGTAACGTTCTTGTTTTGAAAACGCAGCGTGTAGTTGCGGCCACCCGAGAAATCAACCCCATAGTTAAAGCCTTGTACAATCATGGATATGATACCCGCGAAAATAAATGTGCCCGAGAAAATATAGAACCTTGCCCGTTTCTTAACGAACGCAAAATTGGCGTTTTTAAAGGTATGCGAGCTCCATGGGTTCGAGAATTTAATGTCCCAGCCTTTCTCTATCATCCATTCAAATATCAACCTTGATATTAATAATGAACAGAACAGGGAAGTGATAATACCGATCATCAAAGTAGTTGCAAAACCCTGTATGGGCCCGCTTCCGAAAATGAATAATATTAAACCTGTAAGGAAGGTACTGATGTTCGAGTCTAATATGGATGATAAAGCGTGTTTAAATCCGTCGCTTACTGCTAAACGTATTGATTTTCCTAAAGCCAGTTCTTCGCGCACACGTTCATAGATCAGCACATTCGCGTCAACCGACATACCGAATAACAACACTATACCCGCAACACCAGGTAAGGTTAATACCGCGCGTAAACTGGTTAATACGCCCATCAGGAAGAATACGTTGATAATTACGGCAACAACCGCTACGGTACCCGCACGGTTATAATAAGCCACCATAAATACCAGTACAACCAACAAGCCCACCAGGCATGACATTAAACCATTATTGATAGATTGCGCACCTAATGTAGGGCCAACCACATGCTCACCAACTATACGTGCCGGTGCGGGTAAACGGCCCGCTTTTAACACGTTGGCCAAATCTTTGGTATCTTCAATGGTAAAGCTTCCTGAAATTGACGATACGCCACCCGAAATTTCATTCTGTACAGCCGGCGCCGAATAAACATTATCGTCTAAAACTATAGCAACGGCTTGTTTGGTTTGTGCTGCCTCGGCGGTAACTGTGCGCCATTTTTCGGCGCCCTGCGAGTTCATGATCATTCTCACTTCGGGCTGGCCTTTTTGGTCAACATCGTTTTGCGCGTCGGTTATTACATCGCCTTCTAATACAGGGCCATTTTCGGCGCCTGCTAATTTAAGGGCATATAACTCGAAAATTTTGGTTTTTTCGAGCGGTTTAACGCCCCATAAAAATTTTATATTACGTGGTAATGCATTCTTTACATCGGCGCTGTGCAGGTAAGCATCAACCTTGGCGGTATCTTTTTGAGCAGACCATCCAACTACCGGGCCCGGGCGCAATTGCTGCTGGCCAGACTGATCCTGGTAAGTGGGGGTAGACAATATGCTCAACAGCGGATGTACTGAATTTAATTTTGCCTTAGCTGCCAATGATGTATCTTTTGCGGCATTTTTTTCTACCTTATTTAACAAGGCTAAACCGCCTTTTGCTGCTGTAGTGTCTTTTTTAACGCCCGCAATTTTTGTTTTTGTTGAGTCTTTGGCAGTCGTTTTTATTTTCGCGGCTAATAAATTATCAACAGCGGTAAGTTGCTGGTACACCTGCTGGTTCTCAAAAGTCTGGTAAAACTCAAGTTTTGCCGATCCCTCTAAAAGTTTACGCACACGCTCAGGGTCCTTAATACCCGGCAGTTCTATTAATATACGGTTAGTGCTTTTTTCTAACTGGATGTTGGGCTGGGTAACGCCAAACTGGTCAATACGTGTATTTAATATAGTGTATGATTGTGTTACCGCAACATCGGCCTGGCCTTTAAGGTAAGTTTCTACCTCACTGTTTGAAGCATTATATTTAAGATGTGCCTGGTTGTCCTTTGTTGAAAAAATAGCTGCTAACTTTCCGTTAGGATTAAGTTTTTCGTATTCCTTAACAAATAAAGTAATATAATCGCTTTGGCTGGTTTTAGTATCCGCAGTTGCATTAACGAGTGCCTGGTTAAAAACCACATCCGGGTTGTTGTTGGATAATGCCTTCACCAGTTCGACCAATGATATTTGCATGGTTACATTCATGCCCCCTTTAAGGTCGAGCCCCAGGGCCAGTTCTCTTTCCAGGCAATATTGATAAGTGTGGCCCAAAATAGGGTAGGCGCCCGGTAATTGTGAAACAGAATCCAGGTATACTTTCTCTTTGGCAGTATCTCCTTTGGCATATACCGCCGCCTCCTTCTCAACTTTGCGTGTTACCAATGTAAACGAAAGCTGATAGATACATACGATAGTTAATATTACAGCGAAAAATTTTATAACCCCTTTACCTTGCATCGTAAATTAAAATATGTAATTAATTAGTTTATAACCGTTTTAAACAAGACGGCAAATCTAACAAAATTTTGTAAGCATGAAATTTTAAATTAAAACAATTTTAATAAGGGAGGTTAAAGGTAAAACCTGCCTGCCGGCAGGCAGGGCCGAAAGGTAAAAGGCTTTACTGCTCGCTAAACCCGTTCATAAGTGATAAATGAATAAGGCAACAGGTTCTTTTCATCGGGTTCATAGTCCTGCCTTTCTGTTTCTTTCCATAAATCCGGCTTAATTTCAGGGAAATAAGTATCGCCTTCAAAATTTTCATGAATTAAGGTTAGATAGATACGGTCAGTTAAGTGAAGCGCCTGCCTGTAAATTTCGGCCCCGCCAACAATAAAAACTTCAGCCTCATCCCTACATAAAGCCAATGCCGTTTCCACAGAATCAACCACTTCGCAGCCTTCAATTGTTATGGCCTGCCGTGTTATAATAATATTACGGCGGTTTGGCAGCGGTTTGCCAACCGATTCATAGGTTTTACGACCCATAATAACAGTATGCCCGGTCGTGATCTCTTTGAAATGCTTTAAATCTTTAGGCAGGTACCATAACAGTTTATTATCCTTGCCTATGGCATGGTTTTGAGATATGGCGACTACAATAGATACGATCATAATATAAACGGTATTACTGTTATTGCTATAGAAGTTAGAAAATTTGGAACCATCAGGCGGTCATTTCACTTTGAAATATCTTCGCGTATTTGCGCCTGTCAAACTTATATAGTTTAGCGGCGCGGTACGATACGCCTTTTTGTTTTTCGACCAGTTCTTTCAAAAAACCATAGCTCAGCATTTTTTTACGGAAGTTCCGCTTATCCAGTTTTTTATTTAAAATAGCTTCATATAACCCCTGCAACTGGGTTAAAGTGAATTTTTCGGGCAGCAGGTCAAACGATATAGGCTGATAGTTTAACCGCTTGCGTATGATACGAAAACCCTTGCTGAATATCTCGCTATGGTCAAATGCCAGTTTAGGCAGGTCATTAACAGAGCGCCATATAGCTTTACGCGCGTAGGGACTAATGGGCCTTAATTCTTTTTGCCCGTTAATTCGTATCAACGCATAATAACCTACTGTAACAACCCTCCCTTGGGGGTGCCTGTTCACCTCGCCAAAGGTATGAAACTGTTTCATCGGCAGGTCGCGCAGGCCGGTAAGTTCATATAGTATGCGGTCGGCAGCGTCATCCAGGCTTTCATCCTGTTTTACAAAATAACCGGGCAGCGCCAACCAGTCTTTAAAGGGCTCTTCGTTACGTTCTATCAATAATATTTTAAGTTCCCCCGCGTCAAACCCAAAAATTAAACAATCAATTGAAAATGCAGAATCAAATGCGGGTAGTATTTCTTCCAAGGGGTTTTATAATTAAAGTTTATAATTTATGAAGCGTATAAGGTGTCAAAAATAAATAAAAATAAATTTAATGGTGTAATTTTCACACCTTATATTCGTGCAAAATTATTTGGGCATAACTTATGCATAAAATTTCCAAAATAGGGGTCCTTACATCAGGCGGAGACGCGCCGGGAATGAACCCCTGCATACGGGCGGTTGTGCGTACGGCTATATACAACGGCTTGCAGGTTGTTGGCATACGGCAAGGGTACAAAGGGATGATAGAGAATGATATGTATGATATGGAAACCCGCTCTGTTAGTAATATTCTGAGCCTGGGCGGTACTATTTTAAAAACCGCGCGCTGCAATGAGTTTCGCACGGATGAGGGGATGGAAACCGCTTATAAAAACATTAAGGCCCATGGAATTGACGGGCTGGTGGTGATAGGAGGGGATGGCACATTTACCGGTGCGCTGCGTTTTTCGCAAAAGCACCCGGATATTGCAGTGATCGGTATACCCGGCACCATTGATAATGACCTGTACGGCTCAACGTATACCCTGGGTTTTGATACCGCCACCAACACCGTTATTGAGGCTATTGATAAAATACGCGATACCGCCGACTCGCACGACCGTTTGTTTTTTATCGAGGTGATGGGGCGCGATTCGGGCGCCATTGCTTTGCGGGCCGGCATATCATGCGGGGCCGAGGCTATATTGCTTCCTGAAAAATCAACTGCTATTGATGACCTGATAAAAAGTTTGAAAGAAGGGCAATTGAATAAAAAATCATCGAGCATAGTTATTGTTGCCGAAGGCGATAAAAGCGGCGGAATATACGATTTGGCCAAAGCTGTGCAAAAGGAAGTAAAAAATTACGATATAAAGGTTACTATACTGGGCCACCTGCAAAGAGGCGGAAGCCCAAGCAGTTTCGACCGTGTGCTGGGCAGCAGGCTCGGTTTTGCCGCGGTTAATGCGCTTATTGCCGGCCATTCGCAAAAAATGGTTGGGTTAAGCGCAAATTTTATTAAGCTGACCACCCTGGAAGAGGCCCTTACCGAGCATGAGTTTAAACTGGAACCCGACCTTTTAAAAATGATGGAGGTGCTTTCCATATAATGATCGCGGTGGTATATAGCGGATCGAACAATGCCGACTGGCGGCTGGCAGACAAAGGAAGAACAATCGCGTCTTTTAAAACTAACGGCATTAACCCCTATTTTACCGACGAAAAGCACATCATCCAACTGCTTAATAAAAACATCAACCTGATACATCATGCGGAAGAAATAAAGCGCATTTATTTTTTTGGGGCAGGCTCTTCCTCTAAAGAATTGAAAGATGTAGTGTATAACGCGTTCTCCTCGTTTTTTAAATTTGGTAAGATATCGGTCGCGCATGATATAGAAGGGGCCGCTATAGCTTGTTGCCGCAATAACCCCGGTATTATTGGTATATGCGGCAGCGGTTCGAACGCAGCCTGGTATGACGGGCATAAAGTTAAACCCAACAATTATGGCCTGGGGTATATATTAGCCGATGAGGGTTCGGGCAACTGGCTGGGGCGGGAGTTGATAAAGAGCTTTATGAACGAAACATTGCCCGAAAGCCTGCGGAAAAAATTTGAGCATCATTACGATGCCGACCGTAAAACCCTGTTGGAAAAAGTTTACCGGCAAAAACAGCCCGCCCTGTTCCTAAGTTCATTCACCGAGTTTTTCATTGATAATTATGATGATCAATATCTTAAAAGCGTCATAAAAAATGGTTTTAACAAACTAATAAATACTTACATATTACCTTTGCACCGGCAATACCCGCAAGCGTCGGTACATTTCGAAGGGTCGGTTGCATTTGGTTTCCAGGACGATCTGCGCGAGGCCGCCGCCACAGCAGGGCTTAAAATTGCCGGTATTATAAAAGAACCTATAAACAATCTATTAACATATTATTCAAATAAAAATTAAAAATCATGAAAATAGGAATTAACGGTTTCGGCCGTATTGGCCGCCTGGCATTCAGAGCTGCAATTGAAAGACCCGGCATTGAAGTCGTTGGTATTAATGACCTTGTTGAGCCCGATTATATGGCTTACATGTTAAAATACGATTCAACTCACGGGCCGTTTAAGGGCACTATAGCTGTTGAAGGCGGGCATTTGGTTGTAAACGGTAAAACCATACGCGTAACTGCCGAAAAAGACCCTGCTAACCTTAAGTGGGGAGAAGTGGGCGCTGAAATAATTATCGAATCTACCGGTTTGTTTTTAACGCTCGAATCAGCCCAAAAACATATCGACGCCGGCGCTAAAAAAGTGGTAATGAGCGCCCCCGCTAAGGATGATACGCCTACTTTTGTAATGGGTGTAAATCATAAAAAATTGACAGCCTCACAAACTATTGTATCAAATGCTTCATGTACTACCAACTGCCTGGCGCCTATAGCTAAAGTATTGAACGATAGTTTTGGTATTGAAGAAGGTTTAATGAGCACCATACACGCGGTAACCGCTACCCAAAAAACAGTTGATAGCCCATCGGCTAAAGATTGGAGAGGCGGCCGGGGTGCTTATCAGAATATTATCCCATCGTCAACAGGCGCGGCAAAAGCGGTTACACTGGTTATTCCTGAATTAAAAGGGAAATTAACAGGCATGTCGTTCCGCGTTCCGGTGCCTGATGTATCGGTTGTTGACCTAACCGTCCGGTTGAAAAAAGGCGCGACTTATGAGCAGATCAAAACGGCCATGAAAACAGCCTCAGAAGGCGAACTGAAAGGGATTTTAGGCTATACTGAGGATGATGTTGTATCTGAAGATTTTAAAGGCGACGCGCGCACATCTATATTTGATGCCAAAGCAGGCATAGCCTTAAATGATAATTTTGTTAAAGTGGTATCGTGGTACGATAACGAGTGGGGTTATTCAAACAAACTGATCGACCTGGTTCAGGAATTGGGAAAGTTTTAACCCCTTAGCCCCCTGAAGGGAGAGCAACTAATAAAGGCTGATACATAAAAAGCCCGTATTTTTAAAATGCGGGCTTTTTTTAGCTTTTCAACTCCCCCGCCTTTAGGCAGGGGTTGGGGGGCGATTTATGCTTGCTGAATAGAATCGTTCACATCATCAGCATCGCTTTTTATTTTTGATTTTGCATTATCAATATGGCCCTTCGCGGTTTCAACCACATTATTGGCGTGGGCTTTTACTTTATCAGACACACCGTCTCTATAATTATACAAGTCGTTAACCGCGTCACTGAATTTTGATTTGGCCTTGTCGGCAACATTGCTGCCATATTCTTTCAGGTTATCAGTTGTTGCTTGTGCTTTGTTTTTTGCTTTGCCTACCGCGTCATTTATATAGTCGGTAATATCTCCTCTAAGGTTTTCACCAGAGTCGGGGGCCAATAATAAGGCTATCGCGGCACCTGCTGCGGCTCCTGCTAACAGCGCGGCTAATAATTTTCCTTGCTCTTTCATGTTTTTTCGTTTATGTAGATAGAATGATACAACAACAATGCCAAGTTAGCTAATAGGGGCCCTTTGGCGCGGTAAGGCAAAAAAAAACATCCGCCTGTTGTGGGCGGATGTTTTAATACGTTTAAAAGGATTAATTTATACTTAAATAACCTTTACATTTACCGCATTTAAGCCTTTTCTACCGTTTTCGATCTCAAACTCTACTTTGTCATTTTCACGGATCTCATCGATTAGGCCTGTTGAATGAACAAATACGTCCTGGCCGCCACTGCTTGGAGTGATAAAACCGAACCCTTTTGTTTCATTAAAAAATTTTACTGTTCCTTCTTTTTGCATTATTTTATTTATTTAAAGCGCAAAGGTATGCATAAATATCTGAATGAAATGCACCAGGCAGGTAATTATAAATTCATTAGCCTTTATTCAATCACTATAATTAGTATTTTTATGGCATTACATCAACACGAAAAATGAAAAAGATAATCTTGCTTACCAACCTCTTTATCGCGCTTGCGAGTGCTGAAACTTATAGCCAAACTACCGTTACTGCTAAAGAAGCAGCCAAACATTTAAATGAAAAGGTTGTGGTGTGCGACCAGGTATATGGCGGAAAATTTTTAAGCGGATCAAACCTTACCCTTATTGATGTTGGCGGCAGCCACCCGGATGAATTGCTGACCTTAATTATTAAAGGCGACGATCGCAAAAAGTTTAAAAACCCGCCCGAAGAAGAACTGAAAGGTAAAAAAGTGTGCATTACCGGGCAGATCATCGATTATAAAGGCAAACCCGAAATTGTAATTACCGATCCTGAACAAATAAGAGTGCAGTAGTGAGTGGTGAGTAGTGAATTGTGAGTAGTTCTTTTTCAATAAGTATTATTTTTGCCCACTGCCCACTGCCCACTGCCCACTGCCCACTCACCCTTCACCACTCACTAAATATTTATGAAAGCTTTTATTTTCGACCTGAACGGTACCATGGTTAACGACATGGAGTACCATACCAAAGCATGGCAGCATTTGCTTAACGACGAACTGGGCGGCAATTTTTCGTGGGACGAAGTAAAACAACAGATGTATGGCAAAAATCCCGAAGTACTGGTGCGCCTATTTGGCCCCAACCGCTTTACGCTGGAAGAAATGAACAGCCTCTCCCTCGAAAAAGAAAAACAATACCAGCAGGAATATTTACCCGATCTTAAGCTATCACCAGGCCTGGCCGAATTTTTAGAAAGCGCCTATCAAAAAAATATACCTATGGCAATAGGCTCCGCAGCCATACCGTTTAATATTGATTTTGTGCTGGATAATTTAAACATAAGGCATTATTTTAAAACTATTGTAAGCGCCGATGATGTATTATTGAGCAAGCCGCACCCCGAAACCTATTTAAAAGTCGCAGCGCAATTGCAGGTACCGCCTACGGATTGCATTGTGTTTGAAGATGTACCCAAAGGCGCCGAGGCCGCGGCCAACGCCGGCATGGGTGTAGTTGTAATTACCAGCACGCATCAACAGCAGGAGTTTGCGTATTTGCAAAATGTATTGCATTTTTCGGATGATTTTACCGGTGAGTTTTTTGATAATTTGGTAAAATGAGTATAAGCGCAGCAGGCAATTGTAATAAATTTTATTTTGAGACGTATAACTTACTATGAAATTAAAATTTTTTGCCCCCATTGCGTGCTTATTATTACTAAGCGCCTGCACGCATGTTTATTCGCCGGCGCTTTATCACCAGGATATAGCCTATCAGCCCAAGCCAACATCCTTTGACAAAGAGAGCTCGGCCAGCTATGTTTCCGCTGGATTAAATACCTATACCAACACTAATTTAAATGACGCTATTGTAAGCGGGCAGCTCAATTTAAGCCGGGGGTTTGTTTTTGATAATTTTAACCTTGCCTACGGCGCTTTTGGGGTTGCCGGCGATTACCAGAATGGATCGGCCGACCAATCGAAACCAAATTATTTTAGCGACAAGTTTTTTGGAGCGCTTGGCGGCAGGGCGTCGGCCAATTTTTATGTACATAGCGACCGGGCCGATTTTCGTTTTATAGGCATAGAAGCGGCTTACAGCCATGAGTTTGGCGATTATGCTACGTACCGGCAATCCTTGCTAAATCAACCGGGCTATTATGTAGACCCGCGTACCAACCTATTTACCATAGGCTTAACTACCGAAGTGATATTTCATAATCGCGACAATACCGATTTTCAGCATGGTATACGCGGATTTTTAGGCACTACTGTGGGCCATAATAACCTGGACGATACCTACTATACCGACGAGACGGCCACTGAAAGAATGTTTCATAACCTGTTTCCCAAAGCGAGCTACTTCGTTAAGTATAAAGACTATTTTGGCACTATTGAAGCCGGAAGCGCTATTTTTATAAGGGTGGGGTATAAATTTTAGTGGTGAGTGGTGAGTGGTGAATAGTGAGTGGTGAGTGGTGAGTGGTGAGTAGGGGTTGCGCCGGGTGAACCACCTGCATCGGATGAGTTTTTTTTAAATATTCACCACTCGCTACTCACCACTCACCGAGTACACACTCTGTACCCTGTCGCGCAAGTTATAGCCTGATGCCATTACTTCGCCATAAGCGCCTGTCGTGCGTATGGCGATCAAATCACCTCTAAACGATTGAGGCAGTTCTACATCTTTTCGGAAACAATCGGTGCTTTCGCATATCGGCCCTACAACGTCATAATTCAGAAAGTCTTGATTCTTGATTCTTGATTCTTGATTCTCATTCCTACTCAAATTCTCTATTTCATGATAAGCCTGGTACAGCATGGGGCGTATCAGTTCGGTCATGCCGGCATCCAGTACCAGGAAATTCTTTTTTTGCCCGTTTTTAACATATAACACCCGCGATATCAGCGAAGCGCTTTGCGCTACCAGCGCGCGGCCCAACTCAAAATGGACCTCCTGCCCGGGTTTTACAGTTAAAAAGTCATTAAATACTTTAAAATAGCTTTCAAAATCGCTGATGGTATTGGTATCGGGGTTATGATAATCAACCCCCAGGCCGCCGCCGGTATTTAATACTTTTACTTTAAAGCCATGATCTTCAAACCAATCCTGCATTTCATTAATGCGGATACAAAGGCTTTTATAAACCTCCATATCTGTTATCTGCGAACCGATATGAAAATGTATGCCCAAAAACTCAAGGCTGGCACAGGCCCGCAAAGCATCGGCAACCTCATGCAGCTGCCAGGTATTAATGCCGAATTTATTTTCGTCCAACCCGGTTGTAATAAAATGATGCGTATGCGCGTCAACATTCGGGTTAATGCGAATAGCCACTTTAGCCGTTTTGTTTTTGGCTTTCGCCAGGTCGTTAATGATTTGCAGTTCCTGAACAGACTCTACATTAAAACAAAAAATGTCAGCATCAAGCGCGGCGTTAATTTCTTTGTCTGATTTGCCTACACCTGCGAAAACAACCTTTTCTTTGGCAAAACCATGTTCAAGAGCAGCTTTTACCTCGTTGCCGCTCACGCAATCGGCCCCAAACCCGAACTCTTGTATCATATCCAGCACCTTAGGGTTAAAGTTGGCCTTCATAGCATAATGCACATGAAAACCATACCTGGCCGATGCAGCGCGGCAAGCCTCCAGCGTTTGGCGAAGCACACCCATATCATAATAATAAAAGGGTGTTTCCAGTTGTTGAAAACGGCCTATGGTATTTGTGTTGAACATAATATCTAATTTCTATATGTCATTGCGAGCGTAGCGCGGCAATCGCAAGGATGCACAGTTCGCGATTGCTTCGTCGTTCCTCTTCGCAATGACAAGCGTTTTTTTAAAACAACCTGCTATGTAAACTCCTTAAAGCTTCTACCTTATCCCCGGTTTTAATTAAAACCGATAAGTTATGGTCGCTGCCGCCGTAGGATATCATGCGGATAGGGATATGCTTTAATGCTTCCAATACCCGCGAGCCGTAACCGTATTTTTCGGCGCCAAAATCGCCAACCACACAAACAATGGTATGGTTTTCATCAACCTCAACATCGCCAAAAGCCTTTAGTTCGCTGAGTATTTCCCGCAGGTGGGTAGTATCATCAATGGTTAATGATACGGCAACTTCTGATGTCGTTATCATGTCAATTGATGTTTTATAACGCTCAAACACTTCAAACACCCGGCGTAAAAAACCATAAGCCAACAACATGCGGCTCGAGTTTATTTTTATCGCGGTTATGCCATCCTTAGCTGCTATTGATTTGATCTCGTCCCTTTCACTATCGTTAGTTATCAGGGTACCTTTTGCCTGCGGGTCCATGGTATTGAGCAGGCGCACCGGTATTTTATATTTTTGTGCCGGGAACACGCTTTGCGGGTGCAATATTTTTGCCCCGAAGTAAGCCAGCTCGGCCGCCTCATCGAATGATAGTTGCGCTATAGGCTTAGTGCCCTTAACTATCCGCGGGTCGTTATTGTGCATACCGTCAATATCCGTCCATATCTGTACCTCTTCGCTGCGAATGCCCGCGCCTATTAACGAGGCGGTATAATCGCTGCCCCCTCGGCGCAGGTTATCAATTTCGCCGAAAGCATTGCGGCAAATGTACCCCTGCGTAATAAATAAGTTATTATGAGGGTGCTTTTCTAACAATGGGGTTAGGTGCGAGGTAATATGATCAACAATGGGTTCGTTATCTTCATCGGTTTTCATAAACTCCAGCGCTGGCAATAAAACCGATGGCATACCAATCTCTTTTAAATAAACATGGTATAATGTTGTTGATAATAGTTCGCCCTGTGCCAGTATAATCTTTTCTTCTATCGAAGTAAACAGGTCATTGGCAAAGCCGCTTAATAACGAAAAATGATAGTCAATAACTTCCTTTCCCTGCGCTAAAAACGCGGGTTTGGCAAATAGCTCCTTAATGAAAATCTCGTATTTATCTTTTAAAACCGCAATTAACTGCGCTGCTTTATTCTTATCTCCAGAAAGATAGGCCTGCCCAATTTCGACCAAACTGTTTGTTGTGCCCGATACGGCCGATAGCACTACGATCTGTCTTTCGGAAGCATCAATAATGTCCAGCAATTTCTTCATTCGCTCCGGACTGCCTACTGATGTACCCCCAAATTTTAAAACTTTCATTTTTTGTTTCTGTTTACCACAAATGATTGATATTCTTGTACCAAGTTTGAGGCGCTAAAAATAGGATTTTAACTACTATATATCACATACTAAAATGACAAAAATAAAATTTGGTACAGATGGCTGGCGAGCTATCATAGCGGATGATTTTACGGTTAAAAACGTAGAACGTGTTGCCTATGCCACCGCGTTATGGCTGAAAAATAGTTTTGAAAGCCCTTCGGCAGTTGTAGGGTGCGACCCGCGATTTGCAGGCCCCTTGTTTGCCGATACTACCGCGAGAGTGCTGGCATCGCAGGGTGTAAAGGTGTTTCGTGCCGAAAATTCGTTTGTTTCCACGCCGATGATATCATTGGGAACCGTACGCAAACATGCTTCGGCAGGCATAATAATTACGGCAAGCCATAATCCGCCGGCCTACAACGGTTATAAAATAAAAGCTGATTTTGGCGGCCCTGCAGTACCGGCTGATATTGAAAAGGTGGAAGCGCTGATACCTGATACGCTCGATATCAGCTTAAAATCAATGGCTGAATATCAAAAAGACGGGTTGATAGAATACATCAACCTTGAAGATATGTATGTGGCTCATGTTGAAAATAACTTTGATCTTGAAGCGATACGTACCTGTGGCCTTAACTGGGCTTATGATGCCATGTATGGCGCGGGGCAAAATGTAATGCGTCGCCTTTTTCCTGATATTACCTTTTTGCATTGCGACACCAACCCCGGTTTCGACGGGCAGGCACCCGAACCCATTCAGCGTAATTTGACCGAATTTGAAGATATTATTAAATTATCAGAAGGCGAAATTGC
The DNA here is from genome assembly GCA_013288485.1 of Bacteroidota bacterium. Classification (GTDB taxonomy): domain Bacteria; phylum Bacteroidota; class Bacteroidia; order Sphingobacteriales; family Sphingobacteriaceae; genus Mucilaginibacter. The sequence continues at coordinate 13,965 of JABDBW010000057.1, forward strand.
TTCGGGTTTGGTTACTGATGGCGATGCCGACCGTATCGGATTGTATGACCAGGATGGCAACTTTGTTGATTCGCACCATATCCTGCTGCTGCTTATCCATTACCTGTACAAAGTAAAAAAAGAAACCGGCGAGGTTTATTCAACCTTTTCATGTACCAGCAAAATACAAAAGCTGTGCGATATATATGGTTTGAATAATACGGTAACCAAAATAGGTTTCAAATACATTTGCGACCTGATAGTAAACTCGGGTAAGCCATTTTTGGTGGGTGGGGAAGAATCGGGCGGTATTGCTGCCGCGGGCCATATTCCTGAACGTGATGGTATATGGATAGGTTTAATTATATGGGAGTTTATGGCCAAAACCGGGCGCAGCCTAAGCGACCTGGTACAGGAAATATACGACCTGGTTGGTAAATTCGCGGTTGAGCGTTATGACCTGCATGTAACCGAGGAACTGAAACAAAAAATTATAAACAATAGTAAAACAGGTAAATACACCGCATTTGGCAGTTTGAAGGTTGCTGAAACTGATGATATGGACGGCTTTAAATTCTTTTTTGAGGATGGCACCTGGGTAATGATACGCCCATCAGGAACCGAACCCGTACTGCGTGTTTATGCTGAAGCGCCAACCTCTGCCGATTCGTTTAAAATACTGGATGTTGTTAAGGCTGTATTATTAGGATAATCCCCAAAAACAGACGTATTAGTATGTTTTTGATAATAGTTGATGGATTGATTTGGTTGACTATAAAATATTCTTTTACTTTACACAGGTTATTTTAA
>JABDBW010000058.1 GCA_013288485.1 Bacteroidota bacterium
AAATATAATTTAACTGCAAAGGTTAAATAGTTAAAATAAAACCCGTTTTACCCTTTCAAAAGGCAACCAAATTGCTGTTTAAATCGTATCCTTGTAGTAGGATCAACGATCCCGCGACACACCTCAAACCGATATATTTAAGGAATGAACAATACGTTAGCCGGTTTAAATTTTAAAAAATTAAAAGGCTATGCCGACTGGAAACTGCTGTTGTTCCTGCTCTTGTTTTTAAATGTAAAGCTGGCTGTAAAAATCCCGGCTATTGTTATCATTTATATACTGCAGTTCGATTTTAAATTCGGTTTTAAACTAAAAAATTCGCGGCTGCCGCTATTTTACCTGCTGGTTATGGTTATACCTTTTATTGACCTGCTGCTAAACAAAAGTTACCACAACCCTAATTACCTGTTGGTTTTTTTAACCGGTATGGTCTTTTGGCTGCTGTGTATACTAGCAATTCACCAGGTTAAATTATTTACCGAAAAAAATGAGCCGGAGGTTATTCACCGTACCATCCTTATTTTTTTCATCATAAATGCGGTGGTTTCGCTGTTAAACATGGCTGTTATTATCGGCGAGATCAGGGATCTTAACCCTTACACCTACCAGGGCCAGTATCAAAAATATTTTATAGGCACCGGCGATTATATAAAAGGGCTCACCTTTGACACCTCTACAACCAATGCTATATTAAACGCTTTTGGGGTTATTTATTTTTTGATACGCAAAAACGCGGTAATGCAGCTGGTTTGCATGGCCACTATGTTGCTCACCGCCAGTAATACTACTAATATCCTGTTAATATTGATACTTGCCGGTTTGTTTGTATTTAACAGCACCAGGGAGCAGAAAAGCATGATAGCGGTTTGCCTGGTGATGCTGATTGTGTTTATGGCGAAAATATCGCCGCAAAATAACCGGTATGTTATGGAAACATTTGAAAGTGTGTTCCATAAAGGGGCATTGAATAAACCCGTTATAATTTTACACCCAATACCGCTTACTGAAAAGCCCGACAGCACACTCAATCCCGAAGAAAAAAAACAAAAAACAGCCATGCTTTACCTGGATAGTGTAGAGAAAGCAAAAAAAAACCTGCCGGTACCGATGGCGGGCCATTTGGGGCAGCCCATGCTGATCGGGGAATCAGGCAGAATACTTATTCCGAAACCTGATATTAATTCGGCGACTTATCAAAATATAAAAACCACACCTTTAGCGCAAAAACCGTTAGTGGCTTTTATTAACAGTAATAAAACCACCCTGCCTATTTCGGGACAATCCCGTTATAATACAAACCTGCCGGGAAAGGTTGTGGGAGCATTACAAACCGTAAATTTTTTAAAGCAGCATCCCGCCAAAATTTTAACAGGCGATGGCATGGGTAACTTCTCGTCGAAGCTGGCATTCAGGGTAACCGGGTTGGGCATGAGTGGCGGTTATCCCGCAAAACACATCTATATCAATCCTGATTTCGAGGTTAACCATCTCGATCTTTATTTAAACTTTTTCAGCAAACGGGCAGGATACCACTCGCTGATCAACAGCCCGTTTTCGGTATACGATCAGCTCCTGGCCGAATATGGCCTGTTGGGCCTGCTTGTATTATTTGCCGGGTATTTAGGCTTTTTTGCCAAACACTATAAAACGCTCACCTACGGATTACCTATATTAGCACTTACAGCCGCCATGCTTTTTTTTGATTACTGGTTTGAGCAGCTATCAGTACTGGTGTTTTTTGAATTGATACTTTTGCTGAACATTAAAGAAACTGCTGTTAATTATGCATAACGATCCGAAAATAACTGTTTTAATGCCCGCCTATAACGCGGGCAGTTATATAGCGGAAGCCATTGCCTCTGTATTGAAACAGTCGTTTACTGATTTTGAGCTATTGATCGTTAACGACGGATCAACGGATGATACTGTGCAGGTTATTAATTCGTTTAATGATAAACGCATTGTTTTGATCAGCCAGGAAAACAAAGGGATTGCAGCCGCTTTAAATGTTGGTTTAAAGGCAGCGCGCGCGCCATACATCGCCCGTTTTGACGCGGATGATGTATGCTACCCGAACAGGCTGAAAATGCAGTATGATTTTATTACTACTTATCCCGAATACAGTGTTATAGGCTCGGCTGCCGATTATATGGATGTTAAGGGCCATTTTATTTTTACGTATCACCCCGAGGCGCATCTAAATGAGGAGATACAGCAGTTAAACTATACCGTTTGTCCGTTTATTCATTCCAGCGTATTCTATAAAAAAGAGATCATCACCAATAACGGCGGGTATAATGAACATGCTTATACTTTTGAGGACCATTTTTTATGGGTTAATATTTTAAAGCATGAAAAGGCCTGTAACTTATCGCTGCCACTTATTAAGGTAAGGCTTAATCCCAACTCCATAACTATTGATGAAAAATGGCGTACGCGCCAATTCAGGGATATTAAATACACTACCTTGAAAACACGCAGCATTAGCGCAGCCGAAGGAAACAAATTGCTGGAGATAGGCCAAAAACAACATTCGCCAAAAATAAGGGAAGGGGCATACTATGCTTTATTGGCGAAAAAATTTTTATGGAACAACTACCAGCCTGCAAAGGCCCGTGAAAATTTAAAAGCGGTATTGCAACTAAACCGGTTCGACTGGAAAAGTTACGCCTTGTTCGCGCTGACGTTTATGCCGGAAAATTTCCTGCTGAAATTATATACTATCATGAAATGAATATGCTGATCAGGTTTTTAAATAAAATAATATCTAAGTGGAAGGGCCATGATTATAAAATAGATCATAGAGTGCCGCTTTATTATATCATGTTATTGGTATGGAGCAGGCTGGTAATGCTGGTAAACGGTTATTTAAGCGGCGTAAGCAATAAGGGCATATTTTTTTTATCGGTAAAAGCTACACTAAAGGCCCGGTCGAAATTTAAAGTGGGGCGCTCAGTAACCATTGCCAGGGGTTGCTATATTGACGCGCTTTCTGAAAAGGGAATATGGTTTGGCAACAATGTATCGGCAGGGATAAATACAAGGATAGAAGGTACGGGCCACCTTCAATTATTGGGCAAAGGAATGCGTGTTGGTAACAACGTAGGCTTAGGTTACGACAGCTTTTACGGCTGCGCGGGTGGTATTGAAATTGGCGATGATACCATTATAGGCAATTACGTAAGCTTTCACTCAGAAAATCATGTGTTTGATAGTTTACAAACCCCAATAAGGCTGCAGGGTGTAAGCCATAAAGGGATAACGATAGGTAAGAATTGCTGGATAGGCGCCAAAGCCACTATATTGGACGGCGTTATATTGGAAGATGGCTGCATTATAGCGGCAGGCGCTGTTGTAAAAGCCGGCGTGTACGGGGCCAATAGTGTTTATGGCGGGGTGCCAGCAAAACTGATCAGGTATAGGGAAGAGGAGGAATTATATGGTGCAGGCTAAAACAATAAAACTATTTGTTGATGCCCACTCGTTCGACAAAGAGTACCAGGGCACGCAAACTTTTATCAGGGAGTTGTATGGCGGTTTAATGAGCACGCACCCCGAACTGGATATATATTGGGGTACCGCCAACGCGGGCCGTCTGCGGGCTGCTTTGCCCTTAATAAAGCCTGAAAATATATTGCCGTATAAAAACAACAAAGGTGGAGTGAGCCGTTTTTTGTTTGATATACCCTTCTACCTAAAAAAATATCGTTTTGATTTTGCCCACTTTCAATATTTAGCGCCCCGGCAGCAAGGTAATTGCCGTTATATAGTTACCCTGCACGATGTGCTTTTTAATAATTTCCCCGCCGATTTCTCCTATACCTATCGCGCCAGCCGTAATTTCCTGTTTGGTAAAAGCATTAAAAACGCGGCCATTAAAACAACGGTATCGCCCTACTCGCGGCAGTGTATTGCCGATGATTATAAAATAGCTGCCGATACCATCCACGTTATACCGAATGGGGTGAGCCATACGTTTAATCAATTCCATCAAAATAAAGAGGAAGCGGCAAAAACTGTGAAAGAGAAATTCGGGATCGAAAATTTTATCCTGTATGTAAGCCGGGTAGAACCCCGCAAGAACCATGCGTTGCTGTTAGAGAAGTACATTGAACTGGATCTATACAAACAGGGTATCGCCCTGGTATTTATCGGTATAGAATCAATGCCTGTTGCCCGGCTGCAAAACGCTATCCAGGGCCTTAATGAGGATGAGCGCGCCTTGTTTTTTTGGTTAAACGACATCAGCCAGGCCGACCTTTCTGCTTTTTATACCGCCTGCCGCTTATTTGTTTACCCCTCAAAAGCCGAAGGATTTGGCATTCCACCGCTTGAAGCGGCTATTTGCGGCGCGCCTGTTTTATGCTCATCGGCCACCGCTATGAGCAGCTTTACTTTTTTTGAACCCTACACTTTTGATCCGGAAAATGAGGAAGAATTTGAACAAAAACTTTTAAACCTCGTAAACAACCCACCGGCAGCCGCATTTTTAAACCACGTTGCCGGGCAAGTGGGAGAAAAATATCAATGGAAACAAAGCGGTGAAATTTTTTATAATCTTTTATTAGCCGATAAAGCATCATGAAATTAAAAATAGCCATATTAGGTACCCGGGGTATCCCAAACCATTACGGTGGTTTCGAACATATATCAGAGTATGTTTCCGTAGGTTTAGCCAAACGGGGGCATTCGGTAACCGTTTATAATTCGCACAATCACCCTTATCCCGGCAATAACTGGAACGGCGTAAACATCATCCATTGTTATGATCCGGAATATTTAATTGGCCCGGCGGGCCAGTTTGTGTATGACCTGAACTGCATACGTGATGCCCGCGGCAGAAAATTTGATGTTATTTTAATTATGGGTTACACCAGCAGTTCGGTTTGGGGTTGGCTATATCCCGGCCAAAGCGCCATCATCACCAATATGGACGGGCTGGAATGGAAACGCTCAAAATATTCAAAGCCGGTTCAAAAATTTTTAAAATATGCCGAAAAACTGGCTGTAAAGCATAGCAAGTATTATGTATCCGACTCCATGGTCATTAAATCATACCTGGCCCGGAAATACGATATTGACAGCCAGTACATACCTTATGGTGCCGACCTGCTTTCGAAGCAGGAAAGAGAGCAGTTATATCCTGAAGAAGCCTTAAATGAAGACTACTTTTTGCTGATGGCAAGAATGGAACCTGAAAACAATATCGAAACCATTTTAGAGGGGTATAATAACAGTAACTCGGCCAAACCTTTCAAAGTATTGGGTGATACCGGCAATCGTTTTGGAAAATTTATTACACATAAATTTCAAAATGACAGCCGTATACAATTCAAAGGGTCAATTTTTGATACAGCAAAAGTGCGCGCCTTACAAAACAACTCGTACCTGTATTTTCACGGGCATAGCGTTGGCGGTACCAATCCGTCGCTTTTAGAGGCAATGGCCAGCGAGGCATTGATAGCGGCGCATAATAACCCATTTAACCAGGCTGTATTAAGTACAGACGCCTTTTATTTTTCGAACCCTGCCGATGTAAAGCAACTGGTTGAAACTGTGCAAAGGTGCGAAACCGAAAAAACAATGGTGAATAATAACCTGCATAAAATAAAGCACCTGTTTAGCTGGGAAAGCGTGGTTGACAGGTATGAAGAATTTGCCTTAGAGTGCTATCTTAACCATACTAATGAAAGAATTATTTCTGCCTACAGATAGCCTGGCTAACAAGATCGGTTATTATCATTTAATGCTGTTTATGGCCAGTTTACCATTTGACCGTTTTTACAGCCATATCCTATTAATAAGCTTTATTATACATACGTTAATTCAGCTAAATACAAAAAAAAATAAACCAATTTTAACAGCACGAAACTTAATATTACAGTCGGTTTTTTTTGTAACACTGCTAAGTACCCTATATACCGTAAACCGGCCCGAAGCTTTTAATGAATGGGGAAAGCAAATTACTATATTGCTGTTTCCGGTGCTGTTTTGTTTATCACCGTTTGACATAAAAAAATACCGCCCTCAATTATTACTGGCCTTTTCGCTGGTATGCACGGCAACAATATTCTACCTGTATTTGAATGCCTTGTATACTATCAGGTATTATCAATTACCTTATTCTTCTATTTTTTCGAAGGCATTTACCAATCAGAATTTTTCGGAACCGATAGCTATACACGCTACATTTTTTTCCTTGCAGGTTGCCCTGGCGCTGGTATGTATCCTGTCAGTACTGATAAAAGAGCGTTCCGGCTATTTGCGGCTTTTTTATGTCCTGTGCGCCTGTATACTTTTAGGCGGCCTTATCCAGCTATCTTCAAAATCAGTATTTATAGCCTTGTTGTTTATTATTAACCTGGCGGTTCCGTTTTTTTTATTGCAGCGTGGCAAACGGCTTAAATTTATATTGATCACATCAACCGCGTCGGTTTTAATTATTGCAGGCATATTTACGCTGAGCAGTTTAAGAACACGTTATATCACCGACTTAAAATATGACCTGTCGCCCACATCCACCAATGAAACATTCGACTCGCGCCTGGACCGGTGGAACACGGCCGCGGAACTAATTAAACAATCGCCGCTTATCGGCCATGGCGCAGGCTCGGAGCTTGGCTTGCTGCACGAAAGGTTTTTTATTAAAAAATATTATAACTCGTTCCTAAACAATCTGAATGCCCATAATGAATATTTGAGCTTTTTAGTTAAATCGGGGGTAATTGGGTTATTGATCTACCTGAGCACACTGGCATTTGGTTTTAAACAAGCCCTTGAACGCAAAGACCTGCTGTTTTTTACATTTATGGCGCTGGTGGCCTTCGTCTCTTTTTCAGAAAACCTGCTTGATGTAGATAAAGGTATCTTGTTTTACGCGTTTTTCTTTTCATTCTTTATGTTTTCAGGAGAGAGGGAAACTTACGAAGTTTCAAAAACTTCGTAAGTTTTTATATGATCTACAGCGCTTCGCGTATCTTATCGGCAGTAGCCCTGAATTGTTCGGGAGTAAATTTCAATTTGGAGTTGGCAAAGTTCATGTCGCTCATTGTATTTATGGGGATAAGGTGAATATGTGCATGGGGCACTTCCAACCCCATAACAGTTACGCCAATTCTGTTGCACGGAATAGCTTTTTTCATCCCGGCGGCAACTATTTTAGCAAATAATAGCAATCCCGTATAGGTTTCATCATCCAGGGCGAACAGATCGTCCACCTCCTTTTTGGGGATAACCAGCAAATGTCCCTCTTTCAAAGGGGCAATATCCAAAAAGGCCAAAAACTCATTAGTTTCGGCCACCTTATACGCTGGGATATCGCCGGTGATTATTTTTGAGAAAATACTTGGCATTTTAATGAGTGATTTAGTGAATGAGCGATTGAGTGAATGAAGAAATGAGTTTAGAATAAAAAACATTCACTCATTCAAAATTCACTCAGTAATAACCTATCTGCTTACCTCCAGTATCTCAAATTCCATTTTTCCTGCGGGTACGGTAATTTCGGCTATTTCACCTACTTTTTTACCTAACAAACCTTTTGCTATTGGCGATGCTACTGATATTTTACCTTTTGTCATGTCCGCTTCGCTTTCGGCTACCAGCTGGTAACTCATAGTTGCGCCATTGCTTACATTTTTTATCTTAACAATAGATAATGCCAGCACTTTAGATGCATCCAATTTTGATTCATCCAGCAGGCGCGCGTTGGCCAGCGTTTCCTGCATCTGCGATATTTTAGCTTCATGTAAACCCTGCGCCTCTTTAGCGGCGTCATATTCGGCGTTTTCAGACAGGTCGCCCTTATCGCGTGCCTCGGCTATTGCTTTTGATATATTGGCACGGCCCGATGTTTTTAATTCCTGTAATTCCTGTTTTAATTTTTCTAAACCTTCTTTGGTAAAATATGCTACCTCTGCCATAACTCACAAATTAATTTTATTGATGATTCAATTGGTTGTCAAAAAAACCGTCCTTCCTGGTTTAAGAAAGGACGTAATGACTTTAAAAACAAACAAGACTATGCAGGTGTGCCTGTATAGTCTTGTTTGATGTAGAACGAAGATAAGATATTTATAGTTTAATTTCCAAATTTTTGTTGCAGTAAAAGATTAGAGATTAGTTCACAACGGGATAGTGCTGTTTTATATTTCACCTGTTCAAATCTAATCTTTAATCTTCAATCTCTACTCTTTATCAACCAAACGCAGCTTCGCCGCCATTACCTCGCTTATTTTTCGGTACGAGTCAAACGTCCATCCGGCAACATGAGGGGTCAATATAACTTTGCCCGATTGGCGCAACTCCTCAAACCATTCCTGCTCTGCCAATGCCGGAAATTTCTCTGTCTCCAGCACATCAAGCCCGGCTCCTAATATTTTGCCTTGTTTTATAGCATTCAGTATGGCCCTTACCTCGGCCACCTTACCGCGTGATGTATTGATGAAAAATATAGGTTTTTTAAAGTGGAACAGGTATTCCTCATTCACCAGCCCCTTTGTTTCGGCAGTTAACGGGATATGCAGGCTAAGCACATCGCTGTGCTTAACAATTTCTTCCATGCTTACCTCGCGGGCATACTGGTCGGTAAAACCGGTTTTATATTTATCGTAAGCGATAACATTCACCTCAAAACCCGACAATTTTTTGGCAAAGCTTTTACCCATAAAACCATAGCCAATTATGCCTATGGTTTTGCCCTTGAGCTCATAGCTGCGGTTAGCTTCGCGGTTCCATTCGCTTGCCCGTATTTGGGCATCAGCGATAGTAAAATGGTGCATCAGGGCCAGCAATAAACCAACGGCATGTTCGCCCACCGCGTCCATATTGCCTTCGGAGGCGTTGATCAATATTATATTTTTTTCTTTCGCGTACGCCTCATCAATATTATCCATCCCCGCTCCTGCCCGGCAAACAAAGCGCAGGTTTTTACCGGCATCCATAACCTGCCGGTCAACATTAAATTTTGAGCGGATAACCAGCCCGGCATAATTACCTATAATTTGCATTGCGCCATCCAGTTTTATTAATGGCTGATAATCGCATACATACCCCAGGGCTTCCGCCTGTTCTATAAAAATGGGGTGGATATCGTCGGCGATGAGGATTTTGTTGTTCAAATTCATTTATTTATAATGTATAATACTTATCTATTCGCTGTGATCTGCTTAGTAATTTTCACAAAATCACCCACACTCAACCTTTCGGCGCGCAGGTCAAGCAATGCCTCTCCTGTCATTTTTTCTTTGTTTATCAATGATGACAAGGCATTACGCAAAGTTTTTCTCCGCTGGTTAAACCCGGCTTTTACCACCTGCCAAAACAGCTTCTCGTCGCAGTCTAAATGTTCAATGGTGTTGCGCGTTAACCGTATTACAGCTGATAATACCTTCGGTGGCGGACTAAATACTCCCGCTTTTACGGTAAACAAATATTCCACCTTATAGTAAGCCTGCAAAAATACGCTGAGTATGCCGTATTCCTTACTCCCCGGCTTAGCGGCGCAGCGTTCGGCAACTTCTTTTTGGAACATACCTACCACCTCCACCACCTGCTGCCTATTATCCAACACTTTAAAAAGTATTTGTGAAGATATATTATACGGGAAATTACCGATGATACCCAATGGCCCGTTAAACACGGCGGCAAAATCCATCTCCAAAAAATCGGCATTAATGAGCCTTGTACCCAGTTTTGGGTATTTTTTTTGCAAAAACTCAAACGATTCAGTATCAATATCGATCAAATGAACTTCGTACTCCGTTTTCTCCAATAAAATATCCGACAAAATCCCCATTCCCGGCCCAACTTCCAATACCTGGCTGTACTTATTTTCGGGGCGCAGGCTGTCAACTATCTTTGTGGCTATGTTTTTATCGGTCAAAAAGTGTTGGCCTAAATGTTTTTTTGCCCGTACTAATGTCATTATTAATCTATTATTTGAGCAAATTAAGTCATATTTGTGCTTTAATCAGGAAGTTTGAGCCTAAAATCTTTTCTTTGCACTTGTAAGCTAATGACTGAAAGCAAAAAGCTGAAAGCAAAACCTAAGATCAAACCAAATAAATAATCGGTGTAATCATAAATTAATCGGTGTAATCACCAAAAAATATGAAACTAAAAGTAGGTATAAGTATAGGCGATGTAAACGGCATCGGGTTAGAGATCATCATCAAAACCCTGGCCGACCCTATGATCTATAATTATTGCATTCCTATTGTTTATGGCCATACCAAAGTGGCCTCATTTTACCGACGCTTAACCGAGGTTCAGGAACTTAATTTTAACGTGATCGACCATCCGTCAAAAGCCCAGCCCAAAAGGGCGAATATGATAAATTGCTGGGAAGAAGATGTAAGGATAGAACCCGGCACACCTGACAAAGAAGTTGGTAAATATGCCTTTACCTCATTAGAAAGAGCCACTGCCGACCTGATAAACGGCGATATTGATGCGCTGGTTACCGCCCCCATAAATAAAGATACTATACAAAGTGAAAACTTTAACTTCCCCGGTCATACCGAGTATTTGCAGGACAAAGACGGCGCTGCCGAATCATTAATGTTTTTGGTAAGCGATACGTTACGTGTTGGTGTAGTTACCGGGCATATACCGGTTACTGCTGTGCCCAAAAGCATCACTACCGAAAAGGTATTAGCCAAATTAAAGCTAATGAATGCCAGTTTGCGCGATGATTTTTGGATACAGAAACCCAAAATAGCCGTATTGGGGTTAAACCCACATGCGAGCGATAACGGCCTGATAGGTGATGAGGAACAAACTACCATCATCCCTGCCATTGAAGAAGCAAGGGTGAACGATATACTGGCCTTTGGCCCTTATGCCGCCGACGGCTTTTTTGCCAATGGCACTTATTTGCAGTTTGATGCTGTGCTGGCCATGTATCACGACCAGGGGCTGATACCGTTTAAACAAATAGCTTTTGAATCGGGGGTTAACTTTACAGCGGGATTAAAATTTGTACGTACCTCGCCCGATCATGGTACGGCTTATGATATTGCCGGCAAGAACCTGGCATCCGAAATATCATTCCGCGAAGCTATATTTACTGCCCTGCATATAGCCCGGCACCGTATAGAAAGCGCTGAATTGAATGAAAACCCGCTACTGTTTACCAAACTGAGCCGGGACAGGGACTAAGTATTCCACACACGAATTTCACAAATGTTAATATAAAAGCCTCGTTAAAAGGCTTTTTTTGTTTGTTATTCATTATATTTGGTTAACACCGATCACCCTTTATTTAGCCGCGTTATGAGAAAAGTTTCAGATATACTTACCCGCAAGGGAGGAGGCGTAATTGCCATAGATGCCAATACTTCTGTTTTAGATGCGTTACGGCTGATGGCCGAAAAAAATATCGGCTCTGTTATCGTTACCGAAGAGGGGGAGTATGTTGGCCTGGTAACCGAAAGGGATTATGCCCGGAAGGTGGTCCTGGAAGGGCGGTCGTCCGATCATACCACCGTACGCGAGATTATGAGCACCGGCCTGCCCCGCATACTTCCTGCCAGCTCCATTGAAACTTGTATGCATATAATGAGCGAAACCAATTTACGCTACCTGCCTGTTTTTAGTAACGACAGGCTATCCGGCATTATCTCTATCAATGATGTGGTTACCGAAACCATCCTGTTTCACGAGGATACCATTGAGCATTTGAAGAGTTATATACAGTCGTAAATTAAAGGTGATTTGGCCAAAATACTGCTACCCAAACATTTTTGCGTATCTTGCCCAACATCAATAAAGCAGAGTGACATTCCACGATTTTAAATTTAACGAACACCTAACAGAAGGCATTATAAGCATGGGGTACACCACCCCTACCCCCATACAGGCCATGGCCATCCCGGTAATTTTACAGGGCAAGGATCTGATAGCCTGCGCACAAACCGGTACGGGTAAAACTGCTTCATTTTTACTGCCGGTATTAGAACACATCAGCCACACCAATAAACATCAAACCAGTACATTAATTTTAACGCCTACACGCGAGCTTGCCCAGCAAATAGATCAGCAGGTTGAAGGATTGGCTTATTTTACCGGTATAAGCTCCATCGCGGTTTTCGGCGGCGGAGACGGCCATGTATATGAGCAGCAGCGCCGGGGTATACAAAATAATGTAAATATTATAGTAGCTACGCCCGGCAGGCTGATAGCCCACCTTACATCGGGCGTATTAAAGTTGAACCACATCAGTCATTTGATACTGGATGAGGCCGACCGGATGCTGGATATGGGTTTCCAGGACGATATTATGCGTATAATAAGTTATTTGCCTAAAGAGCGGCAAACCTTATTATTTTCGGCCACCATGCCGGGACGCATACGTACGCTGGCTAAATCGGTATTGAAAGACCCTGAGCAAATTAATATTGCCTTATCGCAGCCGGCAGTTGGTATTGACCAACAGATATACCGCCTGCATGATCAGCAAAAAACGCCCCTGCTGCAACATTTGTTAAAGGATGGTAACTTTACAAGCACGCTGATATTTGCATCAAGGAAAGAGATCGTAAAGGCCTTAAATAAAGAATTAAAGGCCGTACATATTAAAGCCGAAGCCTTTCACTCCGACCTGGAGCAAAAGGAGCGCGAAGAGATCCTTTTAAGATTTAAAAACAGGCAGCTACCCGTTATTATTGGTACCGATGCCCTTTCGCGCGGTATTGATGTGGAGGGTATTGACCTGGTAATAAATTACGATGTACCGGGTGATGCCGAAGATTATATCCACCGCATTGGCCGTACCGCCAGGGCCGCAACCACCGGCACCGCCATTACCTTTGTTAACCACCGCGATGAGCGCAGGTTAAAAAGCATTGAAGAATTGATAGATAAAAAAATAACCCAGCACCCGTTACCCGGGCATTTAACCAGCATAGCTGAAGTACGGCAAGAAGCCCGGCCTAACCAAAACAGGAACAACAGGGGCAAAAAAAGGGTTTGGAAGAAATAGGGCAACCTCAATCATGCGTCATTGCGAGGAACGAAGCAATACCTGCTCAGGACAGTCAATAAGATAAATTATTTTTCGATAGAACGTTTCAGAGAGCATTTCTCTTGTTGATTTGCGGACGTAGAGATTGCTTCGTTCCTCGCAATGACGCGTTGTTTTGGATGCTTTTTACCCAAACAGATCAATGCTCAAATACCTGTCGCCCCGGTCGCAGCAAATAAATACGATGGTGCCTTCTTTTAGTTCTGTGGCCAGCTTTATGGCTGCGGCTAAGGCGCCGCCGCTACTCATACCGGCGAAAACACCTTCCTGTTTAGCCAGTTTGCGGGTCATTGCAACAGCTTCTTCTTCTGATATATCCATTACCCTGTCAACCCGCTTAGGATCGAATATTTTTGGCAGGTAAGCTTCGGGCCACCGCCTTATGCCGGGTATGGATGAACCTTCTGTTGGCTGGCAGCCTACTATTTGTATAGCCGGATTTACTTCCTTTAAAAATTTAGAGCAACCCATTATGGTACCCGTGGTGCCCATTGAGCTTACAAAATGGGTAATTTGTTGTTCGGTATCGCGCCATATTTCGGGGCCGGTGGTTTTGTAATGGGCCAGGTAATTATCAGGGTTGGCAAACTGGTTCAGGATAAAGTAACCATCGTTCGCGGCTTTTTCTTCGGCATAATCGCGGCAGCGTTCAATACCATCAAGCAAGGTAACTTTAGCGCCGAACGCTTCCATAGCCAGTGTACGTTCACGGGTAGAGTTTGACGGCAATGCCAGTTCTATATCCAGTCCATATACACAGGCTATCATGGCTAAGGCTATGCCCGTATTGCCACTGGTAGCCTCAATGAGTTTGGCGCCGGGTTTAATATCGCCGCGCTCCAGGGCACTCCTTATCATGTTCAAAGCCGGACGGTCCTTCACACTTCCGCCGGGGTTATTGCCCTCCAGTTTACCAAACAGCCGCACATTGGGGTTAGGGTTAAGCCGCTTGATCTCCACCATAGGTGTATTTCCTATAAGGTCAATTACTCCTGCCATATTATTTTATCTTTTTTAAAACTTTTATGGTTGGATCATGATAAACCGTTGAATTAGGCGCAACACTTTGCGTGAGCCAAACATTACCACCTATAATGCTATCATGCCCTATAATGGTTTCACCGCCTAATATGGTCGCGCCCGAATAGATCACCACATTATCTTCAACCGTTGGATGGCGTTTTATATGGGCCAGGTTTTTGGCAACGCTCAACGCGCCCAAAGTAACACCCTGGTACAGCTTTACATGCTTGCCTATCAGGCTGGTTTCGCCAATTACTATACCCGTTCCATGATCGATATAAAAATATTCATCTATCCGTGCTCCGGGGTGTATATCAATACCTGTTTTTGAATGGGCATACTCGGTGAGTATACGGGGCAATAAGGGCACATCATGGTTAAACAAGCTATGCGCCAAACGGTAAAATGATATGGCGTAAAAACCCGGGTAGGTGCGTATTACCTCAAATTCGCTACCGGCAGCAGGGT
>JABDBW010000059.1 GCA_013288485.1 Bacteroidota bacterium
GACCATACTTGCCCGCTACGAATACCCTTATTTTGAAACCGATAAAGATTTTGAACAGGCTGAAGTTGGCTTTACCCTCTGCGAAGCGCTTATAGCCCGTAATGGCAGTATTTTACTATCTAACGGCAACGAGGCCGGGCGACGTTTAAGCAGCTTTTCTTTTGATGTGGTTATGTTACGCATGGTTGAGCTAAAAGCAGAAAGCTAAAAGCAGAAAGCCGCTTTGGTCTTTCTGCTTTTAGCTTTCTGCTGAATTATTCTTTACCTGAATTAATTTCTTTCTCCTCAGGGTTTCTTTCAAAGGTTCCTGAATGGTCAGCTACGCCTTCATGTGCAAGCGGCGGTGGAGTAGGCTCCTTGGCCGATTCGTCAGTGCCATTCACAAACTCATCATAAGTGGTACGGTGCTCAAACGGGCGCTTACCCAATATCTCCTCCAGGTCCGACTGGAACAATATTTCTTTTTCCAGCAGCTTGTCGGCTAATTTTATCAGCCCTTCGCGCTTTTCTATCAATAATTTTTTGGTACGTTCATAAACCTGGTTTATCTGGTTACGAACTTCCTGGTCTATCAATTCCGATGTTTTTTCAGAATAAGGCTTATTAAACTGGTATTCGCCCTGTGTATCATTAAATGATACGTTACCCACCTTATCATTCATGCCATAAATGGTAACCATAGCGTATGATAATTTGGTAATGCGTTCCAGGTCGTTTTGAGCGCCAGTCGATATTTTACCAAAAGTAATATCTTCGGCAACACGGCCACCCATTGTCATGCACATACCATCTTCCAGTTGCTCAATAGTGTACAGGAACTGTTCTTTAGGCAGGTACTGCGCGTAACCCAATGCCGCCACACCCCGCGGTACAATAGATACCTTTACCAGCGGATCGGCATGTTCCAGGAACCAGCCTGCAATAGCGTGTCCCGCTTCATGGTAAGCCACGATGCGTTTTTCTTCTGGCGATATGATCTTGTTCTTTTTCTCCAAACCGCCTATTACCCGGTCAATAGCATCCTGGAAATCGTGCATATCAACGGCTTCCTTATTTTTACGCGCGGCTATCAGGGCAGCTTCGTTACAAACGTTGGCTATTTCGGCCCCGGCAAAGCCCGGGGTTTGTGCCGATAATTTTTTAGCGTCGACACCTTCGGCCAGTTTAACCGGTTTAAGGTGTACCTTAAATATTTGTTCGCGGCCTATCAGGTCGGGTTTATCGATGGATACCTGCCTGTCAAAACGGCCGGGGCGCAATAAAGCCGAGTCGAGCACGTCGGGGCGGTTAGTTGCAGCCAGGATGATGATACCTGAGTCGGTACCGAAGCCATCCATCTCCACCAATAACTGGTTCAATGTATTTTCACGCTCATCATTACCGCCAACAATATTGTTTTTACCACGGGCGCGGCCAATGGCGTCAATCTCATCAATAAATATAATACACGGCGCTTTATCTTTTGCCTGGCGGAACAGATCGCGCACACGCGATGCGCCTACACCCACAAACATCTCCACAAAATCCGAACCTGACAGGGAGAAAAAAGGCACTTGCGCCTCCCCGGCAACAGCTTTGGCCAATAAGGTTTTACCGGTGCCCGGCGCGCCTATTAATAAAGCGCCTTTAGGTATTTTACCGCCCAGGTTAGTATATTTTTTTGGATTTTTCAGGAAATCAACAATTTCCATTACCTCCTGTTTGGCTTCTTCTAACCCGGCAACATCATTAAAAGTAACCGATACCTGTGCTTCTTTATCAAACAGGGTAGCTTTTGATTTGCCAATATTAAATATCTGTCCGCCCGGTCCGCCACCGCCACCTCCACTCATACGGCGCATAATAAACATCAATACGCCGGCAAATAACACGATCATGATAACAGTTTGCACCAGGGGGCTCGAAAAAATACTATCCCGTTGTATGTATTTAATGCCCGCCTTTTGTGCATCCGGCACGTCTTTTTGCGCGTTGTTTATAGATTGCTTCAAGCTTTCGTATGATGCATCGGTAAAGGTATACTGCGGGTCATCTGCAGAAGTGCCGAATGAACGCTGCGCTTTATTAACATCGGCATATTGCGGTTTTTTTAAGCTATCTTTTTTAATATGCACTTCGGCAACAACCAGGTCTCCGCTTTTATAAGCGTTAACATAATCTACGTCGCCGGGTTTAAGCATTTCGGTTTCAAAACGTTTAAAATCAATAGGTGCGCCGCCATTGCTGCCCGATAAATAAGCTACGCCAATAAAAGTAGCTATAGCAACCGCGTAAAGCCACATAAAATTAAATTTAGGCGGCTTGGGGGTTATTCTTTTCGTTGGTATTTTTCGTATCGGTTTTGGTTTTTCCAATTTATTATCTTTCATTTCTTTTAATCTCAACTTATAATCAAACATTTATAAGCTACAATAGGCGTTAAGCGCTTTTATAACTTTTAATTTCGGCATCGCCCCACAGATCCTCAACACCATAAAATTCACGTTTATCCGTCCGGAACACGTGTATAACAACATTTACATAATCCAGCAATATCCACTCGCCATATTCAAGGCCTTCCTTGCGCCAGGGGTCTTGTTTCAGCGCTTTATAAACTTCATCTTCAATACTGTTTGCAATGGCTTTAACTTGTGTGGCTGAGTCGGCATGACATATTACAAAGTAATCGGTCACTGAACTATGTATATTACGAAGGTCTAACCTGACAATATCGTTGCCTTTTTTTTCCTGTATGCCATGAATGGCTAATTCAGAAATGTAAGCGGATTCATTTAGCGCTTTATTTTTTACCATCAAAAAGAATTAGTTTTGAACGTTTTTGAGTTTAGCATTATTATAACATTGCAAAATAACATATTTTCAGGATTATTTGTTGGACAAAATTTACTGACATTAAAAGAAGTTGACTCGACCAACAATTTCCTTAAAAACCTATTGTCAAATTCCAAGCCATTGCCTGAGGGAACGGTCATTATGGCAGAAGAGCAATTTGCCGGCCGTGGCCAGCAAAACAATCAATGGTATAGCGAATCGGGTAAAAACCTCACTTTTAGCTTACTGCTTAACCCCTCTTTTTTAGCTATAACAGAGCAGTTTGACCTTAACCGCGTAGTAAGTTTAGGCGTTTTCGACGCCTTGCAGCCCCTGCTGGGCGACCAGCTTAAAATAAAATGGCCCAATGATATTTATTATGCCGATAAAAAACTGGGTGGCATATTAATTGAAAACCTGCTGCAGGGGGCGCAAATAAAAAACTCGGTTATTGGCATAGGGTTGAATGTAAACCAGGAAAACTTTCCCGATGGCGCGGGTAATGCCACATCGGTATGGCAGATATTACAAAAAAATTACGATTTGCTTGCTTTATTAGCTGACATTTGCAGCCATATTGAAGCCTGGTACCTTAATTTGAAAGCCGGAAAAGTTGATTTTATAAGAAACAGCTATTTAAAGCGTTTATATTGGCTTAACGAACGCGGGGATTTTAAGGCAGATGGTATTATCTTTACAGGCATAATTAAAAATGTAAAGAGTAATGGTTTGCTGGTAATGCACCGGGACAATGAAGAAGTAACCTATAACCTCAAAGAAATTGAATTTTTAAATAAATAACCTATGAAAAAAATACTGGCGATAGCAGCAGCATTAATTATCAACATTGGCGCTTACGCCCAAATTGAGCACCCGGTTAAATGGGCCTACGCGGCAAAAAAAACAGGCAGCAACGAAGTTACTGTTTATTTAAAGGCTACTATGGAGCAGGGATGGCACATTTATTCGCTGCACGTTAAAGAAGGCGGGCCTATAAAAACTTCATTTACCTTCGCGCCATCAACAGCGTACAGTTTGGTTGGTAAAATAGTTGAGCCTAAGCCTTTAACTAAGTTTGAAAAAGCATTTGGTATGGATGTAAGCTATTTTGAAAATGAGGTTATTTTTGAACAAAAGATAAAGTTAAGATCAGCAAATGTATCAGCCATAAAAGGCTCATTGGAATATATGACCTGCAATGATAAAAAATGCCTTCCGCCTGATGATGTGAATTTTTCTGTCCCCGTAGGTAAATAAACTGAAAAGGATGCTGATCAATAAACGTTTCCCGGTTAAAATAATAGGTTGCCTGCTTATTGCTGTAATGGCGATGAGTTTAGCGGTAATTAATCCGGTTAAGGCACAATCTAAAAGCGATACCGCGGGCGTGACTTTTACCAGCATACCAACTGCC
The DNA here is from genome assembly GCA_013288485.1 of Bacteroidota bacterium. Taxonomy (GTDB): domain Bacteria; phylum Bacteroidota; class Bacteroidia; order Sphingobacteriales; family Sphingobacteriaceae; genus Mucilaginibacter. The sequence goes on from JABDBW010000059.1 coordinate 4,226, forward strand.
GCCGACAGTATGGCGGCAGGCAAAAAAGCACAGCAGCAAATAGCGACAACAAAAAATGTTGCCACTCAATCCTCCACGGAAAAACCAAAAACACTCTGGGAAATTTTTATCGCCGGTTTTTTGGGTGGGTTTGCCGCTTTTTTAATGCCTTGTATTTACCCTATGCTGCCTTTAACGGTAAGTTTTTTTACAAAAAAGGGGGGCAGCCGAAGCAGGGCCATTTTGCAGTCGCTGCTTTACGGGCTGTCAATAATTGTAATTTACGTTGCGTTAGGATTTATAATTACTCTGCTTTTTGGCCCTTCGGCATTAAACGAGCTGGCTACCAACGGCATATTTAATTTTCTTTTCTTTATCCTGCTTATTGTTTTTGGCATATCGTTCCTTGGGGCTTTCGAAATAACATTGCCTGGCTCGTTAGCCAATAAGTTGGACGAAAATTCTGACAAGGGCGGCCTCATTGGTATATTCTTTATGGCTGCCACTTTAGCGGTAGTGTCTTTTTCATGTACGGGCCCGATAATTGGTTCGGTGCTGGTTGAAGCTGCCACCAAAGGCGAACGTTTGGGCCCCGCTGTCGGCATGTTCGGGTTTTCGTTGGCGCTGGCACTGCCGTTTACGGTTTTTGCTTTGTTCCCCTCGGCATTAAAAACATTGCCAAAATCGGGCGGGTGGCTTAACAGCGTTAAAGTTGTTTTAGGCTTTATTGAAATAGCGTTCGCGCTTAAGTTTTTATCGAACGTTGACCTGGCTTATCATTGGAACCTATTCGACCGGGAAATATTTTTGTCGTTATGGATAGCAATAGGCTTGCTGATGGGCTTATATTTAATAGGGAAGATAAAATTTTCGCATGACAGCGACCTGCCATACGTTTCGGTGCCGCGCGCATTTATAGCCATTATTGTATTTGCCTTTGTAATTTATATGGTACCGGGTTTATGGGGGGCGCCCTTAAAATCCATCAGCGCGTTTTTGCCACCCCTTAGTACGCAGGATTTTGACCTCTCGGCCGGTATTGGCACGGCTGCGGCACCCACAAATATTACATCCATCAAAACAAAAAAATACGAAGACCTTTTTAAACGGTTGCCAAAAGTAAAAGGTATTGACGATTGGTATGATTATGATCAGGCTATCGAAGTATCAAAACAATTACACAGGCCTATATTGATCGACTTTACCGGCTGGAACTGCGTTAATTGCCGCGAAATGGAATCGAACGTACTACCAAATCCCGAAGTATTAAAAAGGCTTCAAAATGAGTTTGTGATATTGCAGTTGGTTATTGATGATAAAACCGAACTCCCTGCCGCCGAACAGTTTACATCAACCGTTACCGGGAAGAAAATTACAACCCTGGGCGGCAAATGGCTCGACCTTGAAATTGCCAGATATAACTCGAACGCGCAGCCCTTTTATGTAATTATTAATAACGACGGCCAAACGCTTGTGCCCCCCCAGGGCGCTGATTTTAATATTGCTGAGTATATAAAATACCTGGATAGCGGAATTTCGGCTTACAAAAATACGCTGGGCGGCAAAAAATAACTATTTTCGCAGCTTTAAAGCGGCAATTGGAGCTTTATAAAAAAAGCAAGATCTGCCAATTGCATAACGAATAAACACCCCCCGGGAATAACAATGGCCCACATAAAAAAAATAGGAGTTTTTACATCAGGCAGTGACGCGCCCGGGATGAATGCCGCTATACGCGCGGTTGTGCGTACTGCTATATATTATAATATTGAAGTTGCCGGTATCCGCCGTGGTTACGAGGGGATGATAAACGGCGAGATCAGTCCGATGGAAAGAAAATCGGTAGGGAACATTATACAGCGTGGCGGCACCATATTAAAAACCGGAAGAAGCGAGCAATTTAGAACAGCAGAAGGGCGCAAGCGAGCCTACGATCAGCTAAAAAAAAATAATATAGATGCCCTTGTTGCCCTTGGCGGGAACGGAACTTTTATTGGCGCCAGTGAATTTGGGCGCGAGCATGAAGATATTGCTATTGTAGGATTACCCTGTACCATTGACAATGACCTGCGGGGCACCGATTTCACTATCGGGTACGATACAGCTATTAATACCGTGGTAGAGGCGGTTGATAAGATAAGGGATACCGCCGAATCGCATGACAGGCTGTTTATTGTTGAAGTTATGGGCCGCGACTCGGGTATGATCGCCTTGCGCGCAGGTATTGGTATAGGGGCCGAAGCAATTATGGTACCCCAAACGCGCTCGGATATGAACGCTTTGTTTGAAAGGCTTGAAAAAGGGCGTAAGGATAAAGCATCAAAAATTGTGGTGGTCGCCGAGGGCGATGAGCCGGGCGGCGCTTTTGAGATAGGCCGTATTATACAGGAAAAATATCCCAACTATGATACGCGCGTATCTATATTGGGCCACATACAGCGGGGGGGCAAGCCAACGTGTATGGATAGGGTGCTGGCAAGCCGCTTGGGTGTTGCGGCAGTTGAAATATTAAGAGACGGGCATCATGGCGAAATGGTGGGCCTTATACATAATGTTATAACCTTTACCCCTTTCGAACTATCGGTTAAGCACCACGACGATATTAATGCTGACTTTTTACGGATAGTGGAGATATTGTCTTTATAAAGTGAGTAGTTGATTGGGTTGATTGAGTGAGTAGTTGTTATTTTATTGTGGATTAACCACTCACCAAATCAACTTATCCCAACCAATCAACTTAAATTTAAATATCCTTTTCAAAATAAAAACATTTTCTTACCTTTGCGTCCCCGCTGAAAGAAACTCCGGGGTAATGTTGAACACATAAAAAGATAAGAAATGGCTACTAAGATCAGATTGCAAAGACATGGTAAAAAGGGAAAGCCCTTTTATTACATTGTTGTAGCAGACGCTCGTGCTCCGCGTGACGGACGCTTTATTGAGCGTTTGGGTTCATATAACCCAAACACAAACCCCGCAACTATTGACATTAATTTCGACAAGGCCCTTGACTGGGTAAACGATGGCGCGCAGCCAACCGATACTTGTCGTGCTATTCTGTCATACAAAGGGATAATGTATAAAAAACATTTACAGGGCGGTGTTAGCAAAGGAGCGTTAACCGATGAACAGGCAGAAGCAAAATTTGCACAATGGCTTGAACAGAAAGAAGGTAAAATAACCGGTAAAAAAACAGACCTGGTTTCGGCTAAAGATACAGCCCGCAAGGCCGCTTTAGTTGCTGAAGCTAAGAAGAAGGAAGAAAAAGCCGCGGCTATTTTGGCTAAAAACACCCCTCCGGTAGAAGAAGTTGAAGAAGAAGTTGCAGTTGACGAGGCTGAAGAAGCACCGGTTGCAGAAGCAGAAGAAACGCCGGTTGCAGAAGCAGAAGTTGAAGAAGCACCAGTTGCTGAAACTATTGTAGAGGAAGCGCCAGTTGCTGAAACTATTGTAGAAGAAGCGCCAGTTGCTGAAGCCGAAGTAGAAGAAGCGCCTGTTGTTGAAGAAACTCCTGTTGCTGAAACAGCTGTTGAGGAGGCCCCCGCTGCTGAATCAGAAGAAACCCCGGTTGCAAAAGCCGACAGTGCTGAATAATTTTTTAATAAATGCTATACAATGGCGAAGCAACCCTATAGGTTCTTCGCCATTTTTGTTTTAAGCTGGTAAAATGAAAATTGAAGATTGTTTCCGGGTTGGTAGTATACTAAAAACTAAGGGGCTTAAAGGCGAGATGCAGTTGTACGTCGACTTTGATAACCTGTCTGATATTGATTTTAACACAATATTTATTGAAATAGGCGGCAAACTGGCGCCGTATTTTGTTGAATCGGTAAAGTATCAGCAAAAAAATATGGCCTACCTGTACCTGGAAGATGTGGATACCATTGAAAAAGCTTCGGTACTGGTAAAAAAAGATATTTACCTGCCCAATAAACTCAAACCCAAAAAGAAAAAAAGCGATTTCACCCTAAAGGACCTGAAAGGGTTTACCGCCGTTGATGAAAATGAAGGCGAACTGGGCGAAATTACCGCCATACATGAATACCCGCAGCAACTAATAGCCGCGGTAACCTACAAAAACTGCGAAGTGCTTTTCCCGCTCAATGAAGAAATTATAGTAAGTATTGATGTGGTGAAGGAAATTGTAACAGTTGATTTGCCGGACGGGTTGCTGGATATTTATCTGGATTAAACATATCTTCCTGTCATTTCGAGCGGTAGCGAGAAATCTTATACGCCATGCTAAGTAGTTAAACAAGGTATATAAGATTTCTCTCTCGTACCTCGTTCGAAATGACGTTCGTCGTTTTTGTCAAATGTATTTGTATATTTGTAAAGTTTGTTTTACATTTGGTAAAACAAACTTTATATCATGAAAACAAATTTACTCCCCGCCTATTTCAAAAAATTAGGTTATATCAGCTTAATTGTAGCTGTAAGCGCCTATTTCCTTATTACTTCCGGTTTATTATATTATTTCGTTTCCCCTAAAACCGTATTTTACTTTAAACAATTCTCTTTATACACATTTCTATTCTCACTATTTTCAATTGGTTTTTCAGCCGATCCTAAAGGTCAGTCATTAACGGGGAATAAATTATTACTACCCCATTATTTTAAAATAATAGGTTATATATTCCTTGTAATTACTTTAATTCTGTGTATTTTAATTAAAACCAAAAGATTTAATTGGCACCAGTCAGTAACAACTACATTTATCGTTCCAAATGTGCCTGATGAGTACCAGGCTGAGATGTCAGATCGGCAAAAGAAATCATTTCTAAAAATTGAGGACAGGGAAAAAGTTGAAGTACAAAGCACAGTTATAATAAATTCCATTAGCCTTATATTGCCAATAGGGTTGTTATTTATAGCTTTTTCAAAAGAAAAAATTGAAGACGAACTGATCACTTCTTATCGTGCGCAATCATTGCAATTAGCTATTTTATTATTGTTCTTTTTAATACTTTACCAAAAATTAAATGTGCCTGAAGTTGAAACGGTAATTGTGTCAGGGGATAAGAATTTTGGTTATTTTGACCTCCCCGGGCGGGCCTGGAAAGCAGATGTGTTAATTAATGTAATATTGATTTTCGGCATTCTAAAAATGGAATACATGTTAAGGATAAAACCATTCTTTAATAAAACAGAGAAAGCATGAAAAATTCTATCCGTGTTGAGCGTGCTATAAAAAACATCACCCAGGCCGAACTGGCCGAGCTGATAGGGGTGTCGCGGCAAACCATCAATACTATCGAGAGTAACCGGTATGTACCCTCAACTGTACTGGCGCTAAAAATTGCCCGTGTGTTTGGGAAAAATGTGGAAGAAATATTTATGTTGGAGGAAGACGATTAAGATTTGGAAAATATTTATGTAAATTTGAATATGATACGCAAAATATTAAAGGTTGATTCTGATACAATATCTATTTCTGTACCTTCAAGTTATATTGGGAAGGTTTTGGAAATAATTGCATTTTCAGAAGAGGAGGGCCAAAGCCGCGAATCTGTGAAAAAACAACCAGCTACTTTTAAAGCTTTGTCTTTAGATACAACCGGTTTTAAGTTCAACCGTGACGAAGCTAATGAGCGATAATGTTTTTCTGGACACGAATATTTTGGTTTATTCGTATTCTTCAACGGAGCCGTATAAACAAGCTAATGCACAAAAGCTAATATTAGATACCCACTCTTTTATCAGCACACAAGTATTACAGGAACTGACAAACATCATAACTAAAAAGTTTAAATTCAGTTATGAAAACGCTTCTGCTGCTATTGAAGAATGTTGCAAAAACAGCCGTTTAGTTATTAATACCAAAGAAACTATTTTGCTTGCAAATCAAATTGCGTCAAGGTATAATTATTCTTTTTATGATTCACTAATTATTAGCGCTGCTCTGGAGTGCGATTGCACTATACTGTATTCTGAAGATTTGCAGCACGGACAGTTAATAAATGAGCGTTTAAAAATTATAAACCCTTTTTTATAAACGGAGGTGCTGGCCATGCGTTTTGATATCATCACTGTACTGCCCGGATTATTGGAAAGCCCTTTCGCGCATTCTATTTTGCAGCGCGCGCAAAAAAAGGGCATAGCCGAAATTCATGTGCATAACCTGCGCGAGTATGCTACCAACAAACAAAAAAGTGTTGATGATTACCCCTATGGTGGCGGCAGCGGCATGGTAATGGGCATTGAGCCATTCGCGGCCTGTATTGAAAAGTTAAAAAGCGAGCGCGATTATGACGAGGTGATCTTCATGTCGCCTGATGGTGTTACGTTAAACCAGGCAATGGCCAACCAATTATCCGGCAAACAAAACATCATGATTCTTTGCGGGCATTATAAAGGCATTGACCAGCGGATACGCGATATATTTGTAACCCGCGAAATATCTGTTGGCGATTATGTGCTATCGGGCGGAGAACTACCCGCGGCCGTACTAGTTGATGCCGTAGTAAGGCTGATACCCGGTGTACTGTCGGATGAAACATCGGCATTGTCTGATTCTTTCCAGGATGGCCTGCTGGATGCCCCGGTTTATACCCGGCCCGCCGACTGGCATGGCCATAAAGTGCCCGATATTCTATTAAGCGGCAACACCCCCGAAATTGAAAAATGGCGCTTTGAGCAGGCGGTGGAGCGCACTAAAACCCGCAGGCCCGATTTGCTTGACTAAAAATTGTACATTTAGGTTGCAACGTAATGTAATAATTGCATTATACCCGTGCAACCATGAACGCCGAACAGGAAAAAGACCTCATTGAACAATGCCATGAAAACCCGGCAGCCTTCGGGCAGGTGTTTGATATGTGGTACCCGGCCATATTTGCCTACGTTTTCAGGCGCACTGCCGACTATGACCTTTCAAAAGATATCGCTGCCGAAACATTTTTAAAAGCTTTTCTTAAAATAAACAGTTTTCAATGGCGGGGCATCAGTATTTCAGCATGGTTGTACCGTATTGCCGGTAACGAGTTAAATCAATATTACCGCCGCGATAAATACAAACCGCGGTCATTACAGCAACTGCTGGAAAACCCACAAATGGAAAAACTGCTGCATTACCCGGCTGATGATGAACGTGATGTAATGGAACAGGAACTAAAGGTACATAACGACTACAATTTGATCAGAAAAAATATGCTTAGCCTGGATATTAAATACCAGGAAGTTATAGCCCTGCGTTATTTTGAACAAAAATCAATTAGCGAGATAGGGCTGATACTGGATAAAAATGAAGGCACAGTGAAGTCGCTGGTATCACGCGGATTAGAAAAGTTGCGCAATATGCTTTAACACTGCAACCAAAACAGAATTTTGCATTATAAGAATAATTAACATGAAAGATAAAGACGAATTTCTAAAGCAAATGGAAGACCTTAAAGTACCCGCTGTTGATACCTCCCCGCATCAGCAAAAAGTGAAAATGACTATTATGAACGCCGAGCGTTCGGCGGCATTGGGCGTATGGCTTATTGTAGTGCCCTGCTATTTTTTGTTCTGCGTATTTATGTACTATTTTTTCCATCTGCATATCGGCCTGTTCCGAGCAATGTCTGATCTGATGGCGGGAATGAATAAAAACCCATTTCTTAAGTATGCTTCTCCTATATTGCTGGTGGGCTTGCCTATAGTAAGCATAGTTATTAACAAACTGGCTATTTTACATGTACATTATAAAAAAGCAGAACAAGGCATTCCGGGCGAATTATTGGTCACCATTAAGCTTAGGTTCTGGAATGTCGTGTTAATACTCATCAGCTTTGGTATAGTGTGTATTTTTATACTGTATGCTATTACTGAAAACTTAACTTTAAAAAATTAAAACAATGAAACTGAACTGGTTTACACGAAAAGGGATAATTTATTGGCCGGTATCTGTAATAGGATGGATAATACTCCTATTGACCCTCGCCTATTCGGTATATACGTTTATAGATATCGACAGCCGTTCGCATTCGAATAGTGATACACTGATCAATTTTGTATTTAGCTTGTTGATAATAGGATTGGTGTACACCATTATAGCCTATTTTACTGAGGCTAAGCCGCAAAATCCACCAACTGGCGAGTAATAAATTACAGGTATTTTGCGGGCAGATAAGAAAAAGCTAAATTTTTAAAACAGACTTTTTATTATCGAAAATAATCCCTATAATTGCAATCCGATTTTTACGGGTTAAAAATCGCTTTTAGAGCTTAAAATCATGGATTTAGTAAAATTTGTAGAAGAGCAAACAGTAACAATTAACAAGTTTCCGGCCTTTAAGGCAGGCGATACTGTAAGCGTACATTATAAAATTAGGGAAGGAAATAAAGAACGTATCCAGGTTTACCAGGGTGTAGTTATCCAGCGCAACAGTGCAGGTGTTTCAGAAACCTTTACTGTTCGTAAAGTTTCAAATGGCATTGGTGTTGAGCGTATTTTCCCTGCCAACTCGCCAAATATTGATAAAGTAGAAGTAAACAGCCATGGTAAAGTACGCCGCGCTAAACTATATTATCTGCGCGAACTTACCGGTAAGGCGGCCCGTATCAAGTCAAAAAGAGTTTAATTATCTTAACAAGATTAATAATAAAAAAACCTTCCTGTTTTCAGGGAGGTTTTTTTATGCCCTTTTTAAAAGAAAAAAGTAATTTTTTTTTTATTATAGGTTAATTTTATAAATTTGGTAAATTGAAGGTCAAACAACACCCTGTCTTCATTTTAAAAAGTATACTGATCTTCTACTGTATTTAAAAATAATGTGCTTACATTAATAATAGTAAACGTAAATTTTATTGATTTATTTAGTTTTATAAATAACCTTTAACCTACCTTAAAATGTTTGTAACTCAATCCTTTTCCAGTTTAATTGAAAACAATAATTCTGCATTGAACAATACATCTTCAGACCTGTTGAACGGATTGAAGGTTTTCCATAACAATCAATGGTATATTTGCGGAAATTTAGCGCTTAATGAGGGTCAGTCTCCCCACAAGCTGCTCAACTCTTCGCCCAATGACCTTGATTATCAATTGCTGGTTAAGGCGGCCATGCTGCTGGTAACAGAGGATGTTGATCAGCCGGTAACCATTACCATGGGGTTTCCTTATGCTACTTACCGTATTTATAAGGACATCGCTATTGAGCAAATAAAAAAAACCCACGTAATAGAATATGATTCAGCAACTTTTGGCGGTAACGGTAAAAGAACAGCTATGTTTGATGTTAAAAATGTGGATGTTATACCCGAAATTGTTGCCTGTTCAATAGCTTTAAGAAAGGGCGAAGAAAAGGCACAGGGAAACTTTTTTATTTTAAGCTGCGGGTTCGGAACATTTGAATCGGTATTGAGCATGGATTCGGGTGTAGTTGAACAAAGTATGATAAGTACGCATGGTTTGCGTTATGCTATTAATTACATGATCAACGAACTTTCAAAAACACATTACCTGGAACTTAGAACAGCACATACCCTTGACGATGCCTTCCAAAAAGGACATTTGTACGTTGATAAGAAAAACGTTGATGTAAGAGAGATCAGGAAAAACGCGTTAAAGTCTTACTATAATGAAGTGATCTCTCCTAACTTAAGGAATGTGATCAATGATAGAAATTTAATGAAGACCAATAAGATTTACCTGTGCGGCGGCGGTATGTACTACCAGGACCTGATTGATTGTTTTAAAGCTGAATTTGGTGAAATAGCTCAATTAGAAATTGTTAGCGATCCGGCTGCGCTGGCAAGTAAGGGTTATGCGCTTAATTCGCTCCGGGTTTCGGGCGGCGTTGAAAAATCGTCTATCGGAATCGATATTGGTAATTCAACAACTGTAGTAACGCGTTTTGCGGGCGAATAATAAACCATGCTAAATATATTTAAGAAAGAAACACCACCTGTAGTAGAGATTATGAGTAATATCAGTGAACTTGCCAGAGAGGGGAATGATTTCTTTTCGAACGAGTTGATATTACTTGATGAAAAACTAACAGGTAATTTATTTTGCGCCGAAAGAGTTATAGTAGAACAACATGGTGTACTTGTGGGCAATATTACTTCAAAAACATGTGTTGTTAGCGGCGTAATAAAGGGGGATATTACCTCATTGGACCTGCTCGAGATAAAAGGGACCGCGATTATTATGGGTAATATTCAATCAGCTTCCGTAAATATCGAGCCTGGCGCTGTTATAAATGGGTATATAACGGTAGGTGAAGATATAGACACTCTTACCCATCAATGGAATAAAACAAAATTTTCAACCGACGAATATTTTGCAGACAGATCAGCCGGTGAACTGCC
>JABDBW010000060.1 GCA_013288485.1 Bacteroidota bacterium
CCCCATCAAACAGGCCTTCAATTACCTTTTTCGCTACATCAATTGGGTCAACCAATGCGGGATTTAAACCATAGCACAGCTTCTCGATACGTGCGGTGATCTTGTCGAATTTTACGGTTTCCTGCTTACCGTCTCTTTTTACTACAAACATAATTTTGGCATTTTGTGGTTAGTATGGGGGCTAACCGGTTTACTATTTATTTATTAATTGGATATTTTCTAGTCTTTAGAAATCCTCATCTAAGGAGAACGATTTGCTTTCCTGCGTGTTCAGCACGCCGCTTTTTTGGTAATCGCCCACTCTTTTTTCAAAGAAATTGGTTTTACCCTGCAGCGATATCATCTCCATAAAATCAAACGGATTGCTTGCGCCGTACACTTTATCATAGCCCAGTTCGCCCAGCCACCTGTCGGCCACAAACTCAATATACTGGCTCATCATTTTAGCGTTCATGCCTATCAAACTAACCGGAAGGGCATCGCTTATAAATTCTTTTTCTATTTCCACCGCATCGGTAATAATAGCGGTAGCTGCTTCTTTTGATAATTTGTTTTCGAGCATGCGGTACAATAAACAAGCAAACTCACAATGCATTCCTTCATCGCGCGATATCAGTTCATTGCTGAAAGTAAGGCCCGGCATCAAACCACGCTTCTTCAGCCAAAATATGGAGCAAAAACTACCCGAAAAGAATATGCCCTCAACAGCAGCAAAGGCAATTAAGCGCTCCGCAAATGAACCATTGTTTATCCAGCGCAGCGCCCATTCTGCTTTTTTACCTACGCAGGGTACGGTATCAATAGCGTGAAACAGGCGGTCCTTTTCGGCAGGGTCCTTTATATAAGTATCAATTAAAAGCGCATAGGTTTCTGAGTGGATATTCTCCATCATTATCTGGAAACCATAAAAGCAACGTGCCTCGGGCAATTGTACCTCGCTCATAAAGTTTACAGCCAGGTTCTCGTTCACAATGCCGTCGCTAGCCGCGAAAAATGCCAATATGTGCGATACAAAATGCTTTTCACCCAGGCTCATGTTCTCCCAATGCTTCATATCATCAGAAAGATCGATCTCCTCGGCTGTCCAGAAACTCGCCTCGCATTTTTTATACATCTCCCAGATAGCTGGGTACTTAATGGGGAGAATAACAAAGCGGTCCTTGTTCTCTTTCAGTAATAATTCTGTTTCCTGCGCCATGTGCTTATAGTTTTAAATATTCAACTCCAACAATTTTCAAACTACCTGACGAATTTTAGCAGACAGTGGCGCAGAGCAGCTATAATTAAATGTGATAAAACATCACCTTAAACTACTCAAAACAACACCCTCACTTATCCCCTTCTTACTACTTTAACAGTGTACGTCAGCCTATGGATTTACCATATTTTCCCTTTCTTACCGGCAAGGACCACCGATAATACGGGTAGCTTGAAAGAACTTATAATCCAAAGATATGCGTTGCGTATTTTCGTTGTTAGTGATAGTTTTACACATCCTGCATAAGTTATAAACAAAATTTTTGTGGAGATTGAAAACCTGTGATTAACAGCATATTAAATACCCGTTAACACATTGTTAATTTATTCGGCTAAATATTTGTTATGCTTTAGGCACAAATTTCATTGAAACCGAATTAACGCAGTGGCGCACGTTTTTGGGTGTTAAATATTCCCCTTCAAACACATGGCCCAGGTGGGCGCCGCAATTGGCGCATACAATTTCAACACGGCGGCCGTCGGCATCGGGTACGCGCTTTACCGCGCCGGGTATTTCATCATCAAAACTTGGCCATCCGCAATGCGACTCAAATTTTGATTCGGAAGTATATAACGGCGCATCGCAGCGTTTGCATATATATAAACCTTCTGCTTTATTGGCTAACAATTCCCCGGTAAAGGGGCGCTCAGTGCCTTTATGTAAAATAATATATTCTTCTTCGGGTGTTAGCTGATTATAATTCATGATTTCACAGATTTTTGATTGATCTCACCGATGCTTTCGGCTTATACAATATACGGTAAATTGTGCAACGCGATTGTTTTTTATGGGGATGTTTACATTGGTTTGACGGATGAATATTATTTTATGGAATCCCTTATGCAAATGCATCTTATGATTAAATTTATATAAAAGCTAACGGCATGAATCATATCCTTTTAATAGTAACTTGTTTTATAATGCACCATTATTCTGATGATAAGTTAGTTTTTACTACATCAAACACTATACAACTACCTTTTACAGATACTTCTCATTATACTACCCTTGTATTTGATAAAACGCGCAATTATTATCAGTTTGATAAAAATGTAAAGCCAACTACTTTATCATATAAAGAGATAATAAAAATTGATAGTTTAACAGGTATAGAAGTAGTGAGCTATAATGAAAAAATAGAGCGTTCTTACAAAGAATTTGAAGATAATCTAAGAAAACGTAAAAAGAAAATCCCTTTTAAAACTATGGAATTATGGAACCTAATCACTAACTATTCAAAATATTACAAACAATACATACCTGTTGTAAATGTGAAAGGAGAAAAGGAAGTTTGGGTTAATTGTTTTTGCCCCGATTATAAAGCATCCGATTGGAAAAAAGAGCCTGTTTTAGTATTGGATGGAGGGGCTTGCTTTTTTAGCCTCAAAATAAATTTAACTACAAATAGTATATATTATTTCCAGGTACACGGAAACCCTTAATTGAATAATAAGACTAAACAAAAAAAATCCCGGCCAAAACCAGGATTTTAATATCTACAAGCAAACCTTTTACCTTTCGCCTTTTACCTTTAACCTTTCTTAGCTAATTCCTCCGCCATAGCCGCCCCAATTTCCGCAGGTGATTCCACTACACGTATACCGCATTCGCGCATAATTTTCATTTTGGCTGCTGCAGTATCGTCGGCACCGCCAACAATAGCTCCGGCGTGGCCCATGCGGCGTCCCGGAGGGGCGGTTTGCCCGGCTATAAAGCCTACAACGGGTTTGGTGCCGTTTGCTTTTATCCAGCGGGCAGCCTCGGCTTCCATGCCGCCGCCAATTTCGCCTATCATAATAATACCGTGAGTATCAGGATCGTTCATTAATAATTCAACCGCTTCCTTGGTTGGAGTACCTATGATGGGGTCGCCACCAATACCAATAGCAGTGGTTATACCTAAACCGGCTTTCACCACCTGGTCTACCGCCTCATAAGTCAGCGTGCCTGATTTGGAAACCACGCCTACATGTCCTTTTTTGAAGATGAAACCCGGCATAATACCAATTTTGCTTTCATCGGCAGTAATAATACCCGGGCAATTCGGACCGATCAAGCGTGCGTCTTTATCGGTTAAATATTCTTTTACCTGTATCATATCCTTTGTAGGGATACCTTCGGTAATACATACAATTACTTTAATGCCGGCTTCTGCTGCTTCCATGATAGCGTCGGCAGCAAACGCAGGCGGTACAAATATAATAGATACGTTTGCACCGGTTTGTTTAACCGCGTCGGCAACGGTATTAAATACCGGCCTGTCCAGGTGTGTTTGTCCGCCTTTACCGGGGGTAACGCCGCCTACCAGCTGCGTACCATAATCGATCATTTGCGAAGCATGGTAGGTGCCTTCATTACCTGTAAAACCCTGAACTATAACTTTAGAATCTTTATTTACGAGAACACTCATTTCGGCTTTTTTATTTAGTAGCGCAAAGCTAAAATAAAATTTCACCCCCTAACATCCTGAAAGAGAAATTTTTGATCAGTATGATGAAAAATTTACAAAGCCCCCTCTAAATCTCCCCCGGTAGGGGAGACTTTTGTATGCAGGTTTAAAGACCGGTGCGCCTGAACCAGGGTGGACCACCTGGTCCGGGTGGTCCGGGGTGGTCCGGGGTGGTCCACCTGGTCCACCTGGTCCACCTGAACGCGCGCCGTTTACTCACACGGACTTTGCTTCGCTCGTCCACCCTCTCTTCCGCAAGCGGTAAAGAGGGTTAGGCTAATATTTTCCCCTCGGAGGAATATTTAAATCGGTTAATCCAATTAAATAATCGCAGCATTGATAATATTTGCTCTTTGAATCAGGTGACCACCTATCAGCCACATGATACTTAGTAGCAGTCTTTCCCTCTAATATCCATTGAGAACCCTCCATCCTGATTACCCCGGGAGGTGCAAATTCATTTATATCCATTTTCCAATAAGCCGAATTCTTTAGCTTCTCTTTAAATAAATCCCAGGTTGCCTTGTCAATAATTTTTCGCTCGTCAATAAGTAAAGCCATGGGCTTATCCACTTTATTATAACATGATTTCCAATATAATAAATAGGTGTCTTTTGATTTTTCTATCCTGATTATTATCGGATCATCAAACGATCTAAACCAGTTAAACCTATATGTTTCATTTTTTGAAGTGTCATTATATAATATTGGTTCTTTCATCGCTGATAATTCCATTGAATACAAATGATTTCTATCACCCCCAATTAAATTTTTGTTATTTTTATTATCCTCGGGGAAATAATGCTCCCCTTGCGCTTTAGCCTCATAAACTAACCCTAATACGATAATAAGTATGAATAAACCTTTTTTCATTGTACCTCAATATTTTTCCGTGTGAACTCCCCTTCACTCTTCGCAATCACAATAGTAGCCACCCCGTTACCAATTACATTGGTAATGGCCCGCGCTTCCGACATAAACCTATCTACCCCTAACAATATGGCTACACCCTCAATAGGAATAACCTTTATAGCGGCTAAGGTTGAGGTTAGCACAATAAATCCGCTGCCTGTTACCCCTGCCGCGCCTTTGGAGGTGATCATTAATATGCCGATAATGCCTAATTGCTGCGCTATTGATAAGGGTATATGAAACACCTGCGCCAAAAATATAACCGACATGGATAAATAAATGGTAGTGCCGTCCAAATTAAAAGAATAACCTGCCGGGATAACCAGCCCCACCACCGATTTGGAACAGCCGAATTTCTCCAGCTTCTCCATCATGGCGGGTAAGGCGGGTTCGGAGGAGGAAGTACCGAATACAATGAGTATTTCTTCCTTAATATATTTTAAATATTGCCATAAGCTGAACTTATACAGGCGGCAAATAATATTGAGCACTACAAATATAAACAGGATCATGGTAATATACACTGAAACCATCAGCAATGCCAGCGGCTGTAGGGTTTTAATGCCGTAAGTACTAATGGTATAAGCCATCCCGCCGAAAGCGCCTATAGGCGCCACCCGCATCACGATGTGCATAATGTTAAAGAATACTTTGGATAATTTTTCAAACACATCGATAACCGTTTTGCCCGTATCGCCCATCCGGCTCAGGCCGAAACCAAACAGGATGGCAAAAAACAGCACCTGCAAAATATCTCCTTTGGCAAAAGCGTCGAAAGCGCTGGTGGGTACAATATGAGTAATAAAATCGCCCCAGTGCATTTCGGAAGCGGCTTTTTGGTAAACAGCTATTTTGGTAGCGTCGGCTTTAACGGTGCTCACAAAACCTTCGCCCGGCTTTACCAGGTTGGCTACAGTTACACCTATTATTAAGGCAAATGTGGTTACTATCTCAAAATAGAGCAGCGCCTTACCGCCTACCCGGCCTACCTTTTTCATATCGCTCATGCCGGCAATACCCAGCACGATGGTGAAAAATATAATAGGCGCTATCAGCATGGTAATCAAACTGATAAACGTTTTGCTGATAACCTGGGCCGTTGGCGCGAAGGGCTTAAAATATAACCCGACAATAATGCCCAGTATGATCGCGATAAGGACCTGGAAAGTAAGGTTGCTGAATAATCGTTTCATTATAACAATGATACGATTATGTACTAACAAAAAGACTTACGAAGTTTTAAAAACTTCGTAAGTCTAAACTTGTATTTGGGATTATATTTTATCTCCAGTGCCCGCCTATCCAAACATATCCTCCGGGGCGGTGGGTCCAGCGGCCGGCTACCCAAACACCACCGGGGTGTGGGGGCTCTGCCCAATAACCGGGGCGTTCTACATAGGTATGTCCCTGTGGCACCCATTCTCCGTCAACCCAAACATGACGCTCAGAGGGGCGCTCGGGCCTAACTACACGGCCGTGGTGAAAAAGGCGGGCCTTAACTACAATTTGTGCATCGCTGTACGCAACCGCAAACAACGATATAGCTGTTAATAAAAACAAGATTTTCTTTAGTTTTTTCATAATGGTATTGTATTAATTATTTTAATTAAAGACAACCCTAAATAAAAAAAGTTTAAATTTTATGTAAAAAAATCGCCCCGTTATTTCATCTTAAATAATGAATAACGGGGCGATCAAATGCTTTTTTAAAGCAGGATCATTTCCAGTGGCCGCCAAGCCATGTATAGCCTTTCGGAACTTTCTGCCAGCGGCCCGGTATCCATACTAATCCTGCGCGGGGCGGCACTTCCCAAAAGCCCGGCATATAATTGCCATGCTGGCCCCTCGCATACGGATCCCATTCCGGGGCGATCCAAACATGTTTGGGCGAAGGCTGGCGCGTCTTTCTTTCCGGGTGAAGATTAGAAAAAGGAGGGATCCTGGGAACGATAACTTGTGCCTTACCTGCTGTAATACCAAGCAGCGACACTGTAAATAATACCATTAGAATTTTGGCGATCTTTTTCATATAATAATTTAATAATTGGAGTTCCAAAACTAAAAAAAAATGTCAGGTTTTGGTTTGTTCCGGGTTTGTTTTTTTTATTCAAAAGTTTTGATAAAAATAATATTAGCCGCCATCCTCATTAATCAATTTATTATCTTCGCTCCATGTCACCGGCAGAAGCTAAAAAACAAATAGAAAACTTATCGGCAGAGTTAAGACAACATAGCTATAATTATTATGTACTGGCCATGCCGGCAATTTCCGACTTTGAGTTTGATAAAAAACTGGAAGCATTGGGCGCGCTCGAAAAGCAGTTCCCTGAATTTGCCGACCCGGATTCGCCCACGCAAAAGGTAGGCGGTTTTATTACAAAAGAGTTTAAAACCGTTAAGCACCGCTGGCCCATGCTATCATTGGGCAATACCTACAATGAGCAGGAACTGTTTGATTTTGACCAGCGCATACGTAAAGCTATAGGCGTTAATTTTGAATATGTATGCGAATTAAAGTTCGACGGCCTCTCCATGAGCCTTACCTATGAGCATGGTAAGCTGGTGCGTGCGGTAACCCGCGGCGACGGCACCCAGGGCGATGAGGTAACTACCAATGTACGTACCATACAAACCATACCCAAGCGCCTACGCCCGGGCAATTACCCCGACGATTTTGAGATACGCGGCGAAGTATTTATGCACCTCAAAGCTTTTGAGAGGCTGAACGAAGAACGTATAGAGAATGGTGAGCCGCCTTATGCTAATCCGCGCAACTTTGCTTCGGGTACTGTTAAGTTGCAGGATTCGGGCGAGGTAGCCAAGCGGCCGCTGGATTGCTTTTTATATTTTTTATATACTGATAAGCCTTATTTTAAAACCCATTGGGAAAGCCTGCAGGCGGTAAAAAGCTGGGGGTTCCAGGTAAATGAGCATAGCCGCCTCTGCAATAATATTGACGGGGTATTTGCTTTTATTGCCGAATGGGATAAAAAACGCTTCGGCTTAAGCTATGATATTGACGGCATTGTAATTAAGGTTAATAGTTACGACCAGCAGCAGGAACTGGGCTTTACGGCCAAATCGCCGCGCTGGGCCATATCCTATAAATTTAAAGCCGAACAGGTACAAACCGACTTAATAAGCGTAAGCTACCAGGTGGGCCGCACAGGCGCCGTTACCCCCGTTGCCAATTTAAAGCCGGTTTTATTAGCGGGAACTACCGTAAAACGCGCTACCCTGCACAATGCCAATGAAATATTGCGCCTCGATTTGCACCAGGGCGATTGGGTATATGTAGAAAAGGGCGGTGAGATCATCCCCAAAATTATCAGTGTAAATTTAGAGAAACGCGACCCCTCCGCCCCCGCCATACAGTATGTTACACATTGCCCCGCCTGCGGTACCCTATTAGAGCGGCAAGAGGGCGAAGCCGCTTTTTATTGCCCTAACGATGAAAGCTGCCCGCCGCAGATTGTAGGGAAAATGCAGCACTTTATTGGCCGTAAAGCCATGAACATTGATGGCCTGGGCGATGAAACTATTGAAACTTTATATCAAAAAGGGTTCATCAGGCATATCAGCGATATTTATGAGTTGCATACACACGCTGAAGAGCTAAAACAGATGGGGCGTTTTGGTGAAAAATCTATCAGCAACATGCTGGAAGGTATTGAAAAATCGAAGCAAATGCCGTTTGAGAAAGTGCTGTTTGGTTTAGGCATACGCTATATTGGCGAAACGGTGGCTAAAAAACTCGCCCATCATTTTAAAACCATTGATAATTTGATGGCTGCCACATTGGAAGAACTGGTAGTTGCCGAAGAAATTGGCGAGCGCATAGCCCATAGCCTGGTAGAATATTTTGGCAATGAAAAACATCGCCATGAAATTGAGCAGCTTAAAGCACAGGGGCTGCAGTTTGTAAGCGATGAAAAAGAAGTGGTTTTGCAAAGCGAAAAGCTATCGGGCAAAACTTTCATTATATCAGGCACGTTCGAAAGATCGAGAGATGAGTTAAAAGATATTATTGAGCAAAACGGGGGCAAAATACTAAGCAGCATATCGGCCAAACTGAACTACCTGGTAGCAGGCGACAATATGGGCCCGGCCAAACTGGAAAAGGCGCAAAAGCTGAATATCCCTATTATTAGCGATGGGGAATTGATGGGAATGATAGGGTAATTTACCAAGCGTCATTGCATTGGTTTAACAATAATTTAACAACTCCAATTAGTAACAATTGCTAAATAAAATACATCTTAGCCGTAAATCTTGTCATAGATGCGGTCAGCCTTAGTATTCATCCTGTTTTTTTCTATATGTTCAGGCGTTTTAGCCCAACAGGTTACCGTAAGCGGCAAGGTTACCGACGAAAGCGGCAAACCCGTTCCGTTTGCCAGCGTATACATTCAAAACACCACACAGGGCGTATCGGCCAATAGCGAGGGCGATTATTCGCTGCCGTTAAAACCGGGGCAATATGTTATTCAATATAAAGCAGTTGGTTATAAACTGGAAACCCGCAAGGCCGACCTTAACCAAAGTAAAACGATCAATGTTATACTTGGTAACGAAATTTACCAGCTGCAAACAGTATCTATCACCGGTAATGGCGAAGACCCGGCCTACGCTATTATCCGCAGGGCCATAAAAAAACGTAAAACTTATTTAAGTGAAGTAAAGGGATATACCTGCGAAGTATATATTAAAGGCCTGCAAAAACTGCTTGACGCGCCTAAAAAGTTTTTCGGGGCCGATATTGACCAGATAGGCCGGCGGATCGGCCTCGACTCCAACCGAAGGGGTATTGTGTACCTGTCGGAATCCGAATCAAAATATAGCTTTATGTACCCCAACCAGGTACATGAGGAAATGATATCGTCGAAAGTATCGGGCAGCAACCGCGCATTCAGCTTTAACCGCGCAACCGATATGAAGGTCAATTTTTATGAAAATTTTCAAAATTGGGGCGAAATAAGCCTAAGGCCGCTGATATCGCCTATAGCGGATAACGCCTTGTTTTACTATAAATATAAATTGATAGGCGAAACTGTTGAAAATGGAAAAACGGTTAATAAAATAAAGGTTATACCCCGCCGTGAGCACGACCCCTGCTTTGAAGGCTACGTGTATATACAGGATGATAGCTGGCGCCTGGTCGACCTTGACCTGTACATCACTAAAAAAGCAAATATTAGTTTATTGGATACCCTGAAAATAAGCCAGCAGTTTATGCCGGTAAGCAACAAAGCCTGGATGACGTCTACCGTGAGGTTTGACTTTACTGGGGGCTTATTTGGCTTCAAATTGGGGGGATATTTTATTTCGGTTTATAAAAACTACGACCTCGATCCTGCTTTTAATAAAAAAGATTTTAACGAGGTATTGCGCATTACCAGGGGCATTAATAAAAAAGACAGTGCGTATTGGGACCAGGAAAGGCCCATCCCGCTTACCGGTGAAGAAAAAACAGATTATAAAAAGAAGGAAGCGCTGGCGGAAAAACGTGAATCAAAACCGTATATGGATTCGATCGACAGGGTAAATAATAAGTTCAAATTATCCCGTCTTATATTATTTCGCGGTGTTAATATCAGAGACCGTTATAAACGGGAAAATTATCACTTCGATTCGATATTGGGGTCACTCCTGTTCAATACTGTGGAGGGCTTTGCTATTAATTACGGCGCTTCGTTTACCAAGCGGATAGATACCATAAATAACCGCTTTTTCCGTATTGGGGCGAATGTTCGTTACGGCTTTTCCGATCACATGTTCAATAGCCATGTTAATGCCGTTATACCGGTTGATCAATTCGCGCTTGCGCTTAACGGGGGGTCGGATGTGGTTGACTTGAATAATCTTGATCCTATTTCCACTTTGTCCAACACGCTTCATGGCCTTTTTGCAAAGCAGAATTATGAAAAATTTTATCAAAAGCAATTTGCATCCGCTTCATTTTCGGGGCGCGTAAGCGGCGGGTGGCGGGCCAGCGCCTCTGTTGAGTGGGCCAATCGCAACTGGCTACCCAATACATCGTCCTTTAGTTTTTTCAATCCTAAAAACGGGGTATATACTTCTAATAACCCCTTGCTGCCCACGCAGGATATTCCGCTGTTTCCTGAAAATCAAGCATTCACCATCAACCTGCGTACCAGCTATGATTTTAGCAGCAAGTACGAAACCTTTCCGAACGGAAAGCGCTACCTGCCATCGGCCTATCCAACAATTGGTTTAAATTTCACTAAAGGCATTAAAAATATACTGGGCTCGGATGTGGATTACGATCTGCTGTCAGCCGATATTTCCAAATCAAATATAAGCATGGGCATTTATGGGTGGACTTCATTTTTTGCCGGGGCGGGTAAATTTTTAACAGCCAATAGTTTATATTATCCTGATTACAGCCAGTTCAGGGGAAATGAGGGATTTTTTTACCGGGGCGGCATCAGCGCCTTTTTATTGCTTAATTACTATACCTACAGCACCCGGACCAAGTATTTTGAGGCCCACCTGGAACATAATTTTTCGGGGTTCATTACCAATAAAATTCCCGGCATCAGGAAACTGAAACTACAGGAAATTGTGCACCTTAACTACCTTACCACGCCTGAACTGAAAAATTATTACGAATTAGGCTTTGGCCTTCAATACCTGAATGTAAAACTGCTTTACGGAACATCCTACAATAGCGGCAGCAATATTCATTCGGCTTTCAGGTTGGCTGTTAGTTTGTAGTTAGTTGGTGGTTCATAGATCATGGTTCAGGGCGTTATTGTGAAAGCTTACCATGAACTATCAACCATGAACTATGAACTATAAAATTATTACCTTTGCACCCTTTACTAATTAACATGAATAAATTTTACGGAACCGGGATAGCCATTGTTACCCCTTTTCATGCAGACGGACAAGTAGATTATGACGGGCTTAAAAACCTCATCAATTATTTAATTGATGGCGGGGTGGAGTACCTCGTTCCGATAGGTACAACCGGCGAGAGCGCCACATTGAGTTCAGAAGAAAAGAAGAAGGTATGGGCCTTTATTGCAGATATTGTTAAGGGCCGTGTAAATTTGGTAGCGGGCATAGGTGGTAATAATACCGCTGAAGTTATTGACCAGGTAAAAAAGTTTGATATTACCGGTTATGACGCCATATTATCCGTAAGCCCGGCATACAATAAACCCACACAGGAAGGCATTTACCAGCATTATAAGGCAATTGCCGAACACTCGCCGTTGCCTTTAATTTTGTATAACGTACCGGGCCGCACCGGCAGCAATGTAAGCGCCGATACTACGGTAAGGCTTGCCCATGATTTTAAAAATATAATAGGCATTAAGGAAGCATCCGGTAATTTCGACCAACTCAACCAGATCATGCTCGATAAACCGGAGGGTTTTTTAGTGATATCAGGCGATGACCCTATTACTTTACCTATGATGGCGTTGGGCGCTGTTGGGGCTATATCGGTTATTGGCAACGCGTTGCCGCGCCAAACTTCGGATATGATACGCCTTTGCCTTGCTAATGATTACAAGGCCGCGCAAAAATTGCATTTTAAGCTGATTGATTTTACCCGGCTATGTTTTGCGGAAGGCAGCCCTGCAGGAGTAAAGATAGCGCTGAAACAATTAGGTATTTGCGGCGACACCGTACGCCTGCCACTGGTACAGGTTAGCAGTTATACTGCTGATCAAATTATTCGTGAAACGCAAAGTTTTATAACCGGGCAATAAAAAAACCCTGCTGCGTGCAGCCGGGTTTTTACGTGAATTGCTAAAAGAGGTTTAGGTGTTTATTTAAGCTTTGTTTTTTGCTTCCTGAACCTCTAAACGAATGGATTGGGCTAAATTTTTCAAATCTTGCATACCTTTACGTACGCGGGTACCGGCTGCACTGTTACCCTTGTTGTAAAACTTGTCGGCATCCGCTTCGAGCGAGGCGATCAAGCTTTTTACTTCAGCAAATTTTTTCATTTAATTTCTCCTTTTTGAATATTATTGCGGTTCTTGTTTTGTAAAAGCTAATCTAAAATGTTTTTATCGAAAAAAAAATTTTTACCTGATAAATATATAGACGTTAAAGGGCTTTTTTTCCACATTTCAGGGCATTTTGGCTTGAAAACCACTATTTGGCCAATATTATAATAAATCGCTATCCGGATATTTTTTACAAATGATATTTAGGGCAATATTTGTTAGGGACATAATATGGTACTAAACAAAAACTCCCGCGTGTAACGCAGGAGCTTATTTAATATGGTGGTACTTAATTAAACAGCCACTTTCTTTTCTTTATAATACCCGGCTTTTAGTTTTTCGCCCATTTCGCTGTAAGCGTCGAGCGTGCGTTGCACGTCTTCCAACGAATGCGCGGCGGTGGGAATTAAACGCAGTAATATTACACCTTTTGGCACAACCGGGTATATTACGATAGAACAAAATATGCCATAATTTTCGCGCAGGTCGCGGGTTAGCGCGGTGGCTTCCTGCAACTCGCCTTTTAAAAATACCGGTGTAACCATAGTATTGGTAACCCCAATATCAAATCCGCGTTCTTTTAAGCCTTTTTGAAGGGTTGAAGAAATGAGCCATAGCTTTTCGCGTAGCTGTGGCTTAGATTTAAGCAATTCAAACCGTTTTTTCAGGCCCATTACCATAGGCATAGGTAACGCTTTTGCAAATATTTGCGACCGCATATTATACCGCAGGTAATCAATTACTTCCTTTTCGCCGGCAACAAACGCGCCTATGCCCGCCATTGATTTGGCGAACGTGGCAAAATAAACATCCACGCCATCAATACAATCCTGTTCTTCATGGGTGCCTGCCCCGGTTTTGCCCATAGTGCCAAAACCATGCGCGTCATCAACCAATATGCGGAAATCAAATTTCTTTTTTAGCGCGATGATCTCTTTCAGTTTACCCTGCGCGCCCGACATGCCGAAAACACCTTCGGTTATCAGCAGTATGCCGCCCCCTGTCTGTTCTGCCAAACGGGTAGCGCGTTCCAGCTGCTTTTCGCAGCTTTCCAGGTCGTTGTGCTGGTAAACAAAACGTTTGCCCATGTGCATACGCAAACCATCAATAATACAGGCGTGCGACTCGGCATCATAAACTATTACATCATTACGGTTAATTAACGAATCAATTATCGATACCATACCCTGGTAGCCATAATTAAGCAGGAAAGCATCGGGTTTGCCAACAAACGCGGCCAGGTTATTTTCCAGTTCTTCGTGGTGTACAGAATTACCAGACATCATGCGCGCACCCATAGGGTATGCCATTCCGTAATCTGCTGCTCCATTGGCATCCGCTTCCCTAACTTCGGGGTGGTTAGCTAAGCCGAGGTAATTATTGAGGCTCCATACTAAATGCTCTTTCCCGTTAAATAGCATGTGCGGGCCTATATCACCCTCCAGCCGCGGTAGGAAAAATAACCGTGCGACCATTTTTGATGCTGCCCCAGCGGGCCGCCCATGCTTTTCGAAATCTTATCAAATAAATCCAAATCGTATTCCTCTATATTATTATTGACTTGCAAATATACTTATAAAGAAGCAAGAGCCAAGAATCAAGAAGCAAGATAAATCTTGTACTGGTTCCCGGCTCTTGAACTATCTTGGCTCCTGACTCTTGATTCTTGACTCTCTTAATCTACATT
>JABDBW010000061.1 GCA_013288485.1 Bacteroidota bacterium
TTTATCCGCTATCTCCGAACCCGACAAGCTGTTTGTGCCATCATTAAGCATCGTATTCACGGCCATGTTAAGCAATGGTTTTGTAGTGTTAAAGCGCAGGTTGCCGAATATCCACTCTATACGCACCAATTCCTGGTCGCCGGAGTTAAAGCAAAAAACATTGCAGCCGTTGGCCAATTTTATATGTTCCGGGCGTATTAAATGAATGTTATCTATTGCCTTAAATTCAGGGGCCTCTTTTCTGTTTATCATTTCTATTCCGCTAAATAAATTAGGGTTGATGAATTGCCTTTTCTAAATAACTTATTGGCTTGCTCTTTTATTTGTTGAGAGGTTACAGACAAGTACCTGTCAGTTTCCTGGTTAAGTTGATCCGCATCGCCCAGCAACTCAAAATAAGCCAGGTTCATGGCTTTATCCAGTAATGACATTTCAGAAAATATCATGGTTGATTCTGTTTTGTTTTGCACCTTGGTTAGCTCTTCGGGCGAAACCTCTTCTGCTTTCAATTTTTCCAGTTCATCCCAAATCCCCGCCTCGGCTTCTTCAATAGTTACATTTGCTAACGGCTTACCTTCTAATAAAAACATTCCCTTGTCTATGCTGCCGCTCAGGTGGGCATGCACCTCGCTAAACAATTGCTTTTCTTTAACCAGGCTGCGGTATAAACGCGAAGATTTTCCGCGCGAAAGTATATCAGACATTAACTCGACCGCGTAAAAATCTTTATCCTTACGGGCAGGCATTTGCAAAGCAATATACACATCATTAAGCGGAACTTTTGCGGTAACAGTTTCGCGGCGCTCGTCGCGCTGCTCTGGCTCTTGCGGTAAGTTTCGATGATATTTTTCACCGGCCGGTATAGGTGCGAACCATTTTTCGGCCAGTTGTTTAACCTGTTCGGTATTAACATCGCCCCCAACTACCATTATCGCATTTTGCGGATTATAATGTTTTTTAAAAAATGCTTTTACATCGTCTATTTTTGCGTCAGCTATATGCTCAATGTTTTTTCCGATGGTATCCCAAAGGTACGGGTGCTTCTTGTAAACCATCGGCCTTAAACGCAGCCACACATCGCCGTAAGGCTGGTTCAGGTAGCGCTGCTTAAATTCTTCAATAACAACATTGCGCTGTGTCTCTAAACTTTTCTTATTGAATGCCAGGCTAAGCATACGGTCACTTTCTAACCAAAAAGCAGTTTCTAAATTGGCTGCTGGCAGGGTGATATAGTAGTTAGTGATATCATTACTGGTGAAAGCATTATTTTCGCCACCCACCCGCTGTAATGGTTCATCATAACTGGGTATATTTACCGAGCCGCCAAACATGAGGTGTTCAAATAAATGCGCGAAACCTGTTTGGCCGGGGTCTTCATCGCGCGAGCCAACATCATATAATATATTAAGAACGGCCATCGGTGTGGTACTATCTTCGTGCACAATAACACGGAGGCCGTTAGCTAAAGTAAACCGGTTGAATTTAACCATGTATCAGTATTCGTTTTTTAAAAAGCAGTGGACAAATGTATGATTTTTAGCTAATTTGTATAAGTCACCCTTTGGTTATATTTATATCTTCGTTACCTGCATAATGTTAAGGAGTTATGAATAAAAAAGAACTCATTAAGCAAATTAGCGCCACAATAGGCAAGCGAAAAGTATTAGAGTTAAGCAAGATTTTAAAGGAACAGCAGTTAGCTTTACCCGACCTGGTAGCTATTACTTTTCATACCGATGAGGGCATTGCCTTCCGCGCGGCATGGATACTGGAGAATATTTTTTTACAAAACCCGGAAACGTATTTACCACACCTGGAACACATGCTCTTAAAATTCCCTGATGTAAAATACGCAAGTTGTCAAAGACACTATGCCAAGATCATAATGCATATAACAAGCCTTAAATCGCCGCAAAGTATAAAGAATAAAATAGCAGCGATAGACCTTGAGCCGCCAATTGAAAAACTTTTTGACTGGATGATAGACACCAAAGTAAAAATTGCGGTAAAGGTATTTGCTGCTGAAGCATTGTTTAATATGCGGCATCGGTATAACTGGATACAGGAAGAATTGGCCAATCAAATACACTATTTAATGCGCAATGGTACCGCCGCTATACAAAGCAGGGGGAAGAAACTGTTAAGCAAAATGTAAATCGCTTTTTATTGAGCTGTTGGCCTGTCGCTGCTATGCAAATTATGGCTCACATGGTAATGATGCAGTTTGGCCTCGATGGCCGATGAACTATCATTGGCATACATGCCATAAGCATTTACTATTATACCTTTTAAATCGAATTTTGGCGAACTTACAGCGTATATTATAGACGTATCATCCGGATTACTTGCCCCCTCAAACCGGTAAAATTCGTCGATTGAAAAATCGTCTGCAGTTAGGTGTATATCGCGGGCTTTATCGACAATTGTATCACCCTCAAGGCTTAAATTGGCTATATATCCCCTTTTCATCAAATCATTAGTGGCATCCACTAAGGTTTCATAGTTTTCCATGGCAAACGGCGTTTAAGTAACCAAAGCAGCATCCTGCCACTCCTACCAGCTTAACTGAAAATAGGGTTTATTGTTTGAGTTTGAAGAAGTTATTTGAGGAATTATACGTTCCTGTCGGTATCCCAGTTCTCCAGGTAATCGGCTATACGGCGTAAAAATGAACCGCCTAACGAGCCGTCAACCACGCGATGGTCGTATGCTAATGACAGGAACATTATATGCCGTATGGCAATAACATCGCCTTCGGCGGTTTCAATTACCGCGGGCTTCTTTTTTATAGCGCCAACGGCCAATATGGCCACCTGCGGCTGGTTAATAATAGGCGTACCCATTATATTGCCAAACGTACCTATATTGGTTATAGTAAAAGTGCCGTCCTGAACATCGTCGGGTTGCAATTTACCCGTACGTGCTTTGTTGGCCAGGCTGTTAACCGCTTTGGTGAGGCCAAGCAGGTTTAATTCTTCGGCTTTTTTTATAACCGGCACAATTAAATTGCCGTTAGGCAGGGCGGTTGCCATGCTGATATTTATAGCAGCCTTTTTAATGATCTGTGTTCCGTTAACAGAAACGTTTACCATGGGGTAATCCTTTATTGCCTTTACCACGGCTTCAATAAAAATGGGGGTAAAAGTTATTTTTTCGCCTTCACGTTTTTCAAAACTGTTCTTTATTTTTTCGCGCCACATCACCAAACCGGTTACATCAGCCTCAATAAACGAAGTTACATGCGGCGCGGTTTGCTTGCTCATAACCATGTGGTCGGCTATCAGGCGGCGCATCCTGTCCATTTCAATTATTTCATCAGTTCCAGATGACACCGGGGAGGTAGTCGACATAACAGGTTCCTGCTCCGGTTTTGCCGGTTCGGGTTGTATAGTCGTTTCTTTTTGCGGCGTCGATTGTGCAGCAGGCTTTTTATTTATATAATTTAACAGGTCATCCTTGGTTAAACGCCCTTCGGCACCACTGCCGGGAATGCGGTCTAACTCATCAATGCTAATTTTTTCCTGTAACGCGATATGCTTAACCAATGGTGAGTAAAACCTTGATTCGCTTTTGAAGCTCCCTATATACTGACTGGTATCAGAAGCAGGGCTTGTAGTTTCAAGAAGCTCTGTTCCGGGGATGTTTACCGGTTGTTGGAGTGCAGTTACAGATGGCTCATCGCTTTCACGCGGCTGCGCCACGGGTTGTTGCGGAGCAGGCTGGGCCTGTTCAACTTCGTCGGTTTCAATAATAGCAATAACGGCACCTACCTGTACAACCTCTTCTTCTTTACAAAGTTGTTCAACTAACCTGCCTGATACCGGTGAGGGAACATCGGAATCAACTTTATCCGTGGCAATTTCAAGTACCACTTCGTCTTCTTCAATATGATCCCCTGGGTTTTTGGTCCACTTGATTATTGTTGCTTCCGCAACACTCTCCCCCATTTTTGGCAATAACAACTGGTATTTAGCCATTATAATGAATATAGTTCTTTGGTCAAAATTAGAAAAATTCGCGCTTTACTTCTCATCATCTTTAAGTAAATTATTCAACATGAAAAATGCCATTGTTGCACTTCTTTCAATGTTTTGATGCCGCTTGGTGCCGAATGTGAATTTTTTCGCGATCATTTTTTTTGCAGATGCCACGGCAATCCACACCGTTCCCACCGGTTTATCAGGCAGGCCCCCGTCGGGGCCGGCGATGCCGGTAACCGCTATTGCGTAATCCGATTTAAAATTTAACCGCGCCCCTTCAACCATTTCGCTAACGGTTTGTTCACTTACCGCGCCGTATTGCCATAGTGTTTCGTTTTTTACACCCAACATACTTTCCTTTAATTCGTACGAATAGGATATCGCGCCCCCAAAAAATACTTTCGAAGACCCGGCGTGCTGGGTAAGCAAGTGTGACAGGTATCCGCCGGTACAGCTTTCAGCTACCGAAAGAGTGAGCCCTTTTTCTGTCATATAGTTCAGTATGGCTTTTTCAATAGGTATATCCCCTTCAGCAACAACAAAATCACCAACCCGCTCTATAATTTTCGATGCGTATTTATCCACTTCTTTACGGAGTGTGGATTCATTTTCGCCATAACCGCTCAACCTCAACCGTACCTGGCCAAGTTTTGGCAAATAGGCCAGTTTAATGTGAGGGGGAAGTGAATCTTCTATATCAGCAATTCTTTCCGCCAAAAACGACTCGCCTTCGCCAACGGTTAAAATAGTTTTATGAATAATAACCGGGAGTTTGAACAAAGTTTTAATTTTAGGAATTACCTGTTCTTCCATCATGTACATCATCTCGAATGGTACTCCGGGCATTGACACATATATTTTTCCGTTGTGGTTAAACCACATACCAGGCGCGGTACCATTATTATTGATTATAACCTCGCAATTTTCGGGCACTTCTGCCTGTAGCCTGTTAACTGCTAATAAGGGCCGTTTATATTTTTCAAATATTTTCAGTACGTTGTTTAACGCCGCTTTATTTTCAACCATCCCTACGCCAAAATATTCGGCCAATGTTTTTTTGGTGATATCATCCTTTGTTGGGCCCAGGCCACCGGTTATAAAAATAATGTCGGCCCTTTCTGCAGCTTCGGCTAATGCAGTCAAAATATGCTGCCTGTCATCAGAAACGGATGAAATTTGTTTTACCCGGATACCGGCATTGTTAAGCTGTTGGGCCATCCATGCCGAATTGGTATCAACAACCTGGCCTATTAATATTTCGTCGCCTATGGTAATTATTTCTGCCAGCATGTTATTGTCCAAAGTTTGCGTTACTTGTATAATCGCTTCTTTTACTCAGCTTTAATGCCTGTAAAACAGCAGATTTTACCTGTAAAGTAACATTATATGATTTATAGTATCCAAACGGCACCCATTGTACCGATAAGTTCCAGCAATGCAAATCGCGATAAATTACAAATGAGGTAGCGCTGCTTAACCGTCCAACTTTTAAATCGTAGCTGGTATTATATTGTATTTTCCATTTTTGAGTGAGATTTAAATCGCCACTTAACATTACCGTGTTTGTTGTTTGGGTACTAGTATAACTATTATTATAATTATAACTATAATTAATCGAAAGGTTCCAGGGTATGTTAAAATCAACATAAGCGCTGGGGTCGTTATTTTGTAATGCCAGGGCATGGGCTTGTTGTGGCGTAGCAGTTTGCAGGGAAGCGCCCGGAGGCAAATTAGATAGCGGGTGAAATGTAGCCGGGTTTAAACTGGCGCTCGCCGAAAATGAAAAATTGGCAAGTGTAGGCAGCTTGCCATCCTGAAAAGTATACCGGTTTACCATTCTCGAATATTGTACCAACTGGCCATTTGAAATAGAATCAAGTACACGCGTAACGTATGGGTTAAGGGTCCCCCCAAAACTAATATTCAGCCGGTCATGTAATAATGCCGTATGCCCCGAAAATGAAATTGGCGTCAGCCTGAACGAATCTGCCGCGAAATTATAAAATGTAGAGAATGATAAACTTTGTAAAAGCTGTATCTTTCTGGGTGTATGGGATGTATCGGTGCTTTTGGGCAGTACCTTTGCTTCAATACTATTATCGAGGCTTAAGCTTATACCCGCTTGCTTGCCCGCACTCGGGCCACCATAAACCGAACTGTTAAAAATAGAATAGCGCGAAAAAACAACCGGGTAGGGTACAGTGGCATTGCTTACGATGGATCTGTTATAACTCCTGTCTAGTCCCGAGTAATCAGGGCTATAACTAAATCCGATGTTTGGCGTTATCACATGCCGTATGGCCCTTATTGTTCCGCTCTTAAAACTTAATGTGTTATATATTTTGGTTGACAGGCTGGCGCCCATTGTATAGTTTCCTGCGCGTTCAAATCCCGGAACGGTGTCAGTAACCAATGAATCTGCCCTTGCATAGTGCTGTCTTATTGATTGCAGATACCAACGTTCGGTATAATTAACATTAGCACTAACCGTGAAATATTTGAGCAGGTTAAAACTTAAAGATAAAGGTATCTGGTGCTGAAATCCGTTTTGCAAACGTTTTGTAAAAGTTTGGCTTTGAAACAACTCAGATTCGGGAACATTGGTAACCCTGTTTGTTGCTGTGAGCGTATAACTTAGGGTTATTTTTTGATACCATTTTTGTTCACCAACCCCGTCAAAATAAAAAGGATTAAAACTTCCAATACTAAAGTTAAAACTTGGCAGTTCTAACGAGACCGTTTTTTGGGTTAGGTCCTGGCTATGTGAAAGGCTTACGGTAAGGTTAAAAGGCGTATTGTTTAAGGCAGTCCAGGTCCTTGCATAAGAAATACTTGAGCGTAAGGCGTTTTGTGTAAGCTGTTGGAGGTTATATCCAATGGAAGCCGGGTTGTTTTGATAAAAACTTGATGTACCTGCACTTACCGACGCGCTAAAAGTACTGCCCGGGCTGGCGTTAGGGTTTTGGGCATGTGTCCATGAAATATGAAAATCGCGCGCGGGGGGGTCGCCTGCCAACCCGTAATTATGCGAGCCATAGCTTAATGCCAGGTTGCCGCTATACTTATACCGGTTCAAATAATCTAAGGTACTGCTTACTTCGTAGGAGCCGTTGGAATAATAGGTACCCAAATTGGTCAGGTCGGCATAATCACCCAGGCCAATATAATAACCAAAATCGCGCAGGTAAAAACCCAATGTGGCATCTTCGCCAAAAGTACCGATCATTACACCCGACGAACGTGTATCGGGTTTTGGAAAAAACCCAAAGGGAATGCCTATCGGGAGCGGTATTCCTTCAATTTCCAGGTATGCCGGGCCTGAAATGATCTTGTTTTTTTCGCCAATACCTCGGGTAATTACAATACCATAATCAGGAATAGGCTTATCGCAGGCGCTAATAATAATATTCTGATAGGCAACCTCCGTTTCGCTTATTTTTTTAGCTTGCCCATGCGAAATATAATTAGTTTCCTGCTGTGTTAAAATATTCCATATATGGGCCTTTTTCGTTTCATAATTGAACAATAGGGAATCGGATGTAATAGGGTTTTCTTTGCCTTGTTTAGAGATAGGCCTGCCCACATAGCGTTTGGTCACCGAGTCAATACTCCCCCTGGCAAAAAAAAGATGATTTTTCCTGTCTATCCTAATATAATCGGCATCCAGTTCAACATCCTCGTATGTTATGCGCGCGTGCCCAATCAGGTAGCTCATGCCGGTTTCCACATCATTGATATTTAAGTCGGCTGTATGTTTTATTTCTGAGTCGAGCTCTGAGTTGCTTTTAGTGGTATCTGCTGTACCAGCTTTTTTTACAGGGAAAGTTATATTAGATTTTTTACCTTTAGGGAGTTTTGGGTACTTATTTTTATTTGTCGAATCGAGCTTGATTATAGTATCAGCACGCGATTTATCAATAATATAAATTATAGCACTGCGTTTATGAGCAAAAGCTATCATATTTGCCATTAAGATTATTGCAAATAGAAAAAATAAGCTAATGGATTTCAAAATTGATTATGAATAGTATTTTTGCAGATATAGTTAACAGCGTTCAAAAATAATGAAAAATAAGGCATTGAAAAGATTGAATTGTGGATTATCGGCATTGTTGATATGCTTTTCACTATTTTCGTTTAAGTTAGTCTCCACAGTAAAAAGAGATACCATTGCAAATAATAATGGCTTTAAACTTAAAACCATTATTGTTGATGCAGGGCATGGCGGCTCGCCCACCGGTACCGGCCATTTTTCTCATGGCGCGTCCGGCTCCTATTCTACCGAAAGAGGTGTAACGCTTGCCATAGCATTAAAATTGCAGAAAGCCATAGAAAAAGAGCTAACTGATACTAAAGTAGTGTTAACACGCTCAACAGAAGATGACGTTTCATGGGAAAGGCGGGCAGCCATAGCCAATGAAAATAAAGGGAATTTGTTTATTTCATTGCACTGCAACTCATTAGCCGACAGGGTGGTGCGCGAGGTGGTTGGCCATAAGCACCACAAACCAGTTTACAAAACTGTTAGGGTAGCCAATCATTCAGGTAAAGGGGTTTTAATGCTTGTTTACGGGCTGAGGCGTAGCCGGGAGGAAGAAAAAGCGATAAAACAAAACCAATTGGAAGAGGGCGAGGGCGACGATGCGGAAATGAACTCAGGCTTAGACCCCAACGATCCGGAATCTATCATTCTCATTAATCAATATAAAAGCAAATTCAGGCAGCGAAGCATACACCTTGCAAATTTAATTAACACAGAGTTTGTTGAGACTGATGGCAGGCCCAGTGAAGGTATAAGGGAGCAGGGAGTTTTGGTACTTTGCCATAGCGCCATGCCTGCGGTATTGGTTGAAACCGGTTATATTAATAATCCCGACGATGAAGCTTATTTAAATTCGGAAAAAGGGCAGGATGAAATAGTAAGCTCCATTGTAAGGGCGTTGAAAAACTATAAAGACGAAGTTGAACAGGTAGCGAAATAAATCTATTTCATGAAGATATCAAACGAAACAAAAATTGGGGCATTAACTGCCGTAGCAATCAGCATACTGATATTAGGGTATAGCTTTTTACGGGGGAATGACCTGTTTTCGGGTTCTAACAGGTTTTATGCCATATACAAAAGCGTGGATGGGCTTTCCGTATCAAAACCGGTATTGGTTAATGGTTTCCCCATAGGCCATATCTCAAAAATGCAATTGGACGCTGATGGCCGTACCACGGTTGAATTTAAGATAGAATCGCAATACAAAGTGCCGGTAAATACATCGGCAAAATTGGTAAGTACCGATCTGTTGGGCAGCAAAGCAATTGTATTTGAATTAGGCGACAGTAAAGAATACGCTGAAAACAAAGATACCTTAAAGGCCGACATACAGGGCAGCCTGGCCGAAAGCCTGCAACCCATACAAACTAAGGCCGAAAACCTGATCACCAAATTAGATTCATCACTGGCATCTATCAACAAAATACTGAATCCCGCTTTTCAAAAAAACGTCGACCGCAGTTTCGCCAGCATTGCCAACTCGCTGCAAACGCTGGAGAGTACCACTAAGAAAATAGACAACCTGGTGGGTACACAATCTGTACATATCAATTCCATACTGGCTAATGCCGATGCGGTTTCGGGCAATTTAAAAACCAGTACGGGGCATTTAACCAACATCTCCAGTAACTTTGAGAAAACAAGCAATGATATTGCCAATTCAAATATTAAACAAACGCTTGATAACGCTAACAAAGCCGTAGCCGACCTGCAGGCTACTATAAGCAAGATCAATACCAGCCAGGGATCGTTAGGCTTGCTGATGAATGATGATAAATTGTACAAGAACCTGCAGGATGCTTCCAACAACCTGAACCTGTTGTTTTTAGACCTAAAAGCGAACCCCAAACGTTACGTACACTTCTCGGTGTTTGGGGGTGGGAATAAGGATAAGTAGCCTATCCGCCCTGAACATTTTGCTCATGTTTTGTTTCACGCGTGTGTGAAACAAATGAAACACGTGAAACAAGATTTCGACTTAACTTGTTGGAAAATAACGCTTTGCAAAAAGCGAGTGAAACAAAATGAAACAAGGTGTAACGACGTATTCGTCAGAATTTTTAAATGTATTTATATAATATTGATAATCAAATAATTATACCGTACCCCATCAAACCACAAAAGTTCTCCCCTCAATAGCCAGCTCCGTCGCCGGGAACACGCTTTGTGCTTCTTCTAACAGTTCATCCAAACTTTTATAACGGGCCGAAAAATGGCCTATCAATAGTTTCTTCGCGTGGGTTTTTACAGCTATTTCTGCGGCCTGCAGGGCGGTGGTATGGTAGGTTTCATTTGCCCTATCGAGCATATTATGCAAAAAAGTAGCTTCGTGATACAGCAGGTCGGCACTATTGATCTGCTTAAAATACTGCTCGTTGTATATCGTATCCGAACAATAAGCATACGTTTTGGGCTCGTCCGAATCGGTGGTAAGGGTGTCATTTTTATATACCTTGCCTTCGGGCGTTGTGTAATCGGCCCCTTTTTTTAGCAGGGTATATAATTCAACCGGCACACCTATCCGTTCAATTTCGGCTTTCAGCAGCTTTCTCAACCGTTTTTTCTCCCTGAACAAAAACCCGGTACAGGCAATGCGATGATCGAGCGGGATGGTTTCAATTATAACATCGTCGTTATTTATTATGGTTTGCGCTTTAACCGCATCGGTTACACAAAAGTCAATATCAAATTGTAAGTGAGTTTCAGAATATTTGAATTGCAGATCAATAATTTCCTTTAGCTGGGGCGGGCCGAATAGTTTTAAGGTTTTTTTACGCCCGTTTAAGTGCATTGACGAAAGCAGCCCTATCAGGCCCAGGTAATGGTCACCGTGAATATGGCTGATGAAAATATGATCGATACGGCTTGCCCTAACATCATAGCGTAACATTTGCTGTTGCGTGCCTTCGCCGCAATCAACCAGGTACAGGCGCTCATTAATATTAAGCACCTGCGATGTAGGATTTCGATTATAAATAGGAGTTGCAGAACTGCTTCCGAGTATTGTTACCTCAAACTTCATATCAGGTAAACAATATACGTATTATCTCATTTCTTTCTTTAATTCTTTTTCTATCTCTTCCATAAAAATATGGTCGATAGCTTCTTCGCAAGAAGGAACGATAGTAAGTACACTTTCTAATTGAGAGATAGTGATTAAACGGGCAACCGCGTCATTTAATCCCGTAAGTATAAATGAACCTGAAGCGTTTTTACATAAGCGATGGCCAACCAGCAAGCTGCTTAATCCCGAAGAATCGGCAAATTTAACCTGCGAAAGGTCGAGTATCATGTTTCGCTGCCCTTCTGTGTTGATCAATATCAACTCTGATTTTAATTGCGGAGTGATCAATGAGTTCAACTTTGATTCATTGAGCTTCAGCAAAATATACTTCTCGTGTTTATCAATTGTAAACTTCATTTCAATTTCAATTATTTAACTGCTAATATATAAATTATTCGCAAATAAAAATCACAATGATGCCAGGGCTTTTTTTATAGCGCCTTCTACCCTGTTCAGCACGTTTTCATTTTCGGGTTTTATAAAGGCCTCGCCGGTAATTTGTTCGTAAAGCTCAATATACCGCTCAGAGATAGACCGAACGATCTCCGGTGTCATAACCGGTATTACCTGCCCTTCTTTTCCCTGGAAATTATTTTCAATTAACCATTTCCGCACAAACTCTTTCGATAATTGCTTTTGAGGCTCGTTAGCCGCCTGCCTTTCGCCATATCCTTCGCTATAAAAATAGCGTGACGAATCGGGCGTATGAATTTCATCTATCAGGTATATCTTCCCATCGGCCTTGCCAAATTCGTATTTGGTATCAACCAATATCAGGCCCTGTTGGGCGGCAATTTCGGTGCCGCGGGCAAACAGCGCCCGGGTATATTGCTCCAATTGTTCATAATCTTCGGCTGATACGATTTGTTGTTTTAATATGTCTGCCTTTGATATATCCTCATCATGGCCTACTGCCGCTTTGGTTGTTGGGGTAATAATGGGTTCGGGCAGTTTATCGTTTTCTTTTAATCCTTCGGGCAAACTCACACCGCAAACCGCACGTTTGCCTGCGCTGTACTCGCGCGCGGCGTGTCCGGCTAAGTACCCGCGAATTACCATCTCCACTTTAAAAGGCTCGCAAATACGACCGATAGTTACGCTGGGGTCTGGTACGCTAACCACCCAGTTGGGTACAATGTCGGCGGTAGCTTTTAAAAATTTGGCCGCTATCTGGTTCAATACCTGCCCCTTAAACGGAATAGGCTCCGGCAGTACCACATCAAACGCCGATATTCTGTCGCTCACCACCATTACCAGGTATTTGTTGGCGATAGTATAAACATCACGAACCTTCCCCTTGTAAAAGTTGGTTTGATTGGGAAAATTAAAATGTGTTTCTTTTAGTGCGTCCATGTTAGAATCAAGAATTAAGAATCAAGAATCAAGACTAAAAGTTACTTCTTGTCTCTTAATTCTTGGCTCTTGTATCTAATTACTGTATATCCCCGTAAGCGGCTAAAATTTTCCGTACCAGTTTATGCCTTACTACGTCTTCGCCGCTCAGGTAAACTATTTCAATTCCTTTAATATCTGTTAATATGCGCAGGGCGGTATGCAGGCCCGATTGCTGTTTTTTAGGCAGATCTATCTGCGTAACATCACCCGTAACAATAAATTTTGCGGAGGGTCCCATACGTGTTAAAAACATTTTCAACTGCATATCGGTAGCGTTTTGCGCCTCATCCAAAATCACAAAGCAGTTATCCAATGTGCGCCCGCGCATAAAAGCAAGCGGTGCTATTTCAATGGTGCGGTTCTCCAGGTACACTTTTAGTTTTTCGGCCGGTATCATATCATCCAGCGCGTCATATAAAGGGCGCAGGTACGGGTCTATCTTTTCTTTCAGGTCGCCTGGTAAAAACCCCAGGTTCTCTCCTGCCTCAACTGCCGGGCGGGTTAATATAATACGTTTTATCTCTTTATTTTTTAACGCACGCACCGCTAAAGCAACGGCGGTATAGGTTTTACCTGTACCCGCGGGGCCAATAGCGAACAGTATATCGCTCTTATTAATGCAATCAACCATTTTGCGCTGGTTAGCCGTACGCGCTTTCACCATAACCCCGTTGGGGCCAAACACTATAACCTCGCCGCTGGCAAATTTATCATTAGCCGGCTCGGCCGATGACGCACTATCAAACTTCGAGCCCAGCACCCTTTCGAGGTCGGTGATATTTAAGTTTTCAAACTTTTCAATATGCTGGATCAGGTGATTGAATTTTTCTTCGAAAACAGTTAGTTCATGGTCATCTCCTAACACTTTAACTTCGTTGCCGCGTGCAACTATTTTTAATTTTGGATATTGTTTTTTTATGATCTCGAAGTGATCATTATTAGGTCCCCATAAAACAGCAGGGTTGATATTTTCAATTGATAGTTTGAGCTCGTTCAATAGTAAATGATTATTTTGTGGTAGATTTTTATGAATTAAAAATTGAATATTTGCACCGTCTAATACTTGTACAAGATTAGCAATAAATATTTAAAAAATTAATGGCAATAATAACTTTAACTACTGATTTGGGCGATAAAGATATTTATCAGGCTGCCCTTAAAGGAAGCATATTAAAATTATTGCCCTCGGTTAATATTGTCGACATTACAAACAGTGTTGCGGCTTATAATGTACAGCAGGCGGCCTTCATATTAAAAAACAGTTTTTACTACTTTCCTGATGGTACGGTGCATTTAATAGGTATTGACACGGTTTACAACGAGCGTACCAAATACCTGGCCATAAGTTATAAAAATCATTACTTTGTTGGCTCTGATAATGGCATATTTTCGCTGATGTTTAACAACGACCCTGATGAAATGGTAGAGATAAACATTATGCAGGACCTGAAATTTTTACATTTTCCGCTAGCCGATATTTTTGTGAAGGCGGCATGTCACCTGGCAGGCGGCGGGAAACTAACCGAAATAGGTTTGCCCATCAGTAAAATTGAAAACAAAATGAACCTGCAGCCGGTAATTGAAAAAAACCTGATAAAAGGTGCTGTAATTTATATTGATTCATTCCAGAACGTAATTACTAATATTACCAAAGAATTTTTTAACCGGGTGCAGCTGGGCAGGCAGTTTACTTTGTACTTTAAGCGCAATGAAACTATTAACCATTTAAGCTGGCATTATAATGAAGTACCCGAAGGCGAAAAACT
>JABDBW010000062.1 GCA_013288485.1 Bacteroidota bacterium
TATTGACCTAAACAAATAAATGACCATAAATTATTTGTCAGCATTTAAACTGATTTGCATCTTTCTGTTATTGTCATCATGTGTATATGCGCAAGATGTTACGATTTTAGATTCTGCAAAAAAATTACCCGTTGCAGGCGCTACCATTTCAGTGCTTAACCAAACAACAGGTAAAATAGAAAAACAGGGCGCTACCAGCGTTGCAGGTGTTTTTACTTTTGATAGAAGCGGCGATAATGTTTTTTACCTCTCGGTTACTGCAACAGGGTATAAAAAAGCGGTGGTTAAGCTAACGGCAAACAATCAAACGGTATTGCTCGTGCCTGATACGAAACAACTTAAAGAGGTTAATATTTCCGCACCCAAAAGCCCAATAAAGTTTAACGGCAATATATTGGAGTATGATATTAGCCAGGTACCAAATGCCGATTATCTGAATTTGAGTGATATTATAGACCATTTGCCATTTTTGCAGGTATCTGATGATGGGGCAATTAAAATGATGGGCGAAACATTAACTATACTGATAGATAATAAGCCCAATATAATTTACAAGGACGCGCAATCATTAAAGGCAATACCGCCCCAGGCAATTGATAAAATTGAGGTTACACTTACCCCTACTGCACGCAACGGGGGGAAAACCTTAAACATAACACTCAAAAGAGATTATTTTTTAGGATGGAATGGTAGTGTGGATATCGGTGGTTCCAGATTGACTTTTACTCCCCTGGCAAGTGTCAGCTACTGGCGCAAAAAGTTTGGTTTTGATGCTTCGGCAAATTATGGTTATAATATCTCGAGTGCCACTAATAATACAAATATTGATTATGTGCAACAGCAAAGCACATTAAATTCTAATGATGAAGTGCAAAGAAGAGGCAAACAGGGGAATTTTAATTTTTCATCCTTTTATAATATTAATGAATTTGACAGCTTTGATCTGCAATTTTCTATTAGTCCTTCAAGAAATAATAGTACAACAAATTCAACCATTATAACGCAGACCGGAGCTACGCAAGACATGAGTTTTTCGGCTATCGATAACAATCTTTCAACGTTAAGCTATGGTGTAAGTTTGAATTATACGCACAAGTATCTCAAGCCAGGCAATGTATTTTATTTGTTAACCAGCTTTCGTAATCCTACATCCAATAGGGATCAGCTATTAATTAATTCTGCTGGCAACGGCAGCATGTTAGAAAACAACCTGTATACCAATAGCATTAATAATACAGAAAGCACATTTGAAGCCATATTACAACAAAACTCAAATAAAAAATTCAGGTATACTATAGGGTCAAAACTGATCATCAGGGACAATAAAAGCAATAATACTTTAGATACAAATAATGTGATCGCGATTACACCTTTCACTATGAAGCAGTTGGTCAGTTCAACTTATCTTGACGACGATTGGTCAGTTAAAAAATTTACCGTGCACACCGGTTTGCGCTTTGATTATAATACTAATAATTATACTGAGCCGGTTTTATCAAAACAAGAGTTTACCAATTTTACCCCTAATATTTCGCTGACCTATAATATTGATCCGGCTAATTTATTAATGCTCACCTACGGAAGGAGAGTTACCAGGCCGGGCGCTTATGCATTAATACCTGCCGTAACCCCTGTAAATACTTATCAGCAAAGTAGTGGTAGTGAAAATTTAAACAATCAAATTAACAATAACTGGGGCATTCAGCATTACGGAAATTACAAACTGGTACGTTTAGGATTTAACTTTAACTATTCACGTATAAGGGGCCTTATACGTGAAATATCAACTTTAGGTAATGAGGATATTATACAAAGCGTCTCAACCAATGTAAATTTATATGAATCGTATACAGCCGGTTTTAGCGCGGACTTTACCTTATTAAAGAGATTCCGCTTTTCACTTTCAAGCAATTATTCTTACCTTGTTCAAACTAGCGGCATTTATTCCAACAAGCTATGGAGTGGGTATTTATCAGATCGCGTAAGTTATCAGGTTGATAAACAGAACTCTTTCGATTTGAGTGCATTAGCTTATTCGCCAAATATAACTTTACAGGGTGTCGATCAGGGGATGGCTTATTTAAATTGGAATTTAAGTTATGGGCATTATTTTGACTGGATGAAGAAATTTCCAACTGCTATACGCATAAGTGTATTAAACCCAGATCATTATAATGGATTGCCAGGTTACTCAACTATTAATAGCCCGTCCTTTACCCTGAGAAGCGATACTAAAAGATCAAATCCCATCATTGGCCTGAGCATTAGGGTGCAGATAAAAGGAAAGCAATTAGGTAACCGCACATTTAATAAAACAAAAAGTATTCAGAACAATGACTTGAGTAGCCCGGGGGGATAGCATTGCACCTTGATACCTTTTCAAATATGCCTGTCCCGCAATTTGGAACACTTTAATACTCCGCCAATACAATAATTTTATCACTTATAGGCGCTATCTTCTCTTTCCCACCCAAAAACCCTAAACCCACTACAAACGAAAAACCCGCTACAATACCACCCATCTCCTGTATCAGTTCGCTGGCGGCGGTAACGGTACCGCCGGTGGCCAGCAGGTCGTCATGCAGCAGGATGTGCTGGCCGGGTTCAAAGGCGTCGGTATGCATTTCGATGGTGGCCGTGCCGTACTCCAGTTCATACACTTTTTGTTTAATGGTATAAGGCAACTTGCCTGCCTTACGCACCGGTATAAAAGGCACGCCCAGTTTGGTTGCCAGCGTGAGGCCGAATAAAAACCCCCGGCTCTCCACCCCTGCCACCGCGTCTATTTGTATACCTTTTACCCGTTCAACAAATTCATCAACAATGGCCACGCATAGGGCAGGGTCTTTTAATATGGTGGTAATATCTTTAAATATAATGCCCGGTTTCGGGAAATCGGGTATATCGCGTACGGCCGCTTTTATTTGTTGCTCTATCATTTAAAAACTAAATATGGTTCAATTTTACGCAAAATTACGTCATCAAGTATGACTATGTTTTTCATGTCAGCCACAGACCGGTAATCGCCATGCTGTTTGCGGTATTGAATAATAGCGTTGGTTTGTTTATTGGTGAGATAGGGGAATTTGCGCAGTCCCTCAAAATCAACTTCGTTGATCTTTATTTTGGTGATATGCGCCGGGTTAATGCTTAGTTGATCTTTTATTTCGGCATATTTAATCGTATCAATACCGTATACTTCCTTTAGCTGTTCTTTATTTAAAAAACCGCCCAGCCGTTGCCGGTAAGCTATTATACGTTCGGCGAACGCGGGGCCAATGCCTCTTACCCGGGTTAGCTTAGCCGAGTCGGCGCTGTTAATCTCGATCACCTCGCCGGGGGCAAGTTTGTTAGCCGCATATTCATTGCCGGGGATATTAATATAGGGTTCAAGGCGCTTATAATCATCGGCAGTTATGCCATATATTTTTTGCACATCCTCCTTTTTATTAAAGTGTCCGCCTTTAGCTTCGTAATGTTTGATGATACTGATCTGCCGTTCACTCAAGCCAAGTTGTTTCCACTGTTCGCCGGGCAAATTATTGGGGTTAAAAACAAACAGTACAGGATGGGCCGCTTTTTCATCCGACAGCGGTTCGTCAGCAGCCGGATACCCTGAAGTACCATTGCCTTTGGCGCTGTTCAGTAAAGCTACATCTTTATCAAAATCTTTAATGTTTATTGCACTATCTTTGCGGAACAGTTGAAAAACATAAGGCGCTGCCAATACCACCACGATTATAATAAGCAGTATGACCATTCCGTTCCATTCTTTTTTGGTTATGGACAAGTAGTTTTTTATGCGCGATCTCATGTATCGGTTAAATATGCCATTAAAGTAATAAATTATAATATTTACTTTTATACACCTATCTGTTTTAAATGAAAATAATAACCACCGAAGAGTTTGCAGAGGCCACCGGGTTGGATAAGTTACACCTGCCAGGGCTTGCACCTTTCCTGATGGAGCTGATGAAAATAAACCAGGTTAATGATCTGTTCGCGGCAGCACAACCTAAGCAAGGCACTGAATTTATCGATGCTATATTACAGGGCTGCGGTGTTGAAATTGAATTTGACGAAAACGAACTTAAAAACATACCTGCCAACGGCAGTTTTATTGCCATAGCCAATCATCCTTACGGCGGTATTGAGGGCCTGGTACTGTTAAAAATGCTGCTAATGGTACGGCCCGACGCTAAGCTAATGGCCAATTTCCTGCTCAAAAAAATACCTAACCTGAGCGATTATTTTATTGCCGTAAATCCGTTTGAAAATATCGATCATTCATCCAGCATCAGCGGGTTAAAAAACACCTTGCAATTGCTGGCCGATGGTGCGCCCATAGGCATCTTCCCTGCGGGCGAGGTATCAACCTTTAAAATAAATAAGCAACAGGTTACTGATCGTTTATGGCACCCTGTAGTGGGTAAAATAATAGCCAAAGCAAAAGTGCCCGTAGTGCCCATTTACTTTCATGGTAATAATGGCCTGTTGTTTAATTTGCTGAGTTTAATACACCCCACTTTACGAACGGCCAAACTTCCATCAGAATTATTTAATAAACAGGGGCGTACCATCCGCCTCCGTATAGGCAAACCCATCCGCTTTGAGGATATTCCCGACCATAATAACGGCGCCAAACTGCTTAATTTTTTAAGGGCCCGTACCTACGCCCTGGGTACCGGGTTGGATGAGGAGAAAAAACTATTAAATCCCCGCAATCTTTTCAAAATAAAAAAAAAGCAACAGGAGATAGTTGACCCTATTGGCGCTGCCCTGCTGGAAAAGGAAATTGAGCAATTACGGGATGAGTATACCGTATGGGTGGAGAAAAATTACGAGGTATTTATCGTCCCTACACCGGTTATCCCTAACGTGATACGCGAGATAGGGCGGCTGCGTGAGATAACTTTCAGGGAGGTTGGCGAGGGCACCAATAAGGCTACCGACCTTGATGAATATGATATTTATTACCACCACCTGTTTATTTGGGATAACGAAACAAAAATGGTGGTTGGCGCCTACCGTATAGGGTTGGGCGATGAAATATTTTACAGCCTGGGCAAAAACGGCTTTTATATAACCGAACTGTTTAAAGTAAAGGAACAGTTTACGCCTGTACTGAAAAAGAGCCTGGAGCTTGGCCGTTCATGGATACGTAAGGAATACCAGCAAAAACCCCTGCCCCTGTTTTTGCTGTGGAAAGGAATTTTGAAATATTTGATAGATAACCCGCGTTACCAGTATTTAATAGGGCCAGTAAGCATCAGCAATTCGTTTTCGCGTTTCTCAAAATCATTGAT
Organism: Bacteroidota bacterium; assembly: GCA_013288485.1. Classification (GTDB taxonomy): domain Bacteria; phylum Bacteroidota; class Bacteroidia; order Sphingobacteriales; family Sphingobacteriaceae; genus Mucilaginibacter. The sequence goes on from JABDBW010000062.1 coordinate 5,307, forward strand.
AGTAGATTATATTAACCGCAATCATTTCGACCATGAAATGGCGCAGTATGTTAAGCCGCGCAAGCAGTTTAAGGTTGATTTTTCAAGTATAGATACCGATCTGCTCATGAGCAGCGAAGATACCCTGAAAGGGCTGGATAATTTAATATCGGAAGTTGAAACGCGCAATATGAAAGTGCCGGTATTGCTGCGCCAGTATATCGCCCTCAACGCGAAGATCATCAGCTTTAACATCGACCCTAAATTTGCCGATTGCCTCGATGGCTTTTTAGTACTCGACCTGGAGAAAGTGCCGCGGGATATCTTGGAGAAGTTAGGGAAGAATTTGTAAGCTTAATATACTTGTCATTCTGAGCATAGCGAAGAATCTTATACACCATGCAAATTGGTTACTTATCGCGTTGTCAAGATTCTTCGCTACGCTCAGAATGACAAAGGACTAATACTTCACCCCAAACCTCTTTAGCACCAAACTCAATAACCACATCGGCTCTAGCAATACAAACTTAAAACTCTCCATCATGGTTGGTTTTTTGCCTTCTATGCGGTAGCCTATCAACTGGGCTATGTTGGCCGTTACAAATACCACCACGCAGAGTTGCGGAAATATAGGGCCGCCGGTTTTTTGCCAGGCTTGCAGTTGTATAATGGCATAAGTAAAAGCAAACAGCACAATTAACATTACATACGATATAATGGGCGAACGTTTCATGTAATAATAAATAACAAACGCTATTAAAAACGATGCCCAGTTTAAATAACCGTTATAGCTGCCTAAAAAACCCAGGTGCGGAAAAGGTATGCACCATACAAAACCCACTATGCTGAACGTAATAAGGGGGATGCAAACGAAGTTGATATACCTGTTAACCGGTTTTTGATGAAATTGCGCATATTCATCGATCAACATATCAACGGGGCGCTTTTCGGTTTTTTGAGTTTTCATAGATAGCAGAATCAAAAAACTGTCATTGCGAGGAGGCACGACGAAGCAATCGCAAACATGCAATATGGTTATGCACAGTTCGCGATTGCCACGCTACGCTCGCAATGACAATCAGGCTATTACTTAGCAAATGCCACCGAGCGGGTTTCCCTGATAACGGTAACCTTGATCTGGCCCGGATAGGTCATTTCTGTTTGTATGCGGTTGGATATATCGGCAGCCAATACTTCTGATTCCGCGTCGCTTATTTTTTCGCTTTCAACTACCACGCGCAACTCGCGCCCAGCCTGTATAGCAAATGTTTTTTCGACACCGGGGTACGACATAGCCAGTTCTTCCAGCTCTTTTAAGCGTTTAATATAGCTTTCAACCACCTCGCGGCGTGCGCCGGGGCGTGCGCCCGAAATAGCGTCGCAAGCCTGTATAATAGGCGACAGCATGGAGGTCATTTCTATTTCGTCATGGTGGGCGCCAATGGCGTTGCAAACTTCGGGATGCTCCTTATATTTTTCGGCTAACTGCATACCCAAAATAGCGTGCGGCAGTTCGGGGTTATCATCAGGCACTTTGCCAATATCGTGCAGCAGGCCGGCGCGCTTGGCCATTTTTACATTCAGACCCAATTCAGCAGCCATAGTGGCGCAGAAGTTGGCCACCTCACGCGAGTGCTGCAGCAGGTTTTGCCCGTATGACGAGCGGTAGCGCATACGGCCAACCATACGTATCAGTTCGGGATGCAGGCCGTTAATACCGAGGTCTATCACGGTACGTTCGCCTATCTCCACTATTTCTTCTTCTATCTGCTTTTTGGTTTTAGCAACGATCTCTTCAATACGCGCCGGGTGTATACGGCCGTCGGTTACCAAACGGTGCATGGCCAGGCGGGCAATTTCGCGTCTTACAGGATCGAACCCTGAAAGTATGATGGCCTCGGGAGTATCATCTACAATAATTTCTATCCCGGTAGCTGCTTCCAGCGCGCGGATGTTGCGCCCCTCACGGCCAATTATACGGCCCTTTATCTCATCATTCTCAATATTGAAAATAGAAACGGTGTTTTCAATAGCGCTTTCGGTGGCGGTACGCTGTATGGTTTGAATAACAATTTTCTTTGCTTCTTTAGTAGCGGTCAGCTTAGCCTCGTCTACAATATCCTTGATCTGTATCATGGCTTTTGTACGGGCATCCTCGCGCAGGTTTTCTATCAGCTGGTTCTTCGCGTCTTCAGCCGAAAGGCCCGCGATGTTCTCCAATTGCTCCACATGCTGATTTTTCAGTACTTCAACTTCTTCCTGCTTTTTAGTAACAATTTCTGTTTGGCGCTCAAGGTTTTTGCGCACGATATCCAGCTCACTCTCCTTGCGGTTCATGTTTTCCAGCCGCTGGTTAAACGATTGTTCCTTTTGCTTAACGCCGTTCTCCCGCTGGTTAATATCATTGTTTTTACTGTTTATTTCCTGCTCATGCTCGGCTTTCATTTGTAAAAACCGCTCTTTTGCTTCCAGTAATTTGTCTTTCCTTAATATTTCGGCATTGGTTTCGGCCTCTTTTAATATGCGCTTTACTTTGTTTTGCGCCGATGCTTCCTGGTCTTTAAAAAGCTTTCTTAACAGGAAACGCCCAACGACGATACCTGAAGGGATACCTATAAGCAGCCCGATAATAATGTATAATAATGAATTCATTCTCTTAAAAGGTTTATATATAAATAAAAAAACCGCGGCTAAATTTTACGTGTCATGTATTTTAAAAACTTCGTAACAGATATTTTAGAATCATGGGTTACCGTTAAACTTGATTGAGTAACGCATGCCTTCCCGATCCGTAGATATTGAAGTGTTAAGTTTTTAATAGTGAAACATAAAATTCAACCGCGGTTAAATCTTAATTGCTCTGATGTATAAAGAACGATTATTATTACTTCGAGAAAAATTCCGACAATAAATGATCTAACTGATAAACTTTGTCTGTTACTTCTGAATCCTCAACTGTAACTTTTTTCTCTGCTTTTAATGATGATGTGGCGTAATGCAACACACTCATAGCAAGCAGGTCTTGCTTATCCCTTACCGCATAATTTTCCTGGTATTCCTTTATGCGGTCATTGATCAATTTAGCTGCCCTTCGTATAATTTCTTCCTCTTCCATGTTCACCTTTAAGGGGTAAACTCTGTCAGCAATATTTATTTTTATTGAGATTTCTCCCATTTGAGCTTGTTCACTTTATGCACTACTTTTTAAGCAATACAATGCACTTATCTATTTCTTGCACAAATTCGTTAATTTTTTGTTTAATGTCAATACTTTTTTCATTTGTTTCTGAAAAAGATTTTGCGAATTTCACCGCGCGCATCTTTTCATCCATCTCTTTGATCTTATTTTTACCCGTATTCAGCGCATTAGCCAGGTTATTATTCTCTAATTTCAACAAGTCATTTTCTTCCTGCAAAGCACCGCAAAGCTCGATCAACCTTTCGGTTTTTTCTATTACCTTATTTAATTGTGCAGCTGTTGACATGTTTGTTCAATAATTCACTCATTCAATAACTATTTCCTTATTTCCGCCCCCGCTTCTTTTCCGAAGTTATAAATTAATTTCTGCATGATGGCATCTATCGCCTTATCGGTTAAAGTTTTTTCGCTGTCCTGCAAAATAAAACTCAGCGCGTACGATTTTTTTCCTGCCGGAAGTTTGTCGCCCTGGTAAACATCAAATACATCCACTTCTTTCAGCAACTTACGCTCGGTGCGCTGGGCTATCTGTTTCAACTGGCCAAAAGTAATATTCGTATCGATCAGCATAGACAGATCGCGCCTTACCGACGGGAACTTTGATATTTCCTTGTAAACTATTTTGTTCTTTGTGGCAATGGTCATTAACTGGTCGAAACTAAAATCGGCGTAAAAAACAGCCTTGTCTACATCCGCTTTTTTTAACGCAGTTGCTGCCACCTGGCCAAATTTTACCAGGGTTTTATTATTGCGGGTATAGTTTAGGCCATACGCCAGTTTTTTACAGGTTGTATCTTCAACTACCAAATCGGTAATATTCAGCTTTTGCAGGATACCATCTACTATCGCTTTTAAATTATAAAAAGTGGCAGCTTGTCCCTTCTGGTTCCATTGCGCGACTGTGGTGGCCCCGGTTATAAAAATAGCGAAACGCTGGCTTTCATTATATTGAGTATCATTAACACTGTAAACCTTGCCAAACTCGTAAAATTTAAGGTCGGCGTGCTGGCGGTTCTGGTTATAGGCGATAGCTTCCAAACCTGAATACAGCATGGTTTGCCGCATTACATCCAGATCGGAGCTTAATGGGTTCAATATTTTTACCGCTTCATCTAATTTATCTGAATAGGCTGATCTGGTGAGTGAGTTCGACATGATCTCGTTAAAACCATTGGCCGTTAACAAGTCGCTCAGCAGGTTTTGCACGGTATCTTTCTCTGGTCGCGGCGAGGTGCTTAATGACGCCCTCACCTGCGTAGGTATATAAATATTATTATAGCCGTAAATACGCAGTATCTCCTCTATAACATCCACATCACGGGTTACATCAACCCGGTAAGGCGGCACTTTTAATTGTAAGCCTTCAGCCGATTCGCTGACGATCTCTATATCCAGCGCCTTAATAATATTCTTTATTTCTTCGTGCGGAATAACCTGGCCGATGAGGCGATGGGTATTGCTGTAGGACAGATCAACCTTAAATGGCGCGACCGGGTTGGGGTATATATCTACAATTTCTGATGATATAGTGCCGCCTGCTATTTCCTTAATTAATAAAGCGGCGCGCTTTAAAGCGAATATCACCATATCAGGATCGGTGCCGCGCTCAAAGCGGAAGGACGCGTCGGTTTTTAGCCCATGCCTTTTAGCCGTTTTACGTACCGAAACCGGGTTAAAATAAGCGCTTTCTAAGAATATACTGTTGGTAGTTGGTTTTACACCCGATCCTATTCCGCCAAAAACACCGGCAATACACATGGGCGCTTCCGCGTTGCATATCATCAGGTCATCGGCTGATAGCTTGCGATCCACCTCGTCCAACGTTTTAAACAATGTGCCTTCGGGACAATTTTTAACAATTATTTGGTTGCCTTTAATAGCATCTGCGTCAAAAGCGTGAAGCGGCTGGCCCAAATCATGCAGCACATAATTGGTAGCATCTACAATATTATTAATAGAGCGCACGCCTATAACCGCCAAACGTTCTTTCAACCATTGCGGCGATTCTTTAACCTCAATACCCGAAATAGTTACCCCCGCATATCGCGGACTTGCCTGCTTGTTTTCCACAACAACCTCAATGGGCCTGCCGGTATTATCAACCCTAAATGCCGAAACATCGGGTTTAATGATGCCTGTTTTTAAAAAAGCGGCAATATCCCTTGCCGTACCTAAATGCGAGGCCGCGTCCGCACGGTTGGGGGTAAGGCCAATTTCATACAGGTAATCATCATTCAGTTTAAAATAATCTTTAGCCAGGCTGCCAACAATGGCATTTTGAGCCAATACCATTATTCCGGCATGGTCGCTGCCCAGGCCTATTTCATCCTCGGCGCATATCATCCCTTCGGATACCTCGCCACGAATTTTTGATTTATTAATAGTAAACGGCTCTCCAACTATTGGATGTATAGTAGTGCCTACGGTGGCCACCACCACCTTTTGCCCGGCGGCAACATTGGCCGCGCCGCAAACAATTTGCAAGTCCTCTCCGGTGCCTGCATCAACTTTGGTAACTTTTAGCCTGTCGGCATTGGGGTGCTGGGCGGTTTCTTTTACGTAGCCTATCACCAGCCCCTCTAATCCGCCGGGAATAGCCTGCACTTTCTCCAGGCTCTCTACCTCCAAACCCGTACCGGTTAATATGGCCGAGATCTCCTGCGGAGTTTTATTAATATTGATAAATTCTTTAAGCCAATTGTAAGATATCTTCATTAGTACGAAAAACGATAATGGGCAAAGATACGATTTAAGGGGAAAGGTAAAAGGTGAAAGGTAAAAGGTGTTATTTTGGATTTCGAATGTTTGATTTCGGATTTATTGCTTATTCAAACGAGTAATAAAATCTAAAACTTTATAAACTAAGGTAACCCATGATTAATTACAAATGTTAAATACACTACCTTTTACCTTTCGCCTTTAACCTTTTGCCTCCTACAACACCCCTTCATCTGCAAAGCTATAATACCCTTCATTGGTAATGATCAAATGATCGAGCACCCTGATATCCAGCATCCTGCCGGCGTTAGCTATTTTTTTGGTGAGGTCTATATCCAGCTGGCTCGGCTTTAAATTGCCCGACGGATGATTATGCATCATCATTAGCGACACAGCGCCATGCTGCAGCGCGATATTAAATATGATCTTTGGGTCGGCTACAGTGCCTACTACGCCCCCCTTGCTTACCAGTTCCTTCCCCAATACTTTGCACCCCTGGTTAAGCAATAATATCCAAAACTCCTCATGTTTCAGGTCCATCAGCAACGGCCGCATCAGGGTATAGGCGTCCTTACTCCCTATTACAACATCCGGTACTTTTTCCCCGGTCTCATTTCGCCTGCGGCCCACCTCGAGCGCGGCTATAATAGATATGGCTTTTGCTTCGCCGATGCCTTTAAAGCGGGAAAGCTCAGCAATTGAGGCCCTGCCTAAATTATTGAGGTCGTTACCGTAGTGGTGTAAAATACGCTTGCTCAGCTCCACTGCCGATTCATCGCGGCTGCCCGAACCGATCAGTATCGCTATCAGTTCGGCGTCGGTTAAGGCGCGGCGGCCCTGGTTGCTTAGCTTTTCGCGCGGGCGGTCCTCCTCGGCCCATGCTTTTATGCTGATCTTGGTTTCGTAGTTTTTCACGGGATTAAAGTAGTGAATAGTTTAGAGAAATGAAAAAGTGGTGAGTATGGCGGCGATTACTCACCCCGACTGCGCTGCGCTGGTCGACCCTCTCTTCGCCTTTGGCGAAAAGAGGGTAAAGAATAATTTTTTAACAACCCTCTTTACCGCTTGCGGAAGAGAGGGTGATCGAGTCCCGATAATTATCGGGACGATGATCGGGTGAGTAAACGGCGCGCGTTCTGAAAAATCTTCCTCTGAAACCCGTTGTCTGTGTCCTCACAGACAACTATACAAGCTGTTTGTGAGGACACAAACAGCGGAAAAAAGACAACAAAAAAAGGCGATGAGCATAAACCCATCGCCTTTTCAATTATTTAAATATCGTGATTAACTTAACGCGTTAACAAACTTGGTCAGTTTCGATTTATTGTTTGAAGCCTTATTTTTATGAATAACGTTCTTTTTTGCTAAACGATCAAGCATTGAGATCACTTTTGATAACAGAGGGGCAGCGTCAGCTTTGCTGGTTGTGCCTCTTAAACGCTTTATAGCGTTCCTGGTAGTTTTTGCCTGGTAACGGTTACGCAAACGCTTCGCAGCGTTAGACCTGATCCTTTTTATTGATGATTTATGATTTGCCATTGTAGCTTATTATTCTATACTTTATTTAAGGACTGCAAATATAGGAGTTCTTATTATAAAATCAAATGTGTTTTTTAAAATAGTTTTGTATCAATAAAAGTGTCGTCTCGAACGAGCCTGCCTGCCGGCGGGCAGTGTACAAGGAGATATCTTACGTCCTGCAAATTCGGATGCAGGTTGTATAAGATCTCTCACTATTGTTCGAGATGACAAAAAGGAGATAGTTTATATCGTAAAAAGCAAAGCCACAGCCGCCCCGCCCATTACCAAAAAGGTAATCCACAGCAAGGCTTTTGATAGCCAGCCGCTTTTATATTCGCCCATTATTTTGTCGCTGGTTGAAATTTTTATAACGAGGAACAACAAAGGTACCGCCGCTATCCCGTTCAATACCGCCGTATAGACCAACGCTTTTACCGGATCGATACCTACAAAATTGATAATTAAACCAATGAGTGTAGCTATAGTGATAACCCCGTAAAAACCATGCGCGTGTTTAAGCTTTAAATTTAAACTGGCCTTCCAGCTAAAGGCTTCTGATACCGCGTAAGCGGCAGAGCCTGACAGTACCGGCACGGCCAGCAAGCCCAGCCCGATTATCCCAATTGAAAATATCAGTTTAGCCAAAAAACCCGCGTTGGGGAACGAATGCACCAGCGGCTCCAAAGCCTTAGCCGCGTCGGCCGCGGTTTTAATATCCTTAACCCCGCTTTGGTGTAAAACTGCCGCGCCTACCAGTATAATGCACCAGGTGGTGAATTCAGAAATGATCATGCCTGCCGTATTGTCTTTCCGCATGTTGTGGATATCGTCCCAGCAAACCCCGGTTTTATTCCCGTCGGCATGGCCTTTTTCTTTTATTTCTTCCACCTCCTGTGATGCCTCCCAAAAAAACATATAAGGGGTAATGGTTGTGCCAAATACGCCGGTAATTATAAATAAAAAGGCGAAGGTAAATTCAACATGCGGTATTACGCTTGATTTAAAGACCAACGGCCAGTCCTGGTGAATAATAAATATTGTTATGGGATAGGCCAGCAATGTAAGCGCCAGCCATTTTAATATTTTCGAGTAAAGGCGGTAGCTTGTAAAAATCTCTAACAGCAAAATGCTTACTGTAAAAAGCAGCGTTAACACAACAAATGGCATGGGTACCAATAAGTTTGCCGCCTCGGCCATTGCGCCAATGTCGGCGCCTATGTTTATGGTATTGGCAACCACTACCAGGCCAACAACCGCATACAGAACCGGTTTGCTATAATGCTCTTTTACCACAGCAGCAATGCCTTTATTGGTAACCAGGCCAATGCGGGCACAGGCTTCCTGTACGGCCGTCATAAACGGGAGCATATACAAGGCTGTCCACAACTGTCCGTAGCCAAACTGCGCGCCGGTTTG
>JABDBW010000063.1 GCA_013288485.1 Bacteroidota bacterium
ATAATGAGGCGCTTGCTGCGAAATTGAAAGCATTGCGTAATTATGGCTCACACCAGAAATACTATAACGGTCGGCTATAGCCTTAATTTTATTCATTTCGCACATTTTTCCGTATAGATGTACTGCAATGATCGCTTTTGTTTTAGGCGTAATGTGTTTTTCAATCAACTCAGGGTCTAAATTATAAGTATCTATCCCCGGCTCAATCAATACAGGCTTAAGGCCTGCCTGCACTATGCTTAGTATAGTGGCAATATAGGTATTGGCAGGCACCAATACGCCGGAACCTTTAGGAATGTTTAATGCTTTTAGTGACAAGCACAAAGCATCTAAACCTGAAGCTACGCCAATGCAGAATCTGCTGCCGCAAAATTCGGCAAACTCCTTTTCAAATAATTCTACCTCCTCACCCAGAATATAGTAACCTTTCTTAAGAAATTTTAGTAAAGCAGCACTATACCTGGTTTCGAATGTAGTGTTGACCAGTTTTAAATTTTCATATTCAATCATGTTTACGGATATGGTGTATAAATATAGTCGTCGTCGGCATAGTAAGTTGATGCCAAAACCATTAATATAGCATCTGCTGAGAACTGATCCATTTTATGCCAGTCCTCAGGATTGATCAACAGACACTTTGAGGGATCATTTAATAAGTAATTTATTGTTGTTAAACCATTATTGCTTTGAATACGGCATGACCCCTTAAGGCAAATAGCTGCCTGGTAGGTAGTTTTATGCCTATGTCCGCCACGAACAGAATCGTCGACTCCATAAATATAAAATATACGCTTAATTTCAAAAGGAATTATCTTTTCAATGACGGTTAAATTGCCGCGGGAATCACTATAAGTGAGTAAATCAATTAATTGAGGCATAGGGGTGTTTTTATAAATAATATTTAATCAATCATTAGTTTTATTATCAGAACTGTTGATCACGATTGTTTTCAATAATTATTTGATTAAATAATCCTCTAATAAACCAATGCGCTGATATTGGTGCTGCTTAAAGTAACAATTTAGTATAATTTCAACATACGCCGTTAGTTTTGTGATAATTTTTTCTTACTTTGTTACAACGTTCTTTGATTTCACTACGTAATTAACTCAATGGATAATAGCTTAAGCATATTCATGCCCTTTTATAACGATGCCGGAACGGTTGAGTACATGATTTCTGCAGCCTATCATTTTGGCGGCGACCTAACCACTGATTTGGAAGTTATTGCAATAAACGACGGCAGCACTGACCATACACTGGAAGAGCTTAAAAGAATGAAGGATAAATATCCTGATTTAATAATAGTTGAACATGACGAAAATAAAGGATATGGCGGCGCGCTAATTGCCGGTATTAAATGCACAACAAAAAGTTGGGTCTTTTACACCGATGGCGATGCTCAGTATCATCTTGATGAGCTGAAGAATCTTTGGAAAGTTAGAAATGGTAAAGATATTGTGAACGGCTACAAATTATCCCGCTCTGATAATAAATTCCGTCAAATAGTTGGAGTGGCCTATTCGTGGTTGCTTAAGCAAATATTTAAAACACCAATTACAGATATAGATTGCGATTACAGATTGATAAAAGGAAACCTGCTGCGTACGCTTAATTTAACTTATACCAGTGGGGCAATTACGATAGAGCTTATTAAAAAACTACAATTAAAGAATGCTAAATTCATGGAAATTAGCGTACATCATTATAAGCGCACGTATGGCCATTCTGCTTTTTTTACGACGCCAAACATCTTTAAAACTTTTATTGATGAATATAAGCTATTAAAAGAATTGAAAAACGAGCATAAAATCAATGAGTAATACACCATTAAAAAAAGATATTAAATGGGGTCTCTTAAAATTCATTGAGACACGAATTATGATCATTTTTATAGGTACTATTTGCTTTGCTATTTTTGCGGAAAGAGGGCATGTATACCAGGGGAAAAGTTTTCATGAAATTATTGACGTTAGGAAAACCTGGAATAAATTTGATTCATCCTGGTATCAAAAATTAGCTAAAGAAGGCTATCCGCAACGCGCATTTACTGACAATGCAAAAGAAACCTGGGGATTTATGCCTTTATATCCTATCTGCCTCCGTTCGTTGGGCTGGTTATTTGGTGGAAATCTATTTTTAGCTGGCATTTTTATTTCGAATGCCTGCACACTCCTGGCCTTATATATCATTTATAAGCTTAGCCAGGAAAAGTTTAAAACCGGCATGGAAACAATTAATTTAATACTTATTTGTGCCGGTAGTTTTTACTTAAGTATAGTGTATGCAGAGGGATTATTTGTATTACTAACCGCACTGGTATTTTACTTAGCCCATAAAAAAACCTATGGCTGGGCCTTTATTATTGCCGGGCTCGCATCTATAACAAGGATACAGGGATGCCTGTTATTTGTTATACCCCTAATTGAAATTATCAGGTACCATTTACGAACATGTTATAGGTATCTGCCTGCTTTCGTTTTATCATTACTCCCTATGGCGGCTTTTATGCTATATCTTAATAATACTTGCGGTGAGCCATTTGCTTTTATAAAAATACAACATGCGTGGGCAAGCACAAACTTGTTTCCATTACAAGGCTTCATATACCTGTTAAAAATTAATGACATCGGTTCTTCTCTAGTAAACGCTTTCTTTTGGGTTTTAATTCTTGGCATTGTACTTTCCTGCTACCGTAAATTACCCGTTTCCTACCTTGTATTTACTGTATTGTATTTCCTGCTGTCAACAAGTAACGAAATTATTTATGGCACAACCAGGTATATGCTTGGTATTTTGCCGTTATTTATTGCTGTGAGTTTAAGTTCAAACTACATAAAGCAATTTTTCATTATTTTAAATATCCTTTTTCTTGCGGTAACAATTTGCGCGTTTGTAACCAATACAGGAACCTTTGTATGAATAGCCTGATGTACAGATCAGAGTATGCTAAAATGTACCGCGCTGAAGATGAACTTTGGTGGTACGCAGGCCTCAGGGATACCTTAAAATATTGTTTAGTAAAATATGCTCCTTTAAATGCTTCTATACTGGATGCAGGTTGCGGCACAGGTAAGAACATGGAGTTTTTTACTTCATTAGGATACACCAATGTACAAGGGTTTGATTATTCGGCCGACGCAATTGAATTTTGCAGGCAACGGGGGCTGGAACAAGTACAGTTGGGGAATATTATAACTATTGATCACCCTAATGACTCATTTGATGTCATATCCTGTATGGATGTATTGGGTTCCTTAGAGGATACTGACAGAATTTTGGCTGTTAATGAATTATTCAGGATATTAAAACCAGGTGGTATTCTATTATGCAATACGGCATCGCTCGAAATATTTCGCTCACAACATGATGATGTGGCCAATATTAAAAACAGATTTACAAGATCCCAGTTTATAGCGCTTTTTAAAATAGAAAATGCAGAAATATTAAAGTTAAGCTACCGGGTATTCCTATTATCGCCGCTTATGCTTTTATTTAAATTAACAAAAAGAGTGATAGGTCTATTTAAACCTGACAACGAATCGAGATCAGACCAATTAATGTTTCCATTCGGGATAAATTGGTGCTTGCTGCAGATTCAATTATTTGAAAATAGATTATTTAAAAGGTTTAATTTCCCTTTTGGTTCTTCAATATTTATACTGATCAAAAAAAAGAGGTAAAGCAAATAGTGCGGTGACAATTTACTCTGCAAACAAACTTGCCAATAAAAAAGCGGCTGTCTTTTAAAAAACAGCCGCTTTTACTAAAGTTAGTCAATTCTTATACCAATGCTTCAGCTTCTACCCTGTCGCGTAAAGCCTTAACATATCCTACGCTGAACGGCCAGGCATTGCCGCCTGCCATATTAGGCACATGATCCGGGAATACAACTCCGTCAAAATTATTCCTTTTCAAGGCTTTCATAATGGTGTACATATTGGTATAACCGCTATCAACAAATGTTTCTGTGAAGTGGGGGATAGGGCGTTCAATATTGCGGAAATGTATTTTGAATATTTTTTTCTGCGCGCCAAAATAATCTATCATTTCTACCGCTGTTGCGCCAGTGGTATCACCGCCTTCCATCCATGAGCCAACGCATAGGCAAAGGCCCACGTTAGGGCTGTTGGCAATCTCCAACGCCTTCTTGTAACGTTCAAAACGGCTGAATAAGCGCGGAACACCCGCCAGTTCCGGTATCGGTGGATCGTCAGGGTGGATCCCGATCCGGACATTATTTTCCTCGGCTACCGGGGCCACCTGCCTGATAAAGTATTTCCAGTTTTCCCAAAGTTCGTCTTCGGTATAAACCCGGCCATGCGATAGGGGCGGGTAAAACCTTAATTCGTTCCAGCGGCCCCAGTTTTTACCATTTTGGTGAAAAGCCCGCGCCGACGCGCCGCCGCGTGTGGTTTCGTTTTCAGAATCCCATATACCGTTACCCATATGGGCGTAGGTAGTATAGGTAACACCAGCTTTACCGCAGTTACGCAGATGCTTTTTATATTCTTCCACCTTTGCATCCCGCCCGGGCAGGTTAAGCACCAGTTTATCCTGGTTATGCACGGAGCCGTTGCCCATGCAATACACATTAATACCGGCATCGGCAAAATGCTTTTTTGTGCCGATATAGTATTCGGCAGTATCATTTGGCGGGCCTACCCATACGGTTACGTCTTCAATACCCATTTGCTTGTACCAGGTCATCTGGTTTGCCGGCAGGCGGGCGGCTGGCTGCATAATGATGCGCATGGTTGATTTGTTTTGAGCCTGCTGCGCCAGGGCCTCCATGCGTTCCCTCAACTCAGGGTCGACAAGGCTGGCCGCCGCCGAACCGATACCCACGGCCGACATTGCCGCCAGGGCAACGCTCTTTTTTATAAAATCTCTGCGATTATCGCTCATGATCTTTATTGATTAATTCTGTTAATAATTATGTTAAATTACCGCCTCTTCCTCAACACGGTCGCGCAGGCACTTGGTGTAGCCAACGGTCCAGGCCAGGCTTGGATCATAAGCAGGGTTAGGGCCGCCCCTTCCGCCGGCTTCCGCTATCATTTTCGGCATGTGGTCAGGGAATACAATGCCATCAAAGTTTACACTTTTCAAGGCTTTCATTACTTTGTATATATCAACATAACCGCCGTCAATAAAGGTTTCTGTAAAATTCACAGGCTTATCGACGTTGCTTGCTGCAACCGAGAACAGTTTTTTATGCCTGCCATAATAATCTATCATGCCAAAAACATCTTTACCCAATTTGTCGCCGCTGGCCCAGGTGCCAATGCTAAGGCAAACACCCACATTAGGGCTTTTAGCTAACATCAAACCGTGCTGATATCCCTCAAAGCTGCTGAACAAGCGCGGAACACCGGCTAATTTGGCTACAGGGGGGTTATCAGGCAATATGCCTATACGCACATTATTTTCTTCAGCAACAGGCGCCACAGCCCTTATAAAATGTTCAAAATTGGCCCACATTTCCAGCGTTGTATATTGCCTTCCGTGCGATAGCGGGCCGGTATATTTTTTATCGCCCCACTGGCCGGTGTTTTTACCATTCGGGTCATAGGTGCGCGCAACGGCATCGGCGCGCGCTGTGCCATCGGCCGAACTCCATACCCCGTTACCCGAATGGGCATAGGTGGTATAGCCAATGCCTGCTTTGCCCAGGTCGCGCAGATGTTGTTTGTACAACTCTATTTCCGCGTCACGGCCCGGCAGGTTTAATACTATTTTTTCGTTATTGATCAGGGAAAGATTAGTAACCCCGTAAATATCAAGCCCGCTACCGGCAAAAAGCCTTTTCTTTTCCTTATAATAATCGGCGCTTGATTTAGCCCCGTCGGCTAATAGCACTACGCTGTTAACACCGGCTTGCTTGCAAAAGCTGATCTGCTGCTGGCTGGCTTCGGCAGGTGCCTGGATGACGATCCTTATCTTTGATGAGTTGGCAAGTTCCTGCAACGCATCCCCGTTTACATTTTTCTTTGGTTCAGGATCGGCTGTCGCGGCAACAGCGGAGCCTATTCCGATAACGGACATCGCCGCCAATGACACGCCCGTCTTTTTAATAAAATCTCTGCGATTCTCGTTCATGAAATGAATTTTTAGGAGTAATTGGTTTTGACTATACGGCTGCCCGCCGTATTGATCATTCAATATTAGCAATTATTTTTTTTATTTCGGCGACAGGTTAAACGCGTTCGGGTAAATTGATTGTTACAAATTAAAATTGGGGAAGTTATGCTATAGGGTTTGAGGCTTTTATGGCTGGACCACCCCGGACCACCCTGGACCACCCTGGACCACCCGGACCACCTGGCAATGCGGACTAACCGCTGAAGTTTGGCTTTAAACCGCAGTTTGCTCTACCGGGTGTTTTATCAGGTAAAACCCATCCCCAATCAGTTTTTTTAGCTCGGGTTGTTTTTGGGCCTTGTCGGCTAAGTATGCCGTAATCTCCTTTACCAGTTCAGGCTCAATATTTTTAGCGCTCAATATTTCCAATATCTCCAGGGGGCATAGCCAATCATCCCGGTGCTGTAGTTTTAACTGCTCCCATGTGTAGGCCAAACGCTCGTGCCCGAAATTTTCTTCCCGGCAGCGCCTTACCCGCTGGTACAGCCGGTGTAATTGCCTTGTTTTTTCTGAATGGATGGGATGATAGGTGCTGATCCTGGGGCGGTAACCGGTTTCTTCAAACGTATTTTTATCGGCCGCGCCGCTATATACAGACACAATACTTTCGCCAACAGCCATATCATAAACGCCCCAGGCGGGTTCAAACAAATGCGTTCCTTTCCTGTTCAGTACCGTGCAATCAGTAAAGGAGATGAGCAGATTCCTGTTGTTTTCTCTTATTACCCCGATTACCCTGCCCATAACGCTGATGCCGCTTTCAAAATGCAGCGCCATCAATTCCCCTTCTTTTATATACAGGTATTCAAGCGGGGTGCTAACACCATTCAATTTTCCCACCGGCGAACTATAACCGTCTGTATGATAATCTTTACCATGGCCATCTAATTGTTTGCCGGAATAAGCTAATGCGGCGGGGCCTTGTAGGTTGATAAATGCCGGTTGTCCCTTATCATCTTTTAAAAAGTTGGTTAACGTACCCGAAACCTGCAAACCCGAGCTATAAACTACTGTGCAGGTATTATTACTTTCTATCGCTTTTTGAAGGCCGTATGCGCCGCCTACACGGAATGCCATTTTATCAGCGAATTGCTCCAGCACATCCACCAGGTTTTGAAAACAAGGCGTAACAAATAATTGTTGTTGCGGCCGGGTGATGTCGTAAGGATAGTTCACCGCTTCAGAAGTGTACCACAGTTTTTTAACTTCGGGTTTCATGCAGGTAACGCTTTCACCTATGGAGGATAATAAGCCCGCGCCATAAATTTTCGGGTTTTCCAGTGTACCTATTAAACCGTATTCTACCGTCCACCAATGCAGGCGGCTCAGTAAGGCCATTTCTGACGGCTCTCCCATATTTTGCTGGCAATAGGCTACCTGATCTTCCGCTTTTTTTATTTCGTCAGGATCAGCATCCGGCATTTCTTTTAAAATAGATAATGCCCGGATGGCTTCATACAATTCATAATCCTGCGCTGAAAACATCGCCTTAGCGCCTATCGATCCAAAATAACTTAAATACCGCTGATAATCCGAATCAGCGATAATAGGCGCATGGCCCGCCGACTCGTGGATGATGTCGGGCGCGGGTGTATATTCAATATGTTTCAACTGGCGTATATCGGCAGCGATAACCAATACGCGGTAAGCCTGGTATTCCATAAAAGCGGCCGGGGGGATAAAGCCATCCACCGTAACAGCGCCCCAGTCAATTTTGCCCAGGGCATCGTTCATTTCCTGTAAGTGAGGAATATGCTCAATGGTTAGCCCGGCTTTTTCCAATCCGGGTATATAGGGGTAATAAGCCACATCTTTTAAATAGCTATAATTTTGCCGCATCACATAGCGCCATACGGCCTGGTCAATGGGGGTATAATGTTCATAATGCTGGCCCACAATATATTGCCTTAAATGCTTTGGTAAGGCGCTTACCTGCGGATTATTAAAATCGTTAAAGCTATCCATAAACTTTACAAATTGCCCCTTAGTTCCTGTTCGCGCTCAATGGCCTCAAACAAAGCCTTAAAATTACCCGCGCCGAATGATTTGGCACCCTTGCGCTGTATGATCTCGAAAAACAGGGTTGGCCTGTCCTCTACGGGTTTGGTAAAAATTTGCAGCAGGTAACCTTCATCATCGCGGTCAACCAGTATGCCCAGTTCTTCCAGTGGCCCCAGGTCCTCATCTATATGCCCTACGCGCGCGGTCAGTTCTTTATAATAAATAGTGGGTACGGTTAAAAATTCAACGCCGCGGCTTTGCAGTTGGGTAACGGTTGCGACAATATCATGCGTGGCCAAAGCCAAATGCTGTACGCCTTCGCCCTCGTAAAATTCAAGGTATTCCTCTATCTGCGATTTCTTCTTGCCTTCGGCAGGTTCGTTAATGGGGAATTTGACATAACCGTTGCCATTACTCATCACCTTGCTCATCAGGGCCGAATATTCTGTCGATATCATTTTATCATCAAACGTCAGGATGTTTTTAAAGCCCATAATATCTTCATAAAAACTTACCCACTCATTCATTTTATGCCAGCCTACATTGCCAACGCAATGGTCTATATACAGCAACCCGGTATCTTTTGGCTGATATGCTGTTTCATGTTGCTGGTACCCCGGCAGAAACAACCCTCTATAGTTTTTTCGCTCGATGAACAGGTGTACCGTTTCGCCGTATAGTTTTATACCGCTGGTGCACACCTCGCCAAATTCGTCACTTATGGTTTGCGGCTTTTGGTAAGGCACTGCCCCGCGCGATGTTGTTTGCTGATAAGCGTCGTAAGCGTCATCAACCCAAAGCGCCAGCACTTTTACGCCGTCGCCATGTTTTTTTATGTGTTCGGCTATCGGGTGGTCAGAATGTAATGGTGTGGTTAATACCAGCCTTATCTTACCCTGCTGCAAAACGTATGATGCCCGGTCACGCACCCCTGTCTCTGGCCCGGCATAGGCCATATCCTGGAAACCGAACGCTGTTTTATAGTAATGTGCAGCCTGTTTGGCGTTACCTACGTAAAATTCTACGTAATCGGTGCCGTTAAGCGGAAGGAAGTCAGCAGTTGTTTTTTGATTATCTAATGTTTGTGTTTCCATGGTGTTTTGTTGTAATGTTTTAAAGTTGGAATGTTGTAAGGTTGGGCATTGTTTAACTTTTCAACCTTACAACATTCTAACCTTGCAACGCATTTAGCTTATCCAACTCTTATAATAATTCTCATCTTCAATTTTTAAAGCCTCTTCGGTCAGCATCAATGGGCGGAACGGATCTATCATTACGGCTAATTCATCCGTTGATTCTTTGCCGATAGATTTCTCCACCGAACCCGGGTGCGGGCCGTGCGGTATGCCGCCCGGGTGCAGGGTGATCTGTCCTTTTACCACGCTTTTACGGCTCATAAAATCACCCGCTACGTAGTATAATACTTCGTCGCTATCCACATTGCTATGGTTGTAGGGTACCGGGATGGAAAGTGGGTGATAATCAAACTTACGCGGCACGAAGGAGCAGATCACGAAATTATTGCCTTCAAAAGTTTGATGCACCGGCGGCGGCTGGTGTATGCGTCCGGTTATGGGTTCAAAATTATGAATAGAAAATGCCCAGGGATAATGAAACCCATCCCAGCCAATAAAATCAAAGGGATGCGTCCCGTATATATATGGATAGATCAATCCCTGCTTTTTGATCAAAATTTTAAAGTCGCCCTGTTCGTCATGCGTTTCCAGGTTTTGGGGCTGGCGGATATCGCGTTCGCAATAGGGCGAATGTTCCATTAGCTGCCCGGAGGTGTTTAAATAACGCTTTGGCGGACGGATAGGGCTAAAACTTTCCACGATGAACAGGCGGTTAACTTCCGAATCAAATTCCATTTGATAAATGGTGCCGCGCGGAATAACCAGGTAATCGCCATAAGCAAATTTAATATTGCCGAAACCTGTTTTTAGCGTACCCGTGCCCTCATGAATAAACACCACTTCATCAGCCTGGCTGTTTTTGTAGAAATAATCCGTCATTGAGCGGCGCGGCGCAGCCAGCGAGATATGCAGGTCGTTGTTTACCAAAACAGGTTTTCGGCTTTGCAGGTAATCATCTTCGGGTTTGATATTGAAACCGATGAGGCTGGTATGTTTCAAATGCTTTTCGCGGGCAATTTTTGGCTCAACCGAATAGGGTTCGCCCAATTCTTTTACCAAGGTTGGCGGGTGAGCATGGTATACCAGCGAATAAACGCTCGAAAAACCTTCTGTTGATACCAGTTCTTCGGCATATAAGGTACCATCAGGCTTACGAAACTGTGTATGCCGTTTGGGTGGAATATTTCCTGATTTATAATAACTGGGCATAATTTATCTATTTAATGGTTCATTAACAGGTTTGGGCAGCTCGAATAAACTTTCGGATGTTACCCGACAATACCAGTCGCCACCTAAGCGGGCAACATGGTCGAAATTTCTCTGTATGGGCTTGCCGTTTTCATCAAGCAGCCCGTCTTTAAAATGAATGGTTTTAATTTCGGCCAATACCAAATTTCCGGCACCCGGCCCATCGCCCAATGAAATGATCTGTTTAACTATACATTCCAGTTGTACAGGCGATTCGGCAACGCGTGGCGGCCTTATGTGTAGCGAGGCAAGTTCTGTTAACCCCGCCTCTTTAAATTCATTAACGCCTTTGGGGTATTCGGCGCTGGCCTGGTTTACCTTATAAACGATGTTGTGGTCGACAATATTAATAACGCATTCAGCAACTTCCTGAACATTTTCTAATGTATGTTTGATCGTATTGTCACGTACCCTTCTCGAAGGTGAAAAAATACATACCGGCGGGTTGGTGCTGAATAAATTATAAAAACTGAAGGGGCTGAGATTGACTTTACCCTCCTTGTCTACTGTTGATACGAGGGCAATGGGCCTTGGCGCAATGGCGTGCAGCAGGTAGTTATGTGCCTGAGCTGTACTTAGCCCGGTGATTTCAAAGCTTTTCATCCGTTTTTTTTCAGTTTTAATATCGACCAATCAGTCGGTTCAGCTATAATAGTGTTTTTTAATATCCCTAAATCGGTAATTTCCATTTCAACTGCATCGCCGGCCTGAAGCCATTGGGCCTGATAATGGGGATCGTTCAATAACCCTGTTCCATTCAATTCAAGGAAACAGCCGGTACCGACCGTTCCCGAGCCAATAATATCGCCGGGATACAACTCACAGCCATAAGAGGCACGTTCAATGATCTCCGCGAAGGTCCAGTCCATGTCGGCCATATTTCCTTTAGAAACTTTGGTGCCGTTAACCCGGCAGGTCATTTCCAATTGATAAGCGCTTCCTGTATGTCCCGGCTTTGGGCTGGTTTTATATTTCTCCAGTTCATCCGGCGTAACCAGCCATGGGCCAATAACTGTGGCAAAATCTTTTCCTTTTGCCGGCCCCAGGTTCAGTAACATTTCTTCCATTTGCAATGTGCGCGCGCTTAGATCGTTCATGATCATATAACCCGCTATATATTCATCTGCTTCGGCAGCCTTTATATTTCGACCGGGTTTGCCTATAACAATTGCAGCCTCCAGTTCAAAATCGAGTTTGTTGAAATGGTCGGGCATACATTTAATATCGCCCGGGCCATAAATAGCCTGGTGATTTGTGAAATAAAATATGGGGTATTGGTCAAATTCGGGTATCATAGCCAATCCGCGGTTGCGGCGCGCGGCAGCTACATGCTGGCGAAAAGCGTATCCATCACGGCAGGAAGCGGGATGAGGAACAGGTGCCAGCAATTCATAGCCTTGTTCGGGTTGCTGCGTTAATTGCTTTGATTGAAGTTGCTGTTCAACGGCTTTTGCCTTTTTCATCAAATTTTTACCACCTTTTAAAAACGCGTTCATGTTGCCGGGCAACTTCGGGTCGCAAGTATGCAGGTCATATAGCTGGTTAGCTATTATTATACCCAGGCTTTCCCGGTTATCAGTTTTATAAGTAACAAGCTTCATGGTTCTTCTCTATTAACATACAAGCAATTGAATAACAACAATAACTTAGGCTATTAGTTTGTGTAGACAGGCTGTATGTTGGTACAATCTTCATATAAATTTGATATTTTTCAGGATAATTTATTGCATATTTGCATAAAATCAGTTACTTGTCCTGGTTTTTATAGTAAACACAATATATTAGCCTGCTACATGGTAGTCGGGCATTTGTTTTCCGTATAATTAACACTTTATGCTAAATAAACTCGATCCCACCGATATCGGTATCCTGCAAATTTTGCAGAATAATGCCCGCCTCACCAATAAAGAGATCGGCGAGAAATTACACAAAAGCGCGAGCGCCATTAATGAACGTATAAGGCGTATGCAGGAACAGGGTTATATTAAAAAATATGTCGCAGTACTTGATCATAAAAAAATAGACCGTGGGCTAATTGCATTTACCCATGTTCAGTTAAGGGACCATAGCAAGGAAACACTCAACTATTTTGAAAGTGAAATAGTTAAATTACCCGAAGTTTTAGAATGTTACCACATGTCGGGCCAATATGATTTTATTTTGCGTGTAGCGGTTAAGGACCTGGATGCCTATCATCAATTCCTGATGAACCACTTGTTTGAAACGGTGCCCCTGGGTTCGCTGCAAAGCACTTTTGTTATGAAGGAGGCAAAGTCAGAAATGGCTTATCCTATTTAATCTTCAACGGGCAATATTTTAATTGATAGAACATGGCCCACCTGATCATTATAAAATAAAGGCAAACCCCTCTATAACAGGGGTTTTTAACTATCTGCTAACAAAAGGGAGCAGCAGGCCAAATTTTTTTCTTTATATTTATTGCTGCTTATGAAGGCCAGGTATAGATTATTTATTGGGGTGGGGTTGGTATTGATTTGCGGATTGGCGCTGAGCTTTGGCCATAAAGAGAAAAAGACCTTACATGCGGTTACCAGCAAACCAGCGCCTTTTGATTGCCCGACAATAAATGATGTTGATAGAGTGATTACTCCCAGCACCTGCAACGGCAGCGACGGCTCCATAACCGGTATAACCGGAACAGGTACAGGCACGCTTAAATATACATGGATTAACTTGTACACTAACGTAGTGGTAGGCACAACTCAAGACTTAAATAATGTTCCGGCAGGTTATTACCAATTGCAGCTGCGAGATAGCAGCAAATGCATTGCCGCCCCAAAAAATTATTATATTACTATAAAAAATCAATTGCTTATTGATACTAGCAACGTTGTTATTACCCCGCCGGGCTGTAACCAGCCCAACGGCAGTATTACCGGCATAGTAACAGCAAATGCCACCAAATATCAATGGGTTGACAGTAAGGGAAAAGTTTTCTCGAACAGCAAGGATCTTACCAATGCGCCCATAGGTAACTATACACTTATCATTTCTAATGCAACGGGCTGCACGGCGCAACAAAACTTTGCGCTCGGCGGTTTGTTTTCGCCAACTTTAGTATCTTATTCCACAACTAACTCCGATTGTTCTGCTACGGGCAGTTTTAAGGCTACTTTTGATATAAAAGCAACCGACCCGCCCTATAATTACTTACTTAATACAACAGGCGGTACTGCCAGGGCAGGTACAATATTCTATAACCCGGCAGTAGATTCTACCCGGCTGAATATAACAGAACTCCCGGCAGGTACTTATACGTTAACCACAATAGGGCCGTTAAGCTGTTCAATCGATTTGGTTACCTTTACAATTGGCACAGCGCCTTTTATTATTGATACCAGCAACGTTGTAATAAAATCGGATGTTTGCGGTCAGGACCTGGGCACTATTGTTGGCCTGCGGCTTACCGGGGCCCCGGCTCCTACAGCCGATAAATTAAAGGGCCCAAACCGCGACCCCCGTGTCGGTTATTTCTGGACAGACGAAAACGGTACACGCATAGGTCAGCAACTAGCCCTTGCGGGGCTGCCATCAGGCACTTATCATATGT
>JABDBW010000064.1 GCA_013288485.1 Bacteroidota bacterium
GAGCCATGTTTTAGGGTTGTCTAAATATTATTTCCCTATTTATGAAAAAATATTCCGTGAAACAGGCATCCCTGATGAAATAAAGTATTTATCGATAATTGAATCAAAGCTTGACCCCAACGCCGTATCAAGAGTTGGCGCTACCGGTCCGTGGCAGTTTATGGCCACTACCGCTAAAATGTATGGTTTAAATATGGATAGCTATGTCGACGACCGCCGCGACCCCATACGGGCCAGTTATGCTGCCGCTGCCTATTTAAAGGATGCCTACCAGGAATTTGGCGATTGGCTGTTAGCCATAGCCTCCTATAATTGCGGCAAAAGCAATGTGGAACACGCCATTGAAAAAGCCGGCGCTATGGATTTTTGGTCCATCCGTCAGTATTTACCGGTGGAAACAAGAAATTATGTGCCGGCATATATCGCTATGTCATACGTAATGAATTATGCCGCCAGGCACAATATTGCGGCAGATAACTGGAGTTTCTCTGCCCATGCCGATACGGTTTTAGTTGATAAATTTGTTTCACTCTCAAATGTTGCCAAAGCATTAAATGTAGATATTAATGACTTGGCCCTGTTAAACCCGGCTTACAAAAGACAGATCATAAACGGTACCACCGCGGCCCCGCGCAGGATGATTATCCCACATGCGGATCAAAGAAACTTTACGGCGTTATATAACGCGATAAATAATATAGAGGCGCCGGTTGTAATGCAACCGCAGGCAATACCTGCCGTTACGGTAGTTAACCTGGTAAATATACCTGTTAGCACAAAAACGACGGGCACGAAAACGCCCGATTATTATATAGTGAAGCCCGGCGAAACATTAGAAAATATTGCCGCTGATTACGGTCTTGACGTGCGCGAAATAAAAGCATGGAACCATTTGCAAACCGGCAAGGCGGTTGCGGGTACCAGATTAAAATTAAATCCTTTTGCTAAGGTAAGCAAAGGATAAAATAATTAACCAGAAAAGCCCGGTTTTGAATTCAAAACCGGGCTTTTCTTTTATTACCAGTTCAAAAAGAGTTAACTTTAGGCCTTTGAATTGAACAACATGGATAAACCTAACCGTAAACAGGACGCCCTAAACTACCACTCGAAAGGGCGTCCCGGAAAAATACAGGTAATACCAACTAAACCTACCAATTCGCAGCGCGACTTAACTATGGCCTATTCGCCGGGTGTTGCCGAACCCTGCCTGCGCATTGCCGACAATGTTGATGATGTATATACATATACCGCTAAAGGCAACCTGGTAGCCGTTATAAGTAATGGCACCGCCGTACTGGGCCTGGGTAATATTGGCCCGGAAGCAAGCAAACCTGTAATGGAGGGGAAGGGCCTGTTATTTAAAATATATGCGGATATTGATGTTTTTGACCTGGAAATAAATGCCAAAACGGTTGATGAGTTTGTAAATATTGTAAGGGCACTTGAACCAACTTTTGGCGGCATAAACCTGGAAGATATTTCTGCGCCTACGTGTTTTGAAATTGAGCGCAGGCTAAAAGCCGAAATGAAAATACCCGTAATGCACGATGACCAGCATGGCACGGCAATTATATCGGCGGCAGCTTTGTTAAATGCCTGCGAGATACAGGGTAAAAAGCTGGATAAAATAAAAATGGTAATTAATGGCGCGGGGGCCGCCGCAGTGTCCTGTTCAAAAATATATTTGGCGCTGGGGGTTAAAAAGGAAAACCTGGTAATGTTTGACATTGATGGTTTAATAACACCTAACCGTACCGACCTTGACGAGATGCGCCTGCAATTTGCCACCGAACGCAAGGATATAAAAACCCTTACCGACGCAATGAAAGGCGCCGATGTTTTTATAGGCCTTTCGGCGGGTAATGTGGTTACGCCTGATATGCTGCGGGCCATGGCCAAAAACCCTATTGTTTTCGCAATGGCTAACCCCGAGCCGGAGATAGCTTATGAAATAGCTATAACTTCGCGTAAAGACCTGATCATAGCTACAGGCCGCTCCGATTTTCCGAACCAGGTAAACAATGTACTGGGTTTCCCCTATATTTTCAGGGGCGCGCTGGATGTGCGGGCGAGCGCCATCAACGAAGAAATGAAACTGGCTGCTATTCACGCGATAGCGGAGATCGCTAAAAAACCGGTTCCCGAAGCGGTTAACCTGGCCTACAATGCCAAGAACCTGAAGTTTGGCCGCGATTACATTATCCCCAAACCAATGGACCAGCGATTGATAACAGAGGTTTCATCGGCGGTAGCTAAAGCGGCTATCGAATCGGGCGTGGCCAGGAAGGTCATAACTGATTGGGATGCCTATACAGAAGAGTTGCGTTCGAGAGTAGGGCCCGACGATAAGCTGCTGCGCAATATTACCAATATGGCCAGGAACAACCCCAAGCGGGTGGTTTTTGCCGATGCTGATAATTATAAAATATTGCGGGCCGCTCAGATAGTAAAAGATGAAGGTATAGCCACCCCTATACTGTTGGGCGATGTAAAAAAGATAAAGCAAATAATAAAAGAAACAGAATTGGATTTTGGCGAAGTAGAGATAATTGATCCGCATATAGGCGCCGAACATACCGAAGAATATGCGGAATATTATTTCAAAAAGCGCCAGCGCCGTGGCATAACCTTGTTTGAAGCAAGACAATTAATGGCCGATCCCAATTATTACGGCGCCTGCATGGTCCAGTTTGGCGAGGCCGACGCGCTGATATCGGGTTTGAGTAAAAACTATGCCACTACAGTTAAACCCGCACTGCAAATTATCGGCACCGAAAAAGGCGTTGGCCGCGTGGCGGGCATGTATATGATGCTAACCGCCAAAGGCCCTGTATTTTTTGGCGATACTACAGTAAATGTTAATCCTACGGTCGAGGAACTGGTTGATATTACGGTATTGATAGAACGCTCGGTAAAACAATTCAACATTAACCCTAGGGTAGCTATATTGTCCTATTCGAACTTCGGATCAAATGATGGGCCTATACCCGAGAAAACAAGAGAAGCTGTGCGTATATTACACGAAAAATACCCGGGTATGGTGGTCGACGGTGATATGCAGGCCAATTTTGCGCTTAACGCCGCTCTGCTGACCGATAATTTCCCTTTTTCAACTTTAAACGGCCGGGCGGCAAATACTTTAATATTTCCGAACCTTGAATCGGGTAATATCGCTTATAAGTTATTGCAGGAAATAGGAAGCGCCGAAGCGGTTGGCCCTATATTGTTAGGGCTGAAAAAACCGGTACATGTTTTACAGTTAGACAGCTCGGTACGTGAAATTGTGAATATGATAACGATAGCAGTGGTTGACGCACAGGTGAAGGGGGGGGTGATTAGAGATTAAATGTTAATTGTAAATAGTATGAATTTTAGCAGTAGTAAAATATTAGGGTTTGCAGGTATTGAAACCTTTTACCTTTTACCTTTTACCTTTCACCTCAAATAACATGTACGCTTATATTGATGGAAGATTAGTTTTTAAAAGCCCCGCTTATGTGGTGATAGATGCCGGCGGAGTGGGCTATCATATTAATATTTCCTTAAATACCTATTCGCTGCTGACCAATGCCGAGCGTTGCAAGCTGTTTACCTGGCTGCATGTAAAAGAAGACGCGCATACGTTGTACGGTTTTGCCGATGAAGGTGAACGTCGGCTGTTTTTACATTTGATATCTATACCGGGCATAGGGCCAAATACGGGGCGGATGATGCTTTCGTCGGTTACTCCTGTAGAAATACAGGCGGCAATTATTAACGGTAATGTTGCTTTGATACAGCGTATTAAAGGCATCGGGCCAAAATCGGCGCAACGCGTTATTTTAGAACTCCAGGATAAATTACGCAAGGAAGGCAGTGAAACATTAAACACGGCCCCGGTAAATAAAACGGTTAAAGAAGAGGCCCTGGCCGCGCTGGTTATGCTTGGATTTGCCCGTAACACAGCCGAAAAAGTATTAGAACAGGAAATTAATAAAAATGGTGACGCTTTAACTGTTGAACAGCTTATTAAGTTTGCTTTAAAAAGTTTATAATTACGTGTATTTTAATTTGAACTGTGACAGGGAATTTTACTTATAAATTTCTTATTGCCTTACTATTTATTTCTGCATTTTGCGGGTTAGGAGATGCTTTTGCACAACAAAAACCCGCACCCGCCCTTAAAAAGGATTCATTAACTGTTAAAGTCCCTTATAATTATACCGTATCAAGAAATGAATTATCGCGTGAAGGTGTTTTTGACACTGTTCCGTTTGGCGTAACGCGTACTATCGAATATGACGCGGCCACCAATCAATACGTACTTTATGAACGCATAGGAAATTTACTGTTCCGCCCACCCGTATATCTTACCTTTGCCGAGTATCTGCATTTAATACAGCTTGGCGAAAAGCGCGATTACTTTAAAAAATTGGCGGATAATTATACTTATCAGCAGCAACAGCCGGGTTTTATACCCCCGATAAATGTACATAGCCAAACTTTTGAAAGAATATTTGGCAGCTCCCTAATTGATATAAGACCTCAGGGGTCGGCTGAGGCGATAATGACCGGGCAGATCAATGATAATGAAAACCCGTTATTCAATACCAAACAACGCCAGCAGTTCAATTTCAATTTTGACCAGCATATTCAGCTTAATTTAACGGGTAATATAGGTGATAAATTAAAGATCGTTACGAATTATAATACCGATGCCCAGTTTCAGTTTGATAATCAGGTAAAGTTGGATTATTTGGGCCACCCCGATGAGATCATCCAGGAAATACAGGCAGGTACGGTAAGCATGCCTTTAAATACAACATTAATTACGGGTACGCAGGCCCTGTTTGGTGTAAAAACAAAACTGAAGTTTGGCAAACTTGATGTGACTACCATCTTATCGCAGCAGCGTTCGCAATCAAAAACAATAACCATAAGCAACCAGGGGCAACAAGGCACTTTTTCTGCAACCGCTGCAGATTATGAAGCCAATAAACACTATTTCCTGTCGCAGTATTTCCGTAATAACTATAACAGGGCGCTGGCTAATATCCCTATCAACAGCTCAAATGTTAACATTACAAAAATTGAGGTCTGGACCACTAACCGGACCAACGCAACTGCCGACTCGCGCGATGTGGTAGGCTTTATGGACCTCGGTGAAAACACTCCGTACAATACGGCCCAAATACAGGGGGGGGCTGGATTTTCGGGCTTCCCGGCGGGTTTTAAGGGGCCCGGTTTTACAGACCAATCAAACTCTTTGTTAAATAACTTGCCGGCAAACGCGCGCTTAACCAACGATGCCTCCAATTCGCTCATCAGCTACTTTGCCGCGCATGGTGGTTCAGATAACTATGCAAAGCTAACTTATGCCCGAAAATTAATAGCTAATAAGGACTTTACCCTGAATGCGAAGTTAGGTTATATATCACTTAACTATCCTTTAAATAATGATGAAGTGCTGGCGGTTGCTTACCAGTACAGCTATAACGGGAAGCAATACCAGGTTGGTGAATTTTCGAGCGATATTCCTGTTGACCCGACAACACCAAAAGTGCTTTATTTGAAATTACTTAAAAATACCATATTAAAAACCAGCCTGCCTACCTGGAAATTAATGATGAAAAATATTTATTCGCTGAATGCCTACCAGGTTAGCCCAACCGGCTTCAAATTGCAGGTGGCACGTTTGGATGACAAATCAGGCATTGATAAACCCATAATGGAAGAGGGGCAAAACACTAAAAGCAAACTTTGGCTGCAATTGACGGGGTTGGATAACCTGGATGAGAAACAGGAAAAGCAGCCCGACGGGTACTTTGACTTTTTAGAGGGGGTAACTATTGATTCGCAAAACGGGCGCATCATATTCCCGGTGCTGGAGCCTTTTGGGTCTGACCTGGCCAAACAATTTAATCCAGGCGAGGTAGACCTGATCAACCGGTATGTTTACCAGCAACTGTATGATTCGACCAAAACCGTGGCGCAGCAGTTTTTCCCGCAGCTAAACCGGTATACTATTAAGGGTACCTATAGTTCGCAGGGCGGCGGTGGTATATACCAATTAAATGCCATTAATATACCCCAGGGTTCGGTAATTGTATCGGCCGGTGCCTCAAAATTAGTTGAAGGTACTGACTATACCATTGATTACAGCGCTGGCCGCCTCAATGTAATTAATACGGCCATACTTTCATCGGGGCAGCCCATTACCGTTAATTTAGAAAATAACGAACTTTTTGGCATTCAGCAAAAATCATTATACGGCTCCAGGTTTGACTATAAAGTAAGCCCAAAACTTTCATTGGGCGCTACGGTAATGCACCTTACTGAACAGCCAATATCGCAAAATGAAGCCATAGGGCAGGAGTCTATTTCAAACACTATATGGGGTGTAGATGGAAATTATGCATCGTCTTCGCGTTTGCTTACCCGCCTGGTGGATAAAATACCGTTTATTCATACCAAGATGCCATCGTCGGTAAATTTTAGCGGCGAGTTTGCCGAGCTATTGCCCGGCAGCCCGAGCGCGCTCAATTATGCCGGGTCAAACAGCGGAACTTCCTACCTGGATGATTTCGAGAACAGCCAGTCGGTAATTGATGTTAAAAGTGCTAACACCTGGCAAATTTCGGCTACGCCGCTGCTTTTCCCCGAGTCGCAATTGTTTAATAACCTGGCCTATGGTTTTAATAGGGCGCGGTTGGCATTTTATAATATCGACCCTATATTTTACACCAATACCGGTTCAACATCGGTTACGCGGGCGCAGCTATCCAATCATTATGCCAGGCAGGTTTTAGAAACCGAGGTGTTTCCATATAAACAATCGGTTACTGGCCAGCCTTTAACCCTATCAACGCTCGACCTGGCTTATTATCCTACGGTTCGCGGCCCTTATAACTATACTACCACGGGCATTAATACAGATGGTACGCTGCAAAACCCCGCTTCGCGCTGGGGGGGCATTTACCGGGGCATCTCAACCAATGATTTCCAAGCGTTAAATGTGGAGTACATCGAATTTTGGGTACTTGACCCATTTATTTACAAACCGGCATCAGCAGGTGGCGACCTGTACTTTAACCTGGGCAGCATATCAGAAGACGTATTAAAGGACGGGCGTAAAAGCTTAGAGAACGGCCTGCCGGTTAATGGCGACCTGAGTACAGTTGATACTACAGCGTGGGGCAGGGTGCCAAAAGCGCAGCCTGTTGTAAATGCTTTTGATAGTGACCCGGCCTCGCGCCAGCTACAGGATGTGGGTTTGGATGGGCTGGGCGACGCGGATGAACAGGCTAAATTTGCCCCTATTGTACAGCAGGTTAAAAGCAAGGTGAGCGCGCAGGCAGCCAGCGCTTTTGCTAATGACCCCTCATCAGATGATTACCAGTATTACCTGGGGCCAAACCTGGACCAGGCAAAGGCCGACATTTTGCAGCGGTACAGTCAATACAATGGTAATGAAGGTAATTCAAAAACGGCCGAACAATCGCTGGCGCTGCTTGGTTTGCAAACCTCGGCGAACACTTCTTTACCTGACGGGGAGGATATTGACCGTGATAACAACATGAACCAGGATGATGAATATTTTCAATACAAGGTATCTATACGGCCAAAGGACCTGGTAGTGGGGCAAAATTTTGTTAATGATAAAGTGACCTCACAAGTTAAACTGGCCGATGGCACCACACAATCAGTTACCTGGTACCAGTTCCGTATCCCTATTTCCCAGCCATCATCGGCAGTGGGCGGCATACAGGATTTTAAGGCTATCCGTTTTATGCGGATGTTCATGACCAATTTTACCGATACCGCCGTATTGCGTTTTGCCACCTTAGAGTTGGTGCGCGGCGATTGGCGGGCCTTTAATACCGAGAAAAACCCGTTAAATGTAATTGCCGACCCCGCGCTTGTTAACCCGCCGCTTGATAATTCGGTAATCAATGTGGAAACCGTAAATATTGAGGAAAACGGTAACCGTGTGCCCATACCTTATGTAGTACCACCGGGCATTCAGCGGCAGCGCGATTATAATAACCTGCAAAGTAATACCCAGTTAAATGAGCAGTCGTTATCTTTAAATGTAACTAACCTTACCGATGGTTATTCGCAGGCCGCGTTTAAAACTTTTTCTAATGACCTGCGCCAATATAAACACCTGCAAATGTTTATACATGCCGAAGCCAATAATCAATCGCTGTTAAAGGATAATGATGTTAGCGCGTTTATACGCCTCGGGGCCGATTACCAGGACAATTATTATGAATATGAAATACCATTAGCAGTTACACTGCCAGGTACAACCAATGCCAATTCGATATGGCCGGATGCTAATCAACTGGATATTGACCTGTCTATATTAACCAATGCAAAAATAGCGCGCAATAATGCCAAATATAAAGGGCAGCCCTGGCCCACAAATATGCCGTTCACCTTTACCGATGGGCATAACAAGATCACGATCATGGGTATGCCCGACCTGAGCCGTTTACGAACGGTTATGCTGGGGGTACGCAACCCCTACAAAGGCAATTCGGCCCCGGGGGTTGATGACGGGCTAAGTAAATCGGCAATTGTTTGGTTTGATGAACTGCGGCTCACAGATTTTAATAATAAAGGCGGCTGGGCAGCCATAGGTCGGGCAGATTTTAAACTGGCCGATTTTGCTAATATTACCGTATCGGGAAATAAAAGTACGGCAGGTTTTGGTACGCTTGATTCGAAGCTGGAGGATAGGTCGTTAAACGACGTCCAATCTTATGATATATCTGCCAATATGGATATCGGTAAATTTTTCCCGGTTAAAAGCGGCATAAAGATACCCGCGTATATTAATGTTTCGCAACAGGTAAATACACCCGAATATGACCCGGCGCAGCCCGATATTTTGTTAAAGCAAACGCTTAGCGGTGCCGCATCAACCCAACAGCGCGATTCGATAAAAAACGCTGCCGAAGACTATACCCTGCGTAAAAGCATCAACTTTACCAATGTGCATAAGGACAGGACCGACGCGAAAGCGCCGATGCATGTATATGATATTGAAAACTTTAACGCAACTTACGCCTTTACCGAATACCTGCATCATGATTTTACTACGGAGAGCGATATTGAAAAAACATATCATGTATCATTAGCCTATAATTATACCCAACAGCCTAAATACCTTAACCCTTTTCAAAAAATAATAAAAAATAATATGCTTGCCCTGATAAGGGATATTAATTTAAGCCTCGCGCCTACACGCTTAAACTTCAGCATTAATTTTGACCGTTTTTACTCGGAAAACATTTTAAGGAACAATGACCCCAATAACCCTGTTTTTATACCAACAACCTATAATAAAACCTTTAACATAACACGGGTTTATGGTTTTGGATGGAACCTTACCAAATCATTAACGTTGAGTGTTGATGCTACCAACCTATCAGTAGTTGATGAACCGAACGGCCGCCTTACCGGTTTAAAAATTGATACGCTTTGGGAAAACATACGCAAGCTGGGGCGCACCACCAACTATAATCATACCGTTAACCTGGTATATGCAGTACCGTTAAATAAAATACCGGGAATGGACTGGACATCATTAAAGGCAAATTATACCACTACCTTTAACTGGCAGGCCGCGCCCGAATTTTCAATCGGCAACCCCCAGTTTAATGTAGGCAACAGCATACAAAATAGCCGGACAATACAGTTGGACCCCTCGCTTAATTTTATTGCTTTATATAATAAAATACCTTTATTAAAGCAGGCAAACATTGCGAAGACCGAGGGGATAAGCAAATTTTTATTGACTTTTATAACAGGTATTAAAACCATAACCGCGTCATACAGCCGTACCGAGGGCACATTTTTACCGGGTTATTTACCGCAGTCAAATTTGTTTGGCGAAGATTTAAGTTATAATTCTCCGGGTTTAGGCTTTTTAGTAGGAAGCCAGGCCGATATACGCAAAACGGCGGTGGCACGCGGCTGGATATCAGCCGACACCCTCCAAAACCAGTTATATGCAAC
Organism: Bacteroidota bacterium; assembly: GCA_013288485.1. Taxonomy (GTDB): domain Bacteria; phylum Bacteroidota; class Bacteroidia; order Sphingobacteriales; family Sphingobacteriaceae; genus Mucilaginibacter. Next base: position 10,006 of record JABDBW010000064.1, read on the forward strand.
AACGCTTAAAGAAGACCTGCAACTGCGGGCGAGTCTTGAACCCATACCTTCATTGCTCATAACGTTAAGGGCCTATAAAACACAGGACCATATGTATCAAACAAATTTTAAATATTTAAGTGGCTCGAATGATTTTGAAAACCTGTCGCCGGTAACTACTGGCGATTACACGGTTTCCTATTTCTCGCTGGCAACAGCATTTTCAAAAGAAAGCGGGGTTAATAATACCTCGAAGCCTTTTCAAACCTTTTTGGATAACAGGACCACGATCTCACAACGTTTAGGAAGAACCAATCCAAATTCATCAGGCGTGGCTAACGGCTATGCTGATGGTTATGGCCCCAACTCGCAAAATGTGCTGGTGCCAGCCTTCCTGGCGGCATATACCGGTAAAAGCGTTTCGGGTGCAAGCCTTGGCCAGTTTCCGGGTATATCCATCCCTAACTGGCAGATAGATTACAGCGGCCTGAGCCGTATACCTTTTTTCCAGGATCTGTTCGACTCATTTAATCTGCATCACGGCTACCAGTCATCCTACACAGTAAGCGGGTATAACACCTTATTGCAATACCAGGAAAGTAACGGCGCGGCAAGTTCAAGGGATGCTAATAATGATTTCCTGCCCCTGTACCAGTTTTCGCAGATCAACATCCTCGAGATGTTTGTACCCTTGATAGGCGTTGATATACGTTTTAAAAATAACATGACCACCAATTTTGAATACAAACAAAGCAGGTCATTAAGCCTGAGTATGCTGAACAGCCAGCTTACCCAGCAAAATGAAAATAATGTAACTTTTGGATTTGGTTATAAAACCAAGGATTTCAAGTTCCCGTTTGGGTTATTTAGTAACTTTATATTGAAAAATGATATTAATTTCAAGCTTGATCTCTCCCTGCGGAACAATAAAACATTAATATACCAGGCAGATGTGACCGCCGCGCAGGTATCATCAGGTGCACAAAATCTTACCTACCGACCCTCTATAGATTACAGTATCAGCCAGCGTTTTAACCTGAATTTGTTTTATGATTCAAACCTCACCAAGCCCTTTACCTCTCAGGCGTTTAATACATCGTTTACCAATTTTGGGGTTAACTTGAAATTGCTGCTACAGTAATTATTGCCCATTCACCGCGCTTTTGTTCTGCGCCTCTTTTTGCTGTTTTCTTAATTCCCTTTTTTGTTTGCGTTCCGCGCGTTTTCGTATCCTTAAAGCCTTTTTTATTTTCCGGTTCTGTTTGTTAAGTACATTTTGGGCAATCCGCTCCTTTACCCCCTGTTGCGTTTTTGTACTATAACCAACAGTAGGTTTAATAGCGGCAAGTAAAGTTTGCCATGCGGATTTAAAAAAGGGTGAATTTTTGGGTCGCTTATAAACCACGTTAAATGACCGTGGTATTTCGTCGGCTTCATCCGGGTTGTCGCGCTTCAATATAAATACATTGGCAAATAGGGTTGCTACAAACTTATGCTTCAGTTTTTTGTTTATAGAATCGGCCGCTAAAATATTTACTTTAAGGTCATTATATAAAATGGTGACCTTTCCTTTCGATATCTTGCTGTTGGCTTTAACATCAAAGTAAAACCCTTTGAGTTTGCCCGATGTTATTTTTACCATAGCTAATGGTATAGTGGCGGGATTAACCAAATCAAGGTCCATCGGCCCTAAACTGCCTTTATAGCTATGGGAGGCATTTTTATCGGTTAAATTAAAACTAAAAAATACATTAACCTTACCATGGTTCATGAAATAGCTGGTTATCTGCGCTGTACTGATATTGTTTTTTTTCAACGCCGCGGAGTCGGTTGTAACGTTTAATAGCTTTCCGGCAGTATTATTAAAAGTTATGGTTCCTGTTTTGCCAGGTTTTGTATTGTACTCGCTATAACTAATATTGATGTGCTTTACTACAACGGTGTCAATTCTTATATCTGATTTCAGGTCGTATATGGCAACGTTGGGGAAGCTTTTTATTTTATTGGCTCTGGCCTTAGTAGTGTCAGGGTTGCAAAAAAGATCGAATGTGCCCTGGTTAATAATTAAGCTTGACGCAAATAGCGAACGATATTTATGATAGGTTAAAAAATCAAAATTATTTAATTGTATAGAATCAAGGTGCAGGGTATAGCGGTTTTTCTTGCTTTTATTAAAAAAAGCAGGTGCAGGTTTAAGGTCCAGGCCCTGCACATTTAACCGGGAGGTACGGGTAGAAAGCTTTAGTTTATTTATAGTATAGGTATACAAGCCATCTGGTGTTTTACCTTTATAATTATTCAGGTCGGCTACAATGTCTTTGCAATACAACATGCGCGACCTGTCTGTTTGGGTTGCCGAATCGATCAGCAAATCATTAGCCTGCAGGTTCATTTCCTTTAATTCAGATACCAGGAGTTTATTACCGGTGTAATCGCTGTATTTGAAATGGACGTCGTTTAAAAATATATCGCCAACATGGATGTACTTTAAACTTTTTGATATTTTTTGCCATGGGGTGCGATTATCTTTAACTAAGGTATCTTTTACCTGATTCATTTGGTAACTCAAGTGTATCTCGGGGGTGGTTAGGGTAATCCGGCCAATATCCAATATATGTTTAAAGTATAATTTAAAAGGATGAACATTGGCCAGTATAAGCCGCTTTACATGTAGTTCAACTAAATTATTTGGCGCCAGGTGCTGTGTTTTTCGGCGATTATAAACAGCGGTATCAGGCTTAAAATCAATATTATATAAAATTATACGACCTTCCAGCACATGTAATTCAGCCGATGAAAAATTGATGTTATACAGGCTATCAGTACTGGTTAGTACCATATTTTTTACCTTTTTCGATAAAATAGGCTCCCAATACCGGTTTATTAAAAAAGCCGAAACTAAAATTATTGTTATAAGTGCCAGGAAAGCGATAAGTGCTGTCTTATGCTTTTTATACTTTGAAAAATTAAACGCCATGAGTATCGGTTTCTTTATTAATTATTTATGATTTCGCTTCCTTTTTTTCCAGGCGCTTTTTTTTGGCGCGCTTCTTTTTTCTGCCGTCGCGCCTCTTTAAATTTATTAAATTTATCAACCAGGTTATTTACTTTAACAACAATTTTGTTAACCTTCACTTCTGTTTTTTTGTCGAAGCCAACACTTGGCTTTAACCCGTTAAGCAACCCCTGGTACAAAAAACTAAAAAACGATACATAAGGCCCGCGTTGCAGGTCAACAGGGCCCGGCCTGAAATTTCCTTTTTTGTCCGGGTTGTCTTTTTCAATAATAAGCGCGTTGGCCAATGTTGATATCAAACCCTGTTTTTGTAGTTCTGCGTGGCCATTTACTCTTTTAAGCAGCTGTATATTGAGGTTTTTATAATAAAATTCAAGGTGCCCTTTACCATTGTAATTATTGGCATTCACATTAAAATTTAAATGATCAACATCGGCAGATTGTACATGTACCATTGCCAGTGGTTTTACCAGTTTATCTAGTATACGCCCGTCAAGCTTACCTAATGTGCCCGAATAATTAAATGCGCCGTCTTTGGCATCCAGGTTAAATTTAAAATTAACCTGTAATGGGGCGGCATTCATAAAATGGGTATTTATGCGGGCCGTCATAAAAGGGTTTTTCTTTTTAACGTCTGCATCGTTGGTTACATTTAAAAAATAGCCGTTAGTGTTGTTAAATGTAATTATTCCGGTTTGCCCGGTGGTTGCATCAGTTTCAGAATAAATAATATCCGTATGCCCGATATTCAGGCGGCTTAGCTTCATATCCAATGCTACCCGTTGCAGAGCCTGATGAGGGTCTTTGCCAATTTTTATTGATCCTTTTCCTTTAAAGGCATTATTGCTGTATATCTGCACATTTGAATTGAAAATGTTCATGGTTCCGGCATATAATTTCTGATCGCGTAAGAAACGCTGCAGGTCAATGTTGTTAATAGCGATCTTTTTAAATTTTAAGCTGAATATATCACCCGATGCCCCGGTTTTTTTATAAAAATCAGCCCGGTTATACCGTGGTAAAAAGGTAACCTTATCCAGTATGATCTCACGTTTGGCAGTCGAAAAATAAACCTGCTCCAACGCTGCATGGTATAAA
>JABDBW010000065.1 GCA_013288485.1 Bacteroidota bacterium
GTTGGTATTATTCCAATTTTCAATTCGCCCGATAATTCTTTTTGCCCTTCAGAAACTATCTCCTTTATCTTCTCGCTTTCTGCCAGTACTATCCGGGCCTGGTATATAATATCAATACCAATTTCCGTTGGTGTTACGGGCTGTTTACCCCGGTCAAACAATTTAACACCCAATGTATTTTCCAGTTTCTGTATTTGCATACTGAGCGTTGGCTGGGTAACAAAACATTTCTCGGCCGCTGCCACAAAGCTCCGGTAAGTATCAACAGCAACAAGGTATTCAAGTTGAACTATCGTCATATAGATAAAATCTATTCAAATATAAATAAAAATTGATTTTAACTATTAATAATATTATTACAAGGTAATGGATGCGGTATTATTCTACCGTAACAGATTTTGCCAGGTTACGGGGCTGATCAACATTACACCCGCGCATTACCGCTATGTGGTATGCCAGTAATTGCAATGGGATGGTTGCCAGCAGGGGTACAAAAGCTTCGTTTGTTTGCGGTATTTCAATTACATACTCGGCCATATTTTTTACATCAACATCTCCTTCAGAAACGATGGCTATAACATGGCCGCCACGGGCTTTTACTTCCTGTATATTACTAACCACTTTTTCATAAGATGAATTTTTTGTGGCAATAAATATAACAGGCAGCTCATCGTCAATTAATGCTATAGGGCCGTGTTTCATTTCGGCAGCCGGATAGCCTTCGGCATGTATATAAGATATCTCTTTAAGCTTTAATGCCCCTTCAAGCGCAACCGGGAAGGAGCTGCCCCTACCTAAAAACAGGCAGTTGTTCGAGTCTTTGAATAGGGCAGCTATGTGTTTAACGTGGTCATTACATTCTAATGTACGCTCAACTAATGTTGGTATTTCGTTCAGTTCAGTTAAATATTCTACCAATTTACTTTGTGTTATAGTACCCCTTAGCTGAGCAATATAAAACGCAATTAGCGTTAAAACAGTAACCTGGGCTGTAAATGCTTTGGTTGATGCCACACCAATTTCTGGCCCTGCGTGAGTATAAACCCCGGCGTCGGTAATGCGGGGGATAGAGGCCCCAACCACATTGCAAATACCAAAAATGGTAGCGCCCTTTTCTTTAGCAAGTTCAAGCGCGGCCATAGTATCGGCGGTTTCGCCTGATTGTGAAATAGCAATTACCAGGTCCTTTTCTGTAATAATGGGGTTGCGGTACCTGAATTCGGAAGCATACTCCACTTCAACCGAAACACGGGCATACTCTTCTATCAAATATTCGCCAACCAGCCCCGCATGCCATGAAGTACCACAGGCCACAATAATGATCCGATCAACATTTTTAAGTTTTTCTTTATATTCTTTTATGCCGCCTAACTGAACCTTCCCTTGCTCGGGATAGATACGGCCGCGCATACAATCGCGTATTGACCGGGGCTGTTCATATATCTCTTTTAACATAAAGTGCTCATATCCACCTTTTTCTAACATTTCCAGCTTCATATCCAGCTCATATATGTATGGAGTTTGAATAGTATTATCGATATTTTTTATCAACAATTCATTTCGGTGTATATAGGCTATCTCGTTATCGTTTAAATAGATCACATTTTTGGTGTACTCAACAATTGGCGTAGCGTCCGAGGCTACAAAATATTCATCTTTTCCCACGCCAATTACCATTGGGCTGCCTTTACGGGCAGCTATTAATACATCAGGTTCATCGGCGCTCATTATAACAATAGCATAGGCGCCTATAACTTTATTTAACGCTATCCTAACCGCTTCAAGCAAGCCAAGACCGGTTTCTTGTTCTATATCTTCAACCAGGTGTATTAAAACTTCGGTATCCGTGTCGCTTTTAAAAACATGCCCTTTAGCTAATAAAGTTTCCTTTATAACACTATAATTTTCAATTATACCGTTATGAATAATAGTGAGCCTGCGGTTGCCAGACGAGTGCGGGTGCGAATTACGATCACTTGGGGCTCCGTGAGTTGCCCAACGGGTATGGCCCATGCCTATAGTTCCCGTCATTTTTATATCCTTAACAAAGTTTTCAAGGTCGCGAACCTTTCCGGCTTTTTTATAAACCTTAAGCCCTTTATCAAACAAAGCTATGCCCGCGCTATCATATCCCCGGTATTCCAGGCGGTGTAATCCCTTGATAATTATTGGATAGGCATCTCTATAGCCAATATAGCCTACAATTCCGCACATATAAAAAAAATTTAATGAGTTATCTACAAAAATAATCAGCTATATGATAATATCAATTAATTTAATTGATATTAACTAACCTGCATTTTTATACAGAGATAACTATTATTTTGCAATTTTAGTGTAGATAATATTCAGTTTAATGCGATAAGGAGATGTTTTATCTGCCCCTACTGCAAATGTTCTGCCATCAACCTGCGCTGCAACGGCTATGCTGTTGCTAAGGTCATTCGGAACTACGCCAATGAAGGTCCCCAGGTCTGGAGCCACGCCACGCATTAGGTCTTGTATATATGCGGTTATTACAAAATGATATTGTTGTGTTGGGGCGTTATAAAAACCGCCGAGACCGGTGGGGCCAAATGCCCGGGGATCTGCAGGTGAGGCATCCTCAACCAATGTCCGCTGGTTGGCAAGATCGTATCTGTACATAGCTAATTTACGTATCGGCAAAAAAGGTATAGTCGATCCCGGATTTGCGGTAATTACCAATTCGGCCCTGTTTATTACAACGTCAGTGCCTAAAGTTTTAACTATATTTTTAAGATAAGGAAAACTAATTTTAGCTCTTAAACCTCCCAAACCTTGTAAGTAAAATGTTTTTCTTGAAGTAGTGGTGTTGTTAAGTTCTGTTTGAATTGCCGGTGAATAAGTATGCTTAATTTCGGCAGCATGTAATGTGCTGGGCAATGATAACATAACAGTATCAATAGCGGTGCCGGCATTATTCTTGTAATATATTTGTACAGCCGCTGCCGAATCTAAAGCAAACATAAATGTACCGCCCGGGCCCGATTGATTTTTATCAAGGGTGATATAAAGACCCTTGACATTTTGTTTAAAAATAAGGTTTGAGTTGAGTTGGTTAGCCGTTGCATTATATAATATTTTATATATAAAGGACGGATTTATCGGTATCCTTAACTGCGGGGGAACCTTTACAAGGGTATCGGGCCCTCCGGCTACGGGGTTAATGATTTTTATACTATCGCCCGTTCTTGAAAAAAATGATTTAGAGCCAAGTAAATTCGAACTGTTGTAACTCCAGTGTTTTGTATTGAGATAGGTGGAATTAGGAAACAGCCTTTCATTAAGCTGGTATACATTTGCCTTATACCTTGATGCTATTGAATCGCCATAAAAACCGGGGGCATACCTTAATACCAGTAAAGCCGAATCAATTTCGATAGTTCCGGGCGGAATAACATATGCCATGCTGGCGGGCAAATTAAGGTCAATGGCTAAATTAGATTCTGTTGTCCCAAATACCGGATCTTTAAAATAAGATAGGGGCGTAACCGGCAATGCGCTGGTTACAACGCTATCTTCCGGAATAGTATTAATTATAATGGTTGAAGTGTCTATAAGGTTACCGTTTATCTGGTTTGATGCATTTACACCCAAACCAATGGTATCCTGATTTTTACAGCTACTCAAAATAAAAAGACTTATCAACAGGGTTAATAAGTCTAATTTGAAAAATTTCATATATGATCTCAAAGCTTATACAACGTTCACCAATTCCTCATTGGCAATTTCGTCGTAAAAATTGTAATAATTTTCGAAATCTGAGGTAGAATTGAATTCTAAAATCGATTTATGGCTGTTTTTAACATTATTTAACACATCTTCATCTATATTTTCGCTGCCAAGCACTATTCCGTCGCTATAGTAAATAGCGCCTTCATGAAGCGCTGTATTTGTACCGGCTTTATAAATAGCTGTATGCTTTTCGGTCATATCGCCCATAATGGCTTTACGTGAAAAATCATCATTCATCTGCCCGGTAAAATCATTCTCGTAAATAGAATAAACCACCTTTGAGTTTTTAAAGGTAGGGTCATCCTTAAAACTGGTTTTTAAATACGCCGGAACAAGGGCGCTCATCCATCCATGGCAATGAATTACATCAGGCGCCCAGCCTAATTTTTTAACTGTTTCTAATGCACCTTTGCAAAAGAAGATCATACGCTCATCATTATCAGCGTAAAATTCGCCATCCTTATCCTCAAACACATGCTTACGCTGGAAGTATTCTTCATTATCTAAAAAATACACCTGCATACGTGCCGCCGGGATAGATGCAACCTTTATGATCAATGGATTATCGTTATCATTAATAATGATATTCATTCCTGATAACCTGATCACTTCATGAAGTCGGTTCCTGCGCTCATTAATATTTCCAAAACGCGGCATCAGGATACGAATTTCGTACCCTTTTTCCTGCATGGCCTGCGGAAGCTGACGTGTGATTTCAGAAATTTTTGAGAGTTCAAGGAAAGGCGACATTTCATGAGTTATAAACAAAAGCTTAGATTTACCCATCTCCAAATCAGAATTTAAATTATGTAAGAACCCAAAAAATTTGAGTTTGCAAATATAAGCATTATATATGAACTTTCCATCGATTACGCAACTAAGTTTTGGTTATTTTTAATGATTTGTGCAACTTCACCCCCTTTTATAATACATTATATTGAAAAATTTTACCACTACAAACCAACTTCAGCAATATTTGGCACAATTAAGGGCTGGTGGAGCTGCTATTGGCCTGGTGCCAACCATGGGCGCCCTTCACGAGGGGCATTTATCGTTAATACAACAGGCGCAGCAGCGGGGCGAGACGGTGGTATGCAGTATTTTTGTTAACCCCAAGCAATTTAATGATCCTAAAGACCTTGAGCTTTATCCCCGCCCTATTCTCGACGATATAAAAAAGCTGGAACAGGTTAATTGCGATATTTTGTTTAACCCTGCTGTGGGCGAGCTGTATGCCGGCAATGAGAGTTGGCATTTGAACATAGGCGAGCTGGAGGGTATGCTGGAAGGAAAATTCAGGCCGGGGCATTACCAGGGCGTTACACAGGTGGTGCATAAACTGTTTAATTTAATTAAACCCGATACCGCTTATTTTGGACAAAAGGACTATCAGCAGTTTTTGGTCATCAGCCGTATGGTTGCCCAAATGAATTTGCCCGTTAAACTTGTGATGTGCCCTATACAACGCGAGCCCGATGGCCTTGCCATGAGCTCAAGGAATATTCATTTAACACCAGATGACAGGCAACATGCGCTGATCTTATCAAAAACATTGAATTGGGTAAAGAAAAATTTTAATCCCAATAATATACCACAGTTAAAACACGATGCAGAAAAAGCTATCAGCAATGAACCCGGTGTTGAACTGGCCTATTTTGAAATTGCAAATGGAGATACACTACATCCCGCAGATAATAACACCCAAAAAATAGTCGCCCTGGTAGCCGCTAAAGTTGGTAAAACGAGATTGATTGATAATGTGCTTATTAGTTGATGGTTCATAGTTGATAGTTCATGGTATAGAGATTATTACAGAATTGTCATAATTAATAAAGGTAATGGTGCTATGAACTATCAACTATGAACCATCAACTATAAAACACTAATTTTGCCCCATGATTATAGAGGTATTAAAATCAAAAATTCATCGCGCTAAAGTAACGCAGGCCGAGCTAAACTATGTAGGTAGTATTACCATTGATGAGGATTTGATGGATGCGGCAAATATTATTGCCAACGAAAAGGTGCAGGTGGTTAACAATAATAATGGCGCCCGTTTTGAAACTTATGTAATAAAAGGCGAACGTGCCAGCGGAATAATATGTTTGAACGGCGCGGCGGCAAGGCTGGCACAAGTTGGAGATATCGTAATTATTATGTCGTTCGCCTTTATGGAGATGGACGAAGCGCGTAAATACGAACCTGTTTCGGTGTTTCCGGATACGGATAATAAACTGATATAGTAGTTATTATTTTGCCGGATAAGCGTTAATCCCCAGCACCAGGTGTACGCTTACATCAACCCCCGTTTTTTTTCGTAATTCATAAACCATTTTTATTCTTATATCGCGTTCACGTACCAGTGGGTCTAAAAAATGCGAGTTATCTATATCTAAAGTCATCACATTGCCCGTACCGGGTATTATATCGGTGCGCGAGGCTACCAAAACCTCGTCTTTTTCGTCTTCTTTTGACATATATACCTTTACCGACTTCAGATCACCTAAATTAAAATCAGCCGGCGCTGTTGATTGCAGTTTGGCCGAAATAATACTTACCTCGCTAACTTTATTCGCGTTATTACCGCTTTTTGAAAAACTCTGGTCAAAACTGGTGGCTAAACTTACTGCCGCATAACTTTTGTCGGGCTGGGCGCTGGCAGGGATCATTAAAGTTGCCGTATACGGAAAGGTGGATTTAACGATAGACTGCAACATACTGCAGGCAGAAATAAACAACGGCAATACGATCGAAATATATAACACTTTCTTTGTCATGACCGGTAAGTTAGTAATTATTTCAATAGTAAATATCGGTTATATTACATGAAAACGCGATGAAATGTTTAGGAATGTTTTTGTAAAGGTTAACTCTGGTTTTTAGAATATGCGGTTTTTTATATTTGAAAACTTTTGGGGCCCAGGTTGTGCCGTCCCGAAATAGGTTTTTACATACCCGCTCTAAACGTCTTACCATTTCAAAAAAAACACTCTCAAACCAAAATATGATTAATATAAAAAATTAACCCCGAATACCTGTATTTTTCTATCTTTGCATCCCGACGCTGAAGTCGGGATTTTCGCTTTCAGCGCATAGAATTTAGTTCATAGCAGATAGATCATAGTTCATGGCCCAAGCCAGTACTATGATCTATGAACCATGAACCATCAACTAAAGAAACTATGCCCAAAGACAATTCCATAAAATCCGTACTCATTATTGGTTCAGGCCCTATTATTATTGGCCAGGCCTGTGAATTTGATTATGCGGGGTCGCAAGCCGCGCTGTCGTTAAAAGAAGAAGGTATTTCCGTATCCATCATCAACAGTAACCCGGCTACTATTATGACGGATAAGGTTATAGCCGATCATGTATATCTGCTGCCACTTGAACCCGAAAGTATTGAGCGGATATTACAGGAACAAAAGATTGATGCTGTACTACCTACTATGGGAGGCCAAACAGCCTTGAACCTTTGCATTAGTGTAGCCGAGCGTGGCATTTGGGAGAAATACGGTGTAAAGATTGTTGGCGTTGATTTAGCCGCTATTGAAAAAACAGAGAACCGGGAAGCCTTTCGCCAGTTAATGGTTGATATTGGCGTTGGCGTGGCTACTTCAAAAATTGCAAATTCGTTTTTAGAAGGTAAGGAAGCAGCGCAAACTATTGGTTTCCCTTTAGTAATACGCCCAAGCTATACCTTGGGGGGTAAAGGTGCAGGCTTTGTACATAGAAAAGAAGATTTTGACGCCGCGCTAAGCCGCGGTCTGCAGGCATCGCCAACGCACGAGGTGTTAGTGGAACAGGCTGTTTTGGGCTGGAAAGAGTATGAGCTGGAGTTGCTGCGTGATAATAATGATAATGTAATTATTATCTGTTCTATCGAAAACTTCGATCCGATGGGCATCCATACCGGCGATTCGATAACCGTGGCCCCGGCCATGACGCTTAGCGACCGCTGCTACCAGGAAATGCGTAACCAGGCCATCAAAATGATGCGTGCCATTGGCAATTTCGCGGGAGGATGTAACGTACAGTTCTCGGTTAACCCTGCCGACGAGGCCATTATAGCCATTGAAATTAACCCGCGGGTTTCGCGTTCATCGGCATTAGCCTCAAAAGCAACGGGGTACCCTATAGCCAAGATCGCTGCGAAGCTGGCCATCGGTTATAACCTGGATGAAATAGAAAACCAGATCACTAAAACAACATCAGCATATTTTGAGCCAACGCTTGATTATGTTATTGTTAAAATACCCCGCTGGAACTTTGATAAATTTAAAGGCGCTAACCGTCTTTTAGGTTTGCAAATGAAATCGGTAGGCGAGGTAATGGGTATTGGCCGCAGCTTTATCGAAGCACTGCAAAAAGCCTGTCAGAGTTTAGAGATTGGCCGCGCCGGGTTAGGCGCCGATGGCAAGCAAAGCCGCAACCTCGAAGAAATTATGTTCAGCCTGGAAAACCCAAGCTGGGACAGGTTGTTCCACATCTATGATGCCCTGAGTTTGGGCGTGCCGATAGAATCAGTTAGAAAAGCTACTAAAATTGACCGCTGGTTTCTGAACCAGATCATGGATGTGGTGAATTTGGAGATCGAACTGCGCCGCTATTCAATAAGTAATATCCCTGAAGATTTTCTATTTACTCTGAAACAAAAAGGATTTTCGGACGCGCAGATAGCTTATATATTGCATAATAATACTACCGAGGAAGATGTTTATCTGCGCCGGAAGGAATTGGGCATTAAACGTGTATATAAAATGGTTGATACCTGCGCTGCCGAGTTCCCTGCCAAAACGCCGTATTATTATTCAACTTACGAGGGCGAGAATGAGTCTATCGTGTCCGACAAGAAAAAGATCGTTGTATTAGGTTCGGGCCCTAACCGTATTGGCCAGGGTATTGAGTTTGATTATAGCTGTGTACATGGTTTACTTGCCGCCAAAGAGGCGGGTTTTGAAGCGATCATGATCAACTGTAACCCCGAAACTGTATCAACCGATTTTAATATGGCCGATAAGCTATATTTTGAGCCTGTTTTTTGGGAGCATGTACGCGAGATCATTGAATTGGAAAAACCTTATGGGGTAATCGTTCAGTTGGGCGGGCAAACCGCGCTCAAGATGGCCGAAAAAATGCATCAGCATGGTATCAGGATAATTGGTACCTCGTTCGATAATATGGATATTGCCGAAGACCGCGGACGTTTTTCGGACCTGTTGAAAGAACTGGATATTCCTTACCCAAAATACGGTGTAGCCGAAAGCGCCGAGGAAGCCCTGGAAGTTGCGCACGAGGTGGGTTACCCGGTACTGGTGCGCCCAAGTTATGTTTTGGGCGGACAGGGTATGAGCATTGTTATTAATGATGAGGACCTGGAAAAAGCGGTGGTTAGTTTATTAAAAAATTTGCCGGGAAACCGCGTTTTGATAGATCATTTCCTTGACCGTGCCGCAGAAGCGGAGTCCGATTCGATAAGTGATGGCGACGACGTGCATATTATAGGCATGATGGAACATATTGAGCCTGCGGGTATCCACTCCGGCGATTCATTCGCGGTACTTCCCCCGTTTGACCTTTCTGCGAACAGTATTAGTAAAATGGAAGAATATACCATTAAAATAGCAAACGCTTTAAATGTGCGTGGCTTGCTGAATATACAGTTTGCCATTAAGGATGATAAAGTTTATGTAATTGAGGCCAACCCGCGCGCATCCCGTACCGTGCCCTTTATAGCGAAAGCATACGATGTGCCTTATATTAATATTGCCGCCAAAATTATGCTTGAGGTAAATAAACTGAAAGATTTTACCATTGTGCGCAAACTAAAAGGTTATGCTATTAAAGAGCCAGTATTCTCGTTTGATAAATTCCCGGAAGTAGAAAAAGAACTTGGCCCCGAAATGAAATCAACCGGCGAAGCAATCCGCTTTATACCCGACTTACAGGATCCTTATTTCAGGCATTTGTATAAAGAGAAGTCGATGTATTTGAGCAGGTAAGGCTGAGGCTGGAAGGTTAAAGGTAAAAGGCGAAAGGTAAACAATAAACTGTCATGACGAAAGGAACTGGTATATTTAAAAATGTTGACCCCTTAGACATTGACGATGTTTTGATAAAGATTGAAACGTCTTTTAATATACATTTCAATAGAACATTGTTTATCGATGTAACCACATTTGGTCAGTTTTGCGACATCGTTGTTGGCCAAATTAAGTTGGGTGATTCGGAAAGTTGCACAACGCAGCAGGCTTTTTATAAATTACGAAACGCTATATCCAATGTTGTAAACGTTAATAAGAATGACATACGACCAAAAACAAGTTTGGCGGAGTTGTTGTCACGGGATAATCGGCTTAATATAATTGCAGATATTGAAAGTGAATTAGGATTCAAGACACATATATTACAACCCAAACAATGGATTGTGGGAGCATTAGTATTATTGTTGATAGTTTTTATAATCGAATGCTTTTTTGCATGGAAAATAGGAGTACCTGGAATATTATTATCGATTGTTGGCTTAAAAATCGCGGATATTTTTGGTAAGGAACTGCGTGCCAATACAGTAGGCGATCTTGCCAATAAAATTTCAAGAGAGCATTATTTAAAATCAAGAAGGGATTCGGCTACTGTAAATAAAAAAGAGGTTGAGCAGAAAGTAAAAGAACTTTTTATCGATTATCTTGATCTTAACCCATTAGCATTAACGAGGGACGCTACCTTTGTTTAGTTAAAACCTTTAACCTTTTACCTCACTACTACTCCACCATCAACCCTTTCACTTCAAACGTTAATCTCCGTTTAGGATCAATTTTTAATGAATGCTGCTTTTTGCCTGTTACCGTATCGCCCGCAAAGTGCTGCAGGTCATCAGCAATAATTTGTTTTTGGGCTACACCCTCAATTATTACCATTTTTCCCTGCAGGCCGGCGGGTATATTTATTCCATAATTTTTAAAATGCGCGGCTATAATTCGGCCATTGCCGGCATCTATGTTAAACCAGCCCCCTTTTTGTTTGGTTACTTTAATAACTTTTCCCCTTATGGTAGTGCTTATCCTTATTTTTTTGTCCATATAGGCTTCCAGTTTTGAAGCATCAACCATAGCGGTTGTACCCGGCCTGTCGCCAAAAACCAAACCATGTTGTAAAAGTGAATGTTTTTGGGCAACAGAAACCGAAAAAAACATGATCGCAAACAGAAAAAAAACAAACTTCATTATAAGTGACGCTTAAAATAATACAACAAGTTTTCGGGGGCCTGGTTTTAAATTACATACTAATCACACTGCCTGCATCGTTTTACTTTAACTATTATTGGCCCATTAATGTTAATTTTTGTTAAAAATGGGCTTTGCGGTTAGGGAGGCGGCTTAAATAGCTTTGAATAAATTATATTTAAAAATTATTTTTGTAAACCAAAACAGCATTAATAACAGATTAGTTTTAAAGCCGTAATAAACAACTATCTTTGCAGCCGCATAAAAATAAAATAGCGGCCGATATATAGGAAAGGCGGGCCCGACTAATAAATTTGTAATATCATTTTATACTCATGAAAAAATCGCTACCAGGCACTTTTTTAACCTTAATATTTATAGCTGCTCTTTTATCCGTATCCGGTTGTAAAAAAGACACGGCCAATACCTCATATCCCGTACCTCTTATCGGAACAAACAATACCGTAAGCCAGTTAACCTCAACTTCGGTAATAAGCGGCGGCCTGCGTTTTAACGTGGATAATATAGCCTCAAATGGGGTATGCTGGAGTTCTACTAACCAATTGCCTACTATTGCCGATTCAAGGACACAGGATAGTATAGCTATTCATTGGGTAAGCAAGCTTACGGGGTTAACGCCTAATACTACCTATTATTTAAGGGCATACGCCGTAGGTACTTCGGGGCCCGGGTATGGCGGTGTAATAACCTTTAAAACCAATGCCACATCTGCCATTCCAATTGGCACGGTAACCACTATTGCCGGCAGTACCAGCGGGAATTCGGGGTATGCGGATGGCTCGGGTGCCGGTGCATTATTTGATGGCCCCCAGTATTTATCTTATAATTCAATCTCGGGACTATTGTATATAAGCGATACCTTTAATAACCTGATAAGAACAGTTACAACAACCGGGACAACCCACACGCTAACAAACCCAACCATCGGGTATGCTGACGGGCCTCTCTCAACTGCCCAGTTTTATGGGCCAAAAGGCACATCGTTTGATGCACAGGGAAATACCTTTGTTGCAGATCTCGGCAATAATGTTATCCGTAAAATTACCCCCGGAGGCATAGTAAGCACATTAGCAGGAAATGGATTTACCGGCTATGTGGATGGAACAGGTTCGACTGTTGAATTTTTTAATCCGCAGGCAACAGTGGTTGACGCGCAGGGAAACGTATATGTAGCCGACCGCAGTAATAACCTGATCCGTAAAATAACGCCTGCCGGTGTGGTAAGCAAATATACCGGCTATTTGGCTATTAACGGATTTCCCCAACCATCGGTTCCCGGATTTGTTGACGGAGACGCTAATACTGCATTATTTGACCACCCGGTAGCCATGGCAATTGATCCGCAAGGGAATATTTTTGTAGTTGATCAAAATAACAGGGCGATAAGAAAAGTTACTACCGACGGATATGTTACCACTTATGTAGGTGGCGGTAACTTTCCCGATCTGCTTGGCGTTCCCACAGGAGTAGCCGTTGATGCGCAGGACAATTTATTTGTTACAGATAGTTCGGGGCGGGTATTTGAAATTACTTCTTCAAAAGTGCTGTACCTGTTAGCCGGAGCTCAAAATACTACAGGATTTTCAAACGGGGTTGGTTCAGCGGCCCTTTTCAGTAATCCGCAGGGCATAGCGCTCGATGCGCAAGGCAATCTTTATGTTGCCGATTTTGGTAATAATGTTATTCGTAAAATTGTAGTAACTATTCAATAAGTTACCCCGATAAAAAGACATGGCCTTTTAATTTGGGTGAGGATCACTATACTGCCATACTATTGCCCGGGCGCGGGTCCTCGGGTAATATTTCCATTTCGGGATACTCAATATAATCAGCATACCATTGTATGGCGCCTACCACATCCAGTGCGTCGTCTGCTGAAATATCGATTGTTTCAAACGCGTATAATTTACCATTTGCGTACCCAAATAGTTGTATCTCATTGGTATTGGCTTCAAACCTTTCATCATCAAGGCAATATACCCGGATCTTAAGGTTCGTATCTCTCGAATGAATGATGTCACGATAAGCGTTATTCGGATCGGCCGCTAACATATACGTATTGTACTCCATATCTTTGCTAACAATACTAACCACGTATAGTTTCAACATTTATTTATTATTATCATGCAGAGGGCGGTGTAAAATTTACCCTAAAAGGGAAAATGATTTCCCTGCTCAAAAAACTAAGCCCGCCGCTTTCTCCATTATTTAGGTTGATGTAATACAACCGTTACGATTGGCATTTGCTTTGAAATGAATGTATATGCCCTTCCAAAGGGTTGTTTTTCATAGGTAGATGTAGGGCCGAAAACTGCGAGAGTGTTTCGGCCCTTTTTTGTGCGCGGTAAAAACTGCACTTATTATTTTAATATCCGATATCATTACCTTTGCATCCTATGGCCACAAGCACGGGTATGCCCTTTAAATTATTAAACCAGGACCTTTTATTATTGCCGCAGCGCGCCATTTACTGGCAGCAGGAAAAGGCCCTTATAGCTGCTGACGTGCATTTAGGCAAGGTGGGGCATTTCCGTAAAGCAGGTATAGCCGTGCCCCGCGATATGGAACAGGGCGACCTGGCGGTACTATCAGACCTGATCGATGAATACCGGCCTCAAAAAATAATATTCCTGGGCGACCTGTTCCATAGCGATATGAATGCCGACTGGGATTGGTTCGCGCTATGGCGACAGCAGTTCCCCAAACTGGATATCCGGCTGATACGCGGCAACCATGATATTGTGCACGACAGCCATTACCACCGCATTAACATCAGCCTGCATAACGCGCTTTCCATAGGGCCTTTTTTACTGCTGCACCACCCGTTAAATAATATTGAATTGAAAGCTTCAGAAGCTTATGTTTTTTGCGGCCATATACACCCCGGCGTAAATTTAACGGGTAAGGGGCGCCAAAGCATAACCCTGCCCTGTTTTGCATTTGGCAGCAGGCAGGCCATATTGCCGTCGTTTGGTAAGTTTACCGGGCGGGTAGCCAT
>JABDBW010000066.1 GCA_013288485.1 Bacteroidota bacterium
TGGCGCCAGCCTGCGCGTTAAGTACTGCCATTTTAACGCTTCTGTTATCCAATTGGCAAACATCAAAATCATCACTGCCGACATAATAACGGCCACCTGCGTATGATCAAGGTGAACTATTGAAACTTCAAACTGTTTTAAACTATCGCGCTTTTCTAAATATTGGTGATAAATATATAAAAAGGCCAAAACCAATATGGTGGCTTTAAACAGGTAGGAAAGTGTTTTTTTAGCGGCTTTGGTCAATGATAAAATATTTGTGCAATGTTACAAAAAAACGGGGCAAGCCAATGACACCGCTAAATAACTTTACAGGTTACCTATATCAATAATGATACCTGCATTGATAAATAATAACCGTATCCTTATCAATTTTGTAAATTAATCTATGTTCGAGGTTGATCCTGCGCGACCAATATCCCGCCAGGTTGTGTCTTAGCAATTCGGGTTTGCCACTGCCCTCAAATGGTGTGCGCTCAATTTCTTTTATTAATACGTTGATTTTTTTTAACAGGGCCTTATCTGTATTTTGCCAATACAAATAATCTTCCCATCCCTGGTCAAGAAAAACTATCTTCATTCTTCGATAAGGCTTCTTTCCTGACCTAACCCTTTATCATAATCCTCTATTGCTTTTAATAACCTTGCTGCATTAGCCGGGCTTTTAAGCAGATAAAAGGTTTCTTCCATGCTTTCGTAATCGGATTTTGAAAGTACAACAACATCTTCACCATTTGCACTCGTAACAAATAATGGTGTGTGATTATTCCGAACCTTATCTAAGTAGGATTTCAATTGTTGCCTAAAGGATGTATATGTTGTGACTTGCATACTTGTAAATTTTAATAAAGATAAGTCAAATTATTTATATGTACAACTTTCCGTACATATTATTATAACCCCATCTCCTTCTTCAAAAACTGCCCCGTAAAACTCTCCTTTACTTTGCATAACCCTTCCGGCGTACCTGAAAATAAAATATTACCACCACCAGATCCGCCTTCCGGGCCCAGGTCAATTACATGGTCAACTACTTTTATTACATCCAGGTTATGTTCAATTACTAATACGGTATTGCCTTTATCAACCAACTGGTATAATACGCCTAACAGTACGTTTATATCTTCAAAATGCAGCCCGGTTGTGGGTTCATCCAAAATATAGAAGGTATTGCCGGTATCTTTTTTTGATAGCTCTGTAGCCAGTTTTACCCGCTGTGCTTCGCCGCCCGATAAAGTGGTTGATGATTGCCCCAAGCGTATATATCCCAATCCAACATCCAACAAGGTTTTAACCTTACGGTAGATGGAGGGGATATGCTCAAAAAAAGGAACGGCATCCTCAATGCTCATATCCAAAACATCGCTGATGGATTTGCCGCGGTAACGCACTTCCAAAGTTTCGCGGTTGTAGCGCCTGCCGCCGCATTCTTCGCAGGGCACCTGCACATCAGGTAAAAAGTTCATTTCAATAACTTTCATGCCCGCGCCCTGGCAGGTTTCGCAGCGCCCGCCTTTTACATTGAACGAGAAGCGGCCGGGTTTGTACCCGCGTATCCTTGATTCGGGCAGGGCTACATACAGGTTGCGTATATCCGAAAAAACACCGGTATAAGTTGCCGGGTTTGAGCGGGGGGTGCGGCCTATGGCGGTTTGGTCTATCTCAATTACTTTATCAATATTCTCCAACCCCTCAATTTTTTCATAGGGCAGCGGGTGCTTTTTGGCCCTGAAAAAATGATGGTTTAAAATAGGGTATAAGGTCTCGGCTATTAAACTTGATTTTCCGCTGCCCGATACGCCTGTAATACCGATTAGTTTACCTAACGGAAAATCGACCGTAACTTTCTTTAAATTATGCCCCGAAGCTTTTTTAAGGGTTAAGAATTTGCCGTTACCTTCACGCCTTGATTTCGGAATAGCGATGCCGCGTTCGCCATTGATGTAGGATGTGGTTAGTGTATGCTTCGCCATTAATTCCTTTGGGGTGCCTTGCGCAACCACTTCACCGCCGTGTACACCCGCGGCCGGGCCCATGTCAATAACATGGTCGGCTTCCAGTATCATTTCTTTATCATGTTCAACAACCAAAACCGTATTGCCCAGGTCACGCAGGTTTTTGAGGGCTTTTATTAAACGCTCGTTATCCCGCTGGTGCAGGCCGATGCTCGGCTCATCCAAAATGTACATTACGTTCATCAGCTGCGAGCCAATTTGCGTGGCCAGCCGTATGCGCTGCGCCTCGCCGCCTGATAAGCTTTTAGCCGTACGGTCGAGCGTTAAGTAGCTTAAGCCTACATCCATTAAAAACACTATGCGGGCGCGTATTTCTTTTAAAATCTCTTTGGCAATAACGTTCTGGCGCTCGCTTAAGCGGTCCTCAAGCTTACTAAACCAATCCTGCAGGGTGCAGATATCCATACAGGCCAGCTCAAAAATATTTTTGTTATCTACCTTAAAATGCAGCGACTCTTTTTTTAACCGGGCGCCATCACAAACGGGGCAGGTTCTTAATACGCGGTAGTTTTCCATATCGTCCATGCCCTCATCGCCGCGACGCTCCTGCTGTTCTTCCAGCATACGGATAATGCCGTCAAAACTTACCTGGTAGCTTTGTACGTTCCATTTGTTATACTCAACCGCTACGGTTACCATTTCGCTGGTGCCGTTCAGTATGATATCCAATTTGTCTTTATCCAGTTTATCTATCGGCGTTGATAACGCGAAATCATATTTTTTTGCCAGCGCTTTTAACACCTGGAATATCCATGTTTCGCGGTATTCGCCAAGCGGCGCGAGGCCGCCGTTCAATATACTCAGCTTAGGGTTTGGAATTACCGAAGCTTCATCCACCTCAAAAATATAACCAAGGCCATTGCATTTTTCGCAGGCGCCATAAGGCGAATTAAACGAAAAGGTATTCGGTTGTGGCTCGTCATACGATATGCCTGAAACCGGGTCCATCAAATACTTGCTGAAGTAAGCTACGTTATTGTCTTTATCTCCTATCCTGATAATTCCCTTTGCAATTTTTAGCGCGGTTTGTATTGAGGTATGCAAACGCTTGCTGTTCTCGTCGCTTACCTGCAGGCGGTCAACCACAATATCAATATCATGTATTTTATAGCGGTCAAGCTGCATTTTAGGTTCCACATCGGCAATGGCGCCATCTATCCAAACCTTTAAATAACCCTGCTTGCGTATTTGTTCAAACAGTTCTCGGTAATGGCCCTTGCGGGCTTTTACTACCGGGGCTAAAATGTTTACCGGCTCACCGTTAAACCGTTCAGATATGGTTTTCAGTATCTGGTCCTCGCTCATGCGCTCCATTTTCTCGCCGCTTACATACGAATAAGCTTCACCGGTACGCGCGAACAACAGGCGCATAAAATCGTATATCTCGGTAATGGTGCCTACGGTTGAGCGGGGATTTTTACTGGTAGTTTTTTGCTCGATGGCTATAACCGGGCTAAGGCCCGAAACTTTATCCACATCGGGCCGTTCCATGCCGCCCATAAACTGGCGCGAGTAGGCCGAAAATGTTTCCATATAGCGTCGCTGCCCTTCGGCATAAATGGTATCGAATGCCAGGGACGATTTCCCGCTGCCGCTCAACCCGGTAATAACCACCAGCTGGTTGCGCGGAAAAGAAACATCAATATTTTTTAAATTATGTACCCGGGCTCCGTAAACTTCAACTTCACTTTGCTCGCCAAGGTCGAGTGGTTTTTCATTCATAAATTAATGTGTGAATGAGTGAATTAGCGAATGTGTGAATGACAAAATCACTCACTCACCCATTCGCTGATTCACTCATTAAAATCGCCCGCAAATATACACAAAAAAGCCCGGCCTGCCATCTGGGCAAACCGGGCTTTTAGTGCTCCGTAATCCTATTTTTTTGTTGCGATCAATTATAAGCCATAAAATTATTTACCGGTAAATGAGCGTAATAACCACCATATCCATATTTCTGCGGATCGGCAATAATTGCTTTCATAGCTATCAAATTGTACACATAACTGGCAGTTTCGCGGTTAAGCTTCATCCGGAAATAATTGTCTTCATTTTGCCGGTTCATTGCTTTTGCCAGCTTAATTTCTCCATTGTTGTAAGCAGCTGCGGCAAGAGTCCAGCTGTTAAACTGGGCATACAGCTCCCTGATGTACTTGCAGGCGGCTATGGTTGATTTTCGGACATTCCTCCGTTCATCAACCCCGTGCCCAACCTTTAGGCCATAAGTACGCGCGGTACCGGGCATAAACTGCCATAAACCGGCGGCGCCCCTCGTTGAAGTGCCCTCGTGTAAACCCGACTCGACCAATGGCAAATATTTAAAATCGTCAGGAATGCCAAAACGTTTTAATATAGGCTCAATTACAGGGAACAGTTCTCCTGCCTTAATTTGCAGAATATGAGACCCGACATTACTATAATTGTGTTTTCTAAGGGAGTTTTGCAGTTTGCGGTAGACGGCACTATTAGAGGGTAAGGATTCATTAGCGAAATTATAATCACTTGCGGTAGTATTGTTGATAGCAATAAACCTGGGAATGTGGCGGTTAATACCTGCCGGTTTTTCAACCGTTGAACTGCAAATATTAAGTTTTAAAATGACAGCCAGCACCAGGATCACGGAGTACGTAAGTAAGTGTTTTTTCATCATTTTTTTTCTATTCATAGAACGATACATTTTGTTAAATGTTTGGCAAAGGTATGGTTTATATATCACTCTGTCAAACACTTATATTAACCTTAGTGTTTTGAGTTTTTAAAAAAAGGCCAAAAA
The DNA here is from genome assembly GCA_013288485.1 of Bacteroidota bacterium. Lineage (GTDB taxonomy): Bacteria > Bacteroidota > Bacteroidia > Sphingobacteriales > Sphingobacteriaceae > Mucilaginibacter. Next base: position 4,789 of record JABDBW010000066.1, read on the forward strand.
ACGGCGTTTAAACAGGCGCAAACGCGGTTTTTGAACCGATGAAAAAATGTTAATAACTCGCCAAAAAATCGCCAAAAAAGGCTACCTTTGCCCCTTCACGCTGCGAAAGCGCTAACATAAAAAACATGGTATTTAAGAGACCAACAAACAGTCGCGACGACAGGAATGGCAGATCGGGAAAACCCTCAAAAAGGGATGATAATAAACGATCTTCTTCTTCCCGTGCTAATTCTTCCAAAAGCACGGAGCGGCCCAGCAACGATAATTCCCAAAAAAGATATTCAAGTGGGCCTGCTGCCGAAAGAAGTTCGTTTTCAACAGGCGCTGAAAAGAAAAGCTATGGCCCCCGTAAACCTTACTCGGGCAGGCCAACCGGGGATGACGAAAAACCCAAAAGAAGTTACGGCGGCGATTCGTCCGGTGATAAAAAAGCATTCACTCCGCGTAATAAGCCATATTCGGGCAGGCCAACCGGAAGTGAGGATGATCGCCCGAAAAGAAGCCCCGATAGCTATCGGGGTGGCGGAGATGCAGGAGGTAAAAAAGATTTTGCACCGCGCAATAAGCCTTATTCGGGTAGGCCAACCGCCGACAATGACCGGCCAAAAAGAACTTACGGTGGCGATTCATCAACCGATAAAAGAGATTTCACTCCGCGTAACAAACCCTATTCCGGCATGAACAGCGGCGATGATAGTCCGAAAAGAAACTTTGAATCAAAACGGGGTTTTACTGACAAGCCGGCAGGAGATAGAAAATTTGCAGGTTCAAAACCGGCAACAGGCGGTTTTAAGCGCGATGGCGATAAACCATTCCGCAAAACCGGGGATAAACCGGTTTATGATAAAATAACCCGCGACCGTGACGCGCCGGTAAAAACGCTGCGCCCTAAAAAACCTGCTGCACCAAAAGAAGATGGCCTGATAAGGCTTAACCGCTATATAGCCAACGCGGGTATATGTTCGCGCCGAAAGGCTGATGAATTGATCGTAGCCGGTGTGGTATCGGTTAACGGCGAGGTGGTAAATGAGCTGGGGTTAAAGGTCGACCCGTTTAAAGACGAGATACGCTATAACGGCGAAACCTTGAAACGCGAAAAAAACGTTTACGTATTACTAAACAAACCCAAAGATTATATAACCACTACCGAGGATCCGCAGGAGCGCCGCACCGTGATGCATTTGGTTGAAAAGGCCAGCCGCGAACGGATATACCCGGTGGGCCGCCTTGACCGCAACACGACCGGCTTACTTTTAATGACTAATGATGGCGACCTGGCCGATAAACTTTCGCACCCGCGCAGTAATATTACCAAATTGTACCAGGTGGAGTTAAGTAAAAGCTTATCGCAAGGCGACCTGAACAAAATACAGTTCGGCGTTGAACTGGAAGATGGTTTAATAAAACCCGACTCGGTATCGTACGTACAGGGCGGCACAAAAAGAGAAGTAGGCATACAGATACATAGCGGCAAAAACCGCGTAGTGCGCCGCATATTTGAACATTTAGGGTACGAGGTTGTAAAGCTTGACCGCGTAGTATACGCCAACCTCACCAAGAAGGACCTGCCCCGCGGCCGCTGGCGTTTTTTAGACGAGAAAGAGATCATTCAGCTAAAGCACCTGATAAAATAATTTAGCCCGATTTATACAGCTATTGATAAAATATATTGCTGATTAAGCCGTTAGGGAGATATTATTTTAATAACCTGAATTAACTTATCGCAATTAGCATGAACATACATGGTACTGGTGTTTTATTTTTAATAACAGCAGTAATGCCTTCTGTTTTAAAAGCGCAATCAAATACTTTTGTTGGAAAAATAGTTGAATCAACTAGTCATAATAGCATTCCTTATGTATCTGTGGGTATTAAGGGTAAACCGTATGGCACTGTTGCTGACTCGACCGGTCAGTTTAAATTATCCCTCGACCCATCGGAGATCAACAAATCGGATACAGTGATATTTACCCATATTGGATATGATGCTGTTAAAAAAATACCCGGTGAACTAAAGGCAGTAGGAAATCTAATATCGATGCAGCCCAATTCAACAATTCTTAATGAGGTGAAGATAAGTCCCACAAAAGAAAAAATTGAAATATATGGCCGTACCCCTTCTTCAATAACTTTTTCAACGAGCGCTTATTCGTCTATTCCAAAAATAAGTGATGTAAGTGGCCGGGAACAAGCCACCATTCTCGACGTGGATAAAGACATCCTTTTAAAAGAAATAAATTTCGACCTGTGGTTTAATAATTATAAAAGATTAAAGTACCGGGTTAACTTTTATTCTGTTAAGGATGATATGCCGGATAAGCTTATTTCGCCAGAGGATATAATTTATGAAACGCAGGATACACATGGCTGGAAAAAAATTGGCTTAATTAAATACAACATACATTTAAAAGGCTATAAAAAAATTGCCGTATCGGTTCAATTAATCGAGGCCGATCTGGCGCCAAATGATGTAGCTAACTCGTCGTTTTTAATACCCTCTTATCCTTCACCATTCAGAAAGAGTTACTTCCGTGAAAAAAGTGAAAGTAACTGGATCCCTGTTAAGACATCTTATCTCTATATTAATATTCAAGCCTACCGGGTAAAAGAATAACATAATTAAAGCGGGAGGTGACATCCGCATTTTTGTAGGGTCGCAATAATTGTATCATTAATAATATATTGATACCTCTCTTTTTTTTATTGAATTTACTACCTTGCACAGGTAAACCAATCCTATTTGTTATGAAGAAATTACTACTTATACTGTTAATAGTATCGCAGGTAGCCCCCGAACTTTGCTTTGCGCAAAAAAAAGTTACCACTAAAACGTACGATCTGCTGGTAGGCACCTATACGAGCCGCAATGGCAGCAAGGGCATATACGTGTACCGTTTTGATATGGAAACGGGCAAGGGAACGTATTTAAGCGAAATTGACGATGTGGATAACCCATCGTACCTGGTGGTATCAGCCGATAGTAAATTTGTATATGCCGCTAATGAGACCCCCGGGAATAGGCCGGGTGGCGTAAGCGCATTTAAGTTTGATGTTAAAACCGGCAAGCTTGATTCGCTGAATAAACAGTTAGGCGGTGGCGGCCCTGCGTATATAGCGGTTGATAAAGCGCGCAAAAATGTATTGGTAGCCAATTATGGCGGGGGTAACCTAACCGTATATCCTGTAAATAAAGACGGCTCATTGGGCCCGGTTTCACAAAAAATACAGGATGAAGGCAGCAGTATTAATAAGGCGCGCCAGCAAGGCCCGCACGTGCATACCGCTATGCTGTCGCCCGATGAAAAATATTTATTCTATACCGACCTGGGTACCGATAAAATAAATATTTACAATTACAAAGCATCGGCTAACCCGCCTTTAACACCTGCGGCTACACCATTTGTAAGCGCTATAGCCGGAAACGGCCCGCGTCACCTGGCGTTTTCGCCAAATGGCAAGTTCCTTTACAATATACAGGAAATGGGCAGCGCCATTACCGCTTATAAATACGATGATGGAAAGATTACTGCTATACAAACCGTTAGTATGCTTGCTGAAGGGTTTACCGGCCAGGTAGGCGCGGCTGATATCCATGTATCGCCGGATGGTATGTTTGTTTATGGAACCAATCGCGGTAGCGCAAATGAAATTGTGGCGTATTCCATTAACCAAAAAACAGGCGAGCTAACCTTTGTTGAACGCAATAAAGTTGGCCGTGCGCCGCGTAACTTTATTATCGACCCATCAGGCGCTTACCTGTTGGTAGCCAACCAGGACTCGAACAGTATCCTGATCTATAAACGGGATATAGCTACTGGTAAACTCACTTTAACCGATAACAAAATTGATGTTGCCAAGCCGGTTTGTTTGAAGCTGGTTGCTGTTGACTAAGGATTTAGCAGTCCCGATAGCTATCGGGAGACTAAAGCGGAAAGCTTAAAGCGGGGGTAAAAGCTTTTACCTTTTTGCCTTAAGCTTTCCGCTTTTTCATTACCTTTCAACCACCAATTCTGTTTTATTATGAAGAAAGCGCTGTTAATATTCCCTGTATTCTTATTTGTCGCTAGTTTTGCCCTTGCGCAAACAAGCGCTAAAGAAAAAATAATGCCGGTTAATGAAGAGCATTTAATTATAACCAATAAAACCGGGTTACGGTTAATGGCCCTTGGCAATCATTCGCAGGTTAAGCTCCTTCTCCCGGGGCAAAGCGATTCGGATGATGGTATTCTGATAGATTGCCCCGAAGTAATTTCACTCACAAATAATGCCGACCGGGTAAATCTGATCTATGCGCTTTTCAATTCCAATTATCCGGATTTCAGCGTGAAATGGTCAATGCGTGAAAACGAACTAAGCTATGTAATAGATAACCTGCAAATGACAAGGCTGACCTGTACGATTACGTTAGAATCGGATGGCGTCCGCACCCGGTACACACTCACCAACCTGGGGAATGAGGTGTTTCCGCGGGCCATTGTATCCACCTGTACCAAGCTGCGGTCGAATTTTTATGATGTGTTTTTAGAACGCACCTATGTGCATAATAAAGAAGGTTTTAATTTATTAGCGAACTTTATTCCTGAACGGACAACACTCCCCATTTCCAAATGGCTGCCCTGCCGCGTACGCGCGGCATTCACTATCGAGCCGCCTGCTCATAAAATAAGCACCGGGGACGGCGGCATTACCACTTACGATAATCCTGAAAAAGTGGATGTTCCGTTCCTGGCAACACGGTCGGCGGACGGAAAATGGATAGCAGCTACCTGCTCCATCTTAGACCCGGAACAGGTTTGGAGCAATCCGCAATTAACCTGTCATCATACGGATGTTGCGGTTGTGTTAGGGGCAAAGGCAACAACAACGATCGAATCAAAAACCTTTGTTTTTATGGGTTCCTTGCCGGAGGCGATGGAAAAAGTAATGAATGAGCGGAAGAAGCATTAGCGGGGCTAAGCTTAAAGCAGAAGGAAAAAACCTTTTACCTTTCGCCTTTTACCTTTCACCTTTTTTACTACCTTTAATCAACCAATCCTATATTGTTATGAAGAAGCTGCTGTTAATACTATCGTTAATATCACCTTTGTTTTGTTCGGCGCAGAAAAAGGGCGCCCTACCTAAAACTTACGACCTGGTAATTGGCGCTTATACGCGCCCCAACGGCAATAAAGGTATAGCTGTTTACCGTTTTTATGCCGAAACCGGCAAACTGGCTTATTTAAGCCAGATCGATAGCATACTTAACCCTACTTATGTATGCGTTTCGCCCGACCGTAAATTTGTTTATTCGGGGGGCGAAAATAAACCGGGGGTGGTAAGCGCTTTTAAATTTGATTACACCACCGGTAAACTGGTATTACTTAATAAACAGCCTGCAGGCGCGAGCGTGGTGCATGTGGCGATTGATAAAAAACAAAAAAATGTTTTCGCGGCAGCGTATTCGGGTGGTAATTTAACGGTTTTGCCCATTAATAAAGATGGTTCACTGGCGCCGCCAATACAAACTGTTCAACATGAAGGCACAGGCACTAATAAAAGCAGGCAGGAAGCGCCGCATACCCACTCGTCCATCTTATCGCCTGATGAAAAGTATTTGATGACGGCCGATCTGGGTACAGATAAAATAAATATCTATAAATACAGCGCTTCAAAAAACCCGCCTTTAACCCCCGCCGATCCGGAGTTTGAAATGGTGAAGGGGGGCAATGGCCCGCGCCACATGACTTTCTCGGAAGATGGCAAATACATGTACCTCGTACAGGAGATGGGCTCGGCAGTTAATGCCTATGCTTACAATAAGGGCAAATTAACTTTTTTACAAAGCCTTAACCTTAATCCCGACGGTTATACCGGCAGGGCAAGCGGTGCAGATGTACATATATCGCCGGATGGCGCCTATTTATATGCCTCGAACCGTGGTATTAATGAAATTGTACAATATGCCATAAACCCTGATAACGGGCAGCTAACCTTTATTAGCCGTATCAGCACAGACCGTACACCAAGAAGCTTTTTGATAGCTCCTGCAGGCAATTTCCTGATCGTTTCCTGCCAGGATGGCAACAGCGTTACGGTTTTTAAGGTGGATAAGGCAACGGGTAAACTAACCCCTACCGCCAATAAAATTGATATACCGACACCGGTTTGTATACAACTGGTGTCGGCTGAGTAAGAAATTATTTTTTAAATTTAAATAAGTTATTACATTTTATTGATTCGCATCCACCGCCAAAAACCGGTAACTAAAATGATAAACCCCCTGTTCAAAGGTAAAAGTTATCGCAAATTTTTGCTTTGCAGGTTTGCCATCAATGGTAGCAGGGTTTAATGCGGGCAGTCTTCTCAGGCTTGAGATCAGCCCTTCAGCTATGGTTTGATTAAATGAATCGTCACTGTTCATATTTACCATAAAACCTTTTTCATCAATTGCTCCCTGGATGGTAAAATGATTATCATAGTCTTTAATGTTCACCGTACGCAGGTAAGGCTCAACTGCGCGTTTTATAGCATCATTAAATACATTAAATCCGCCGTTACCGTACTGTGCATTTACAATTTGCCTGCGTTTAGGCCCATTACCGTTACAAGGTACTCTTGATATACGCAGTAATTCGGCATGTGTAAAAGGCAGCATATCAATTGCCACCAGCTCCAGTCTTGAAGCATCCGTATAGGCTCCAAGCGGCCCATTGCCTTTTTGGAATGCCCCGTCTTTAAATTTTTCGCTGCTCAACTCGTTGTTAACATCATTTGTTTTCACGGCGCTCCAGGTTCCGTCGGGCCTGCCATTAAGTAATTTCCCTTTCCAGAATATCGAACCCAGATCGCTGCGGTAAGTGCCTTTGCCATTATCAATGGTTTTAGCACCTTTTGCATCCCAGGCATCGGTAATTTTTATGTCTTTGCCGTTGGCTTCAAAAAATAATTTCGGCTTGCCATCGTCATAGTACATTTCCCATTTTCCATCATACCTGTTGTTTTTAAAACTGCCCTTGGCTTGTAATTTCCCGTTTAAATAATGCGTAACAAAATAGCCATCCTTCAAACCATCATCCGTATAAGTGCCCTCGGTTAATACAAGCGAAGGGTCCAGGCGGCTTACATCCCTGATCTTGCCCGAATACTTGTGCTGCTGCATTTTTAATTTGGCATAACGGATAACCTGGGCACAACTATCCTCTATCATGTTAAATTCATCATCCAGCAACAGGTTTACACTGTCTTTTGCAACAAAATTGAATTTGATACTTCGTGTAAGGCGTACAGGGGTCTTGTTAGCATCGGTTGTTACCTGGGCATTGGTAATGGCGCAATAAAAAATGCCCGTAACTAACAGTATAAGGAGTTTTTTCATGACAGGTTTATAATTGGTTTATCAATCCAAATTAGCAATTATTTATGTTAAACTTACGAAGTTTTAAAAACTTCGTAAGTTTTCATTTCGGACGCCAACCAACATCCCACTGTCAAATCAACAATTCAATAAATCAATAATTCATTAATTGGCTATATTAGCTTTGATGAATAAACTAACCGGCTGCCTGTTTTTACTTTTATTATTATCTGCTTGTAATCCGTCCGAAAATAAGAATCGCCAAACCGTATTTAACATTAACCTTGATGAGGGCCTGAGTTCGCTCGACCCCGCTTTTTGCCGCAACCATAATACCATCTGGATGGATAACCAGCTGTATAATGGTTTGGTGCAGATAAACGATAGTTTAAAAACCATCCCCTGCATTGCCAAAACCTGGGACATATCCGCTGATGGTAAAACCTATACCTTTCACCTGCGCAATGATGTTTATTTTCATGACGACGCGCGATTTAAAAACGGCACTGGCCGCAAAGTTACTGCTGCCGATTTTGCTTATAGCTTTAGCCGGCTGATCGACCCGAAGGTAGCCTCGTCAGGTTCGTGGATATTCAGCGATAAGGTAACAGGCAAACAGGCGTTCGCCGCTTTAAACGATAGCACTTTCCGTATAACACTGAAACAACCTTTCGCGCCATTTATCAGTATGCTAACGGCGCAGTATTGTTCGGTAGTACCCAAAGAGGTGGTTGAGTTTTACGGTAGGGATTTCCGTAGCCACCCGGTGGGTACGGGGCCCTTTAAATTTAAATACTGGAAAGAAGGCGAGGTAATGGTGCTGTTAAAAAACGAAAAATACTGGGAGAAAGATAGCCTGGGAAAACAACTGCCGTATCTTAATGCCATCCGCGCTACATTTATTGATGATAAGCAAACCGCGTTTATGGAGTTTATTAAAAAGAACCTCGACTTTTTTTAATGATATAGACGGCAGCTACCGCGATGATATTTTAACCAAGGACGGCAACATTACCCAAAAATATAAAGGCAAATTTGTTTTAAGCACCGGTCCCTATCTTAACACCATGTACCTGGGCATGCTGGTAGATACCAGCCTGGCCATTGTTAAACACTCGCCCCTGCGGGTATTAAAAATAAGGCAGGCCATTAATTACGCTATCGACAAACAAAAGCTCATTAAATACCTGCGCAACAGTTTGGGTACGCCGGGCTATGAGGGGTTTATTCCGAAAGGGATGCCCGGGTTTAGCGAGACGGAAATTAAAGGGTATACCTATAATCCGGCCAGATCACGCCGGTTATTGGCAGAGGCCGGTTATCCCGATGGCGCTAATATGCCCCCTATAACCCTCACTACCACCATAGCTTACCACAATATGATAGAATATGTGCAGGCCGAACTGGAGCGCGCCGGCATTAAAACCAATATTGAAGTTACCCAGGGCGCCAGCCTGCGCGAAATGGTAGCTAAAAACGGCATCAACTTTTTTTATGGGTCGTGGATAGCCGAT
>JABDBW010000067.1 GCA_013288485.1 Bacteroidota bacterium
GGAGCCAACATACACACCCTATTTTCAAACTCGTTTTATATGAATGGTATCCTGATCGGCGATTTTGCAAAAAAACGGTTGGATGAAATTGTAAAATATTTAAACGATAAAACGAAAGTTGTTCCGAATGAAAAGTACAAAAAGATTATAGACATTATTGGGGAGCCTATCCTGAAAAATAAGCTACAGGATATGTGGATGGAGAAATTTGGATTGGATGAAGAGTTATTACGGCTACAGCAAAGGATTGCGGAAATCAATCAAATTAAAATGGATCAGAAGCAAAAAAGAAAAAAGAAATGATCAAAATTCCGTATAGTATAGCTGAACTCGATAATTTGGCAGCAGTCTATTACAAAGACATCAAGGCGGAATTAGGTTTAAAAACCGCCCTCGCCAATTGGCCTCCCGCAGATGAGTTGAAGCCAGTTATGGCCTATTTACATAGTAACCTGGATGAAATCATTACCGGGCATCCTGATGTGTTGGAAGATTATATTTTAAAAATTGAGCCATTAATCTCTCAGGCAAAAACAGACTATAGGGCGAACCATCTCGTTATCAACGATGCAAAGGGCAACGCCATAACAGCACCAGGTAAGCTTGATAAATATCTTACGAAATGGGCAAAGGACGGCATCAGAAGCGCATTTAATTATGATACCGCTCAATACACATCCTTTATCGGAAAAGGCAAGAGTGCGGTGGCTTACAGGCACGCGAAGCGCCTAAATGTTAATACATGCCCGTATTGCAACGCCCAGTTTACGTTCACGATTAAAACTAAAAGAGGCAAAAGCCGCCCGCAATTTGACCATTTTTTAAGTAAAGGGGAGTATCCCTACCTGGCTCTTTCATTTTATAACCTGGTGCCATCCTGCCCGACATGCAATTCAACGGGAATAAAAGGTACGAAGCCATTTTCAATTAAAACCCATCTTCATCCTTTTATTGACAATATTGAGGGGCTATACCAATTCAGGACTAAGATTGATGCTGTAGACTTCATCGTCAAAGGAGAAAAATTTGAGGTCTTAATGCGTCCGTGTAAAGGCGCAGTTATGGCAGATAGATTAAGAGCAAAAAACAGTATTAAATCATTTGCTATAAATGACAGGTATAAATTTCATAAAGACTATTCAGAGGATGTGATAAAAAAGGCGTATTTCTATAACAATTCCACAATAGAAGACTTGTTTACAGCTTTTAAAATAGGCTCAAAATCTATTTTTACATCCAAAGGTGAAATAAAGGAATTGATCATGGGCAATTATTTGCACCCGGATAATTTTCACCGGAAGATATTAGCAAAAATCACAAAAGATATAGCTGAAGAATTTGGATTGACGCTTTAAAACCTTTGTTATTTCGCAAAGCACTATACCTAAATGACCAATCGCGCCGGCCAAAAAGCGATACCTTTTTGTATTTGCAATACATGAACGGGCAGCCAAAGCCTGTTTCATGCAACAATTAACATGATATTTTTTTGATAATATCCGCATAATATTCTACACCATGCCGCTTATCTATAGGAACAATGATTACACCACTGGCCTCCAATAATTTTATCTTGAACATTCTGTCTCCAGTAACATACATTGTGGGTATGTAGTAGTAAATTTTGTTGGTTACCGGGCAATCATGTTTGTATTTATGTTGTCGCGCCCGATAGGTTATTAGCCACCATAGATCGGTTTCCGCAAAATCCAATGTAAGCCCGATTATGTGGATGTCCATTGTAAAAAAAAGGTCAATCCACGACTGAATTTGCTTTATTCCTCCTTTGCCTTTTAGCCGTTGAAAAAGTGGTTCCTGGGCTATCTTCTTTGTTTTATAGTCAGGAATTGCCGTAACATAATTCCGCATTTTTTGTAGCTGACCGCCATAGTGTTCATAGCCCAGATTAATGCTGATCGGGTTATGACAGTCGCCATGAGGATGCCAAAAAGTAATTCCATCTACTATGTATTTACGGAAGACACTATACAAAGATTCATTAACTAAACCTTCATTTCTTACGGGTACTGTACCTTCTAATAAAAATTCGTAATTGAGCGTAATGATATGCGCAGGTTTTATCGCCCGGATCATTTCATGCACTGGATTAGGCTCTATTTTAGAAACCTCTATCGCAATAAACTTTTTAAGTTCTATCTCCTTTTTTATACTGCCGTTGTTGATTGCATTTAAAAAGATTTCTTCGTAAAAAAGTGGGAATGGCTTTTTTTCATCAGTCTGTAATTCGGGACAGTTGCAAAACTGTACTATTTTATTTAAGAGTTCTTTCCAGCTAACTCCTTTGGAAGCAGCATTGACCCCATTGCCGATAAATAACGCGATATTTCTCATCTTTCAACAATTATTAAAAACCAAGCATAATTATCTTTGCACCCGAAATTATGGAGAAGCAAAATAAAAATTCTATAAGAAGAACGGAACAGGTTAAGGTTTATAAAACAATGTCATTGATGGAACTTCAGACCATTAAACCGAAATGGGCATATGGACGAAATATCAATAAACTCTTAAACACTATGCTTCATCCAGCCAATCAGGACTACGAAATATTTTTTGTTAAACCTTCCGATCTTATAAAATGTTCCGAATTTTATGAAGTAAACACAGAAATACTTTTTACTGGCGAAAACTTAAATGATTGCAGGATAACTGGAATTTTATTTCAGTGGGAAAATAAACGCTTTGTTGATCCCCCTTCAATGTATTTAAGTGAAGATTCACAAGGTAAATTATTTTTTAACGATGGACGGCACCGAACTAAATTAGCATATCTTTTAGGCCACAAAAGAATGCCAATTGCAATACATAATGACAACGTAAGTGAAATATCAGATTTAATTCAATTATCAAAAGCATAAATTACTTTGTCCAAAAGTTTAAATAATGGGGCATTAGGAGTAATACACAAATTAGTAAAAAATAAGCCTCCCCATACTCGCTACCGGAAGGCTTAACCTAAACCTTATCACAAGGAGATTAAGAAAAAATAATACGGTTTCAAGATGTTCTTTATTATGATTTTAATAATGCAGGGTCATCACCGACTATCGCACCCTGACAAACAGGCAGATTTAGACTTTAGGCTGCCCATCAATTACCTTTGTTACACAATTGGCACGTTCATAGTGGCTAATTCATTTTTAACCGATTATGGACTTTAGCAATTTTAAAACCTACAGTGACAGCCCGCAGAATGCTTTTGAGACCTTTTGCACTCAATTATTTGAGCGGTACCTGCGCAGAAGATATGGCAGTGACTTGGCAAAATTCCGCGTGGTTAATGGTGCCGGAGGCGATGGTGGTATCGAGGCCTATGGCGAATTGAAGAACGGTGATATTATTGCCGTTCAGGCCAAATGGTTCCTCACTACAATGGAAAATACCCAGATCAACCAGATCGAGAAATCCGTGAATACCGCGCTAAACCTCCGGAAAAAGATCGTGGAGTATATCATTTGTGTTCCCCGTTCCTTGAGTTCTACCAAAATGGGTAAAGGGCAGGTTCCGGTTCCCAATACTGAAGAATCACGGGTAGATCAGCTTACTGCTAAAATACAGGGAGTGCATGCCAGCACGACATTTACTTGGTGGTTCGAGCAGGATATGCAAAATGAATTGCTGGAGGGCGATAACGAGGGCATGAGCAAATTTTGGTTCGAGCGCGATGTGGTCACCCATAAGCAGTTGGTGGATCAGTTCGAGTTAGAAAAGGCTGGCTGGATCGACAAGCGTTACATTCCCGAATTACATGGGCCTGGTGTGATCCAAGGACATATCGAACAGATATTGTTCAGCCAGGCTTATCGCAAAGAGTTGCTTAACCGGATCGGAGAAACCACCAAAATATTGCAAAATGCGACCTCCCTTATCTCGCGATTTGCTGAAACGCTGGGTTCCAGCTCCCCTATCCTTATAGAACTAATTGCCCTACAATCCAATATCGATTATAATCTTTCTTCACTTTTGCCACTGATCAGGGCTGTACAGGAAGGCATCAATGAATTACCTACAATAACGCTACAACCAATGCCGGTCAGCACTGACCTGTTAATCTCGTTGGAAGAATGGAGGCCGAGCGACCGCCAGTTAGGCTTACCGACGCGCTTATTTAAATCGCTCGACCGCCTTACTGACCTCGATCTGTCAGCTATCATAACCAAAATAAGGGACGAGGTAGTTCAATCTGGTCGGCTCTTCCTGGGTAATTCTGGGACCGGTAAAACACATGCTCTTTCAAATACCGTAGATATCCGCCTAAACTATCAAAAAGTTCCGGCACTAATAATCCGAGCTAAGGGTGCTCCATCTGGGGATTGGAAATTTTTACTGCAAAAAGCACTTGATATTGATAACTGGAACAAGAACGAAATGTTATCGGCACTCGAAACGCTTGCCGTCCGCGCCGATTACCAGGCGGCTAAAGCCTTAGTTGCTGGTGATGAATTGAAAAACGAAATGGCAAAGGTGATGATTTGCATTGATGGGCTAGAGGAAGATACCGAACACTGGCCGGAGTGGTACGCCCGAATTCGAGAAAGCGTTATCCTGATGGGCCGCTATCCTCGTGTACGTTTTGCGTTTACAGCCAGGCCCTATTTTCTGCTTGAAACGGAAATGCCGGCAGACCTAACTTTTAGGGTAATTGAGATTCCTCGCGAAGGTGATATTCCGGTGCAGGAAGTGGTTGACCGCTATTTTAAGCACTTCGACATAACCGTTGAGCCGAGATCATTGATCCGGGGCATTGACAGCCTTTATGCCCTGCGGTTATTCTGTAAATTATATGAAGGCCGCAAACTGACTGCTGAGGACGAGATACTTACTGCAGAACATGACCTGCTTAATGAAAAGGTAAACCGGATGGAGGAAGAGTTCCGGCAGGTAAAAAATCCCGGTGCCGCACGAAATCCGGTTAGGGATGCCATAGAAGCTATTGCTGAAGTGTTCTATTTGAAGTCAAATATGCCGCATACAGACCTATTCACCTTGTTGAAGGATGGTTCCTTGAATTACTTAGCTAATAAGGAAGTAGAAAGGGCCATTGAATTTTTAGTGAATAATGCTTTCCTCACCAAAAGCGAGATTCCGGTCGGTGTGGGAGCTATGAAAAAGATACAGGTATCTTACACCCTGACCTACCAGTCTATTATGGAGGTGATCATGGCGGAAAAATATGTAGACGGTATCATCAAAGAGGAAATAACTGCTATACCGGAATATCTGCGTGCCGTACCCGAAAGAGGAAATCCTACCGAAAAACAATTGGTTAACTTGAGGATCGTTCAGGAGATCACCAATACACTCTTCCACGACCACAACCTTCTGATCGGTCGCGATGGTTTTCTTACCGAAGGGATAGCGCAGGACACTATCCAGCAGCTGCAAACCAAAGCCCTGATACAAGCTCCGCCGGATATAGCCGCCTCATTTAAGCAGAACATCGACGGTTTATATTTCAAAGACCATAAGAGCCGCTATTTCGTGTTCCGCACACTCATTTATCCTTCGGCTGCATCCTCAGCAAATTATTTTGGTGCCGAATACCTTCATGGCTTACTGATGCAGCAACCTACGGCAGTTGACCGCGATAAGATATGGGTCGGGATGGATAGGCAAAATATCCATGAACTGGATGAGGGGAGCCAACAATACTATAGGTATGACCTGCGCCGAGTGATAGACCCCGATGGCGAAGGTGATCTTTACCTGCCCGCACTTTCCCTGCACAATGAATACCCACTCCTATTTGGTTGGGCGCTGGCCACCTTGGACCAGTCTTTTAGGGAGCGTTTGCGCACCGCGTTGACCAACTGGGCAATCAAACAACCAAAGGAGTTTAAATTATTACTTGATAAATTATTCCCCTGCAATGATCCGCAGATACAAGAAGATTTGGCGGCAATCACTTTAGGGATCGCATCCAAATTGAAGGACAAAGCAGCATTGCAGGAACTGGCAGAATGGACGTTGGCCAATGTTTTCGCGCATCCCAGCAGCCATCCGGATATCATCATCAGAATCGGATTTAGATCGATAGTTGAAAAGGCCTTTTATGCCGGGGTGATTAGTGAGGACCAAGCCGTGAAGGCGCGACCACGCCGGGTAGAGCCGTTGCAATTTATTCCGGTCGATGCCGATGCCATGAAAAAAGGCGGCGAGGAAATCTATCCAATCGTTCATGACTTGGCTTGGTATGTAATCAAACGCTCGTTCGATGACTTCCTGGAGCATCAGTCTTTGGACAAGGGAACTGAGCCAAAGGATAAGGGCGAAGAATTTTTGAAGGCTTACCTCGACCATCTTAATTTGGAGCATCTTTCGGTTTATGCCTGGGCAATCTCGGCTGCAATCGCTTATATAAAATCATTGGGCTTTGACCGCACTAAAGAAAATGGCAACGGCTTTACCGATGCCAGTCATGGCTCAAAAAGCAAATTGTTCACCCAGGAGGAAAAGTACACATGGCTGGCAGTGCATTATATTCAGGGTTATTTGTCCGACTATCTTCCCCTGAAGGATAGTAAGAAATTCGTGGATGATTATATGAAGATCATTAACATAGATAACCCGGCCGAATTCCTAGCGGAAACTATTCATGAGGAAATGCCTGATATTGAAGATAATTGGATCGTTAAAGAACCTTTGGCGCCGGAAATGCAAGAGCGTGGAACACCTGACGAACAGGTAAAGATGGCCGTAGAAGGTGAGCCGGTAATCGATTTTAATAACTGGGTGCATTTCAGCGAGCGCGACCTGCGAAGTGAAGGCACTGATAAAAAATGGCTGGCCCTGTTTAACTACACTACTGTACATGATTCCAAAGCCTATATTTATTCGAGCGTAGATATCCGAGGTGTTCTCATTGAGAAGGGGCAGGCACCTGCATTGCTGGACATAGTTAAAAATCATCCGCGAAGAAGCTCTTTTGTTGAGTCTATCGACCGGATGGTGAGTTCACCAGATACAGATACGTACAGCAATCCTACGGATGTCGTTTGGATGAAGTGGATCGGGGAAAATTATGATACCGAGGTGTATTACCTGCCACCGGATGGTGACGAAAAACACATGCAGTACGCTGTGACCAGCGTTACGAAGAACACGGTTGATGGTGGTGAGGATGAAATATATATTCCCTCGAAAGTAGTCAGGGATATGTTAGGCATCAATGAGATGCTGCAGCAGATTTTCATGGATGACAACGGCCGGATCATGGCCATTAATCATATCCTTAGTCGGCCTAATTACGATAAGCAGGAAATGACCTTGGTGCCCAAAGAAGAATTCTTAGCCAAACTAGAGGTTGATGGAAAGGAGATTGTTTGGTTCGTGGATCATTACCGCACCAAGAATGCGCTCAATAAAACCATTAAAAGTGATGAACACCCGATGAAGACGCGCAAGTATATGGTATGGTATAAGAATGGCGAACTACACTGGGATAAATTTTGGGATGCCCGATTCTCTAATCAACGTGATAAAAACCCAAATGAGCCAGACGGGGACGAAGAGGATGATAGGAGCAGTTTTACGCTTGACACGAGCGAATTGATCGACTTAATACCAGATGAGTTAAAAGGTGAAGTAAATAGAAAAGATGGTATGGATAATCTGCTTTAGTTTTGAACACTATTGATATCCACAGCGATGTTTGATTATGATTTATAGCCCTAGCTATTATTTTGGTTGTTTTCATATCTCTTCCTGTTTTCTCAAAATTATATTACAAATGATGTCCCCTTTTTCTTTTGATGGGCTTGCTTTTTATGCCACCTAAATTGTTGTTTTGTTCCGACAGGGTGCTTTTTATGAAGGGTTTATTCTCAAGTGATTTGTTAAGATCAATACCACCAATAAATGTTAATAGGGGTACCAGGGGTTCGATTGTGCCCCCGTTCAGCCCGCTAAAAACGAAAAAGCCTTACTGAAAAGTGAGGCTTTTTTTGCGTATGGGGGCAAGTGCTTAAATTATCCCGGCGAGCGTATAAAATAATAGCATATTTGTATATGCTTTACCGGTACTTCGTTTTTCTCATCAGTTTTTTTTGTAGTATTTCGCTAACATCAGGGCAAATATCCAAACCTTTCCCGCAGCATATAAGCTATTTTGGCGGAGCCATTAAACCCAATCATATTCCCCAAACACGGCTTGATAATACCGTTCGCGATTTTTATACGCAATGGAAAAATCGATTTATAAAAACAGTACCCGGCAAACCCCAAAGCTATGTTTGGTTTGAGGGCAAGGGCAATAAACAATGTGTATCAGAGGGGCAGGGCTATGGCATGGTCATCGTGGCATTAATGGCAGGGTATGATCCATCGGCAAAAGCTGTTTATGATAATTTGTTTCGCTATTACCGGGCGCATCCAAGCGAGAAAAGCAAGTATTTAATGGCGTGGGCCCAAAAAAACAACGGCAGCGACCTCGACAAAACATCAGCTTCCGACGGAGATATGGATATAGCTTATTCTTTATTGCTGGCGGCACGGCAATGGGGCAATAACGGCGCTATCAATTACCTGCAGGAGGGCAGGGCCATGATAACCGCGGTTATGCAATACGAGATCAACCATAAAAGCTGGTCGGTTTTATTAAGCGATGGCGAGGAAGAGGAGAGCGCGGACTATTTCGCCATGCGCTCGTCTGATTTTATGCCGGCCCATTTTAAGGTATTTCAGCAGGTTACCGGCGATAACCGCTGGGGCAGGGTTATTGACGCGGGTTACCGGCTTGTTGCCTATATGCAGTATAATTATAGTCCCGACGCGGGTTTATTGCCCGATTTTATCGTCGGCATCAACAAAAAACCAAAACCTGCCGGCCCAAATTTTTTGGAGGACAGGTACGACGGGCAATATAATTACAATGCCTGCCGCGTGCCCTGGCGCATAGCCACTGATTATTTGCTGACAGGCGATAAACGCTCAAAAGCTATTACGGCCAAAATAAATAAATGGATAAGGGAAACTACCAACAATAATACCTACAACCTGTCGGCCGGGTATACTTTGGCGGGCAATGATATTAAGGGCCGGTATTTTGAGGCGCTAAGTTTCGTGGCGCCATTCGCCGTATCGGCCATGACCGATAGCAAGAACCAGGCATGGTTAAACAACCTTTGGGATTACCTGGCCGCGTTTAAACTAAAGGATTATGATTATTACGATAACAGCATTAAGCTGCTGGATATGATAATTATATCGGGTAATTATTGGGGGGATTAACTCAGCTGATTTTACCCGCCGCTATTGCGCAATTTATCCCGTCGATAGCCGCAGAAATGATGCCCCCCGCGTAGCCCGCGCCCTCACCGCAGGGAAATAATCCCTGTACCTGCGGGTGCTGCAAAGTTTCCTTATCGCGCGGAATTTTTACGGGTGATGAGGTGCGCGACTCTACCCCCACCAAAATAGCCTCGTTGGTATAGTAGCCTTTCATTTTTTTGCCGAACGCCGGCAGGGCATGGCGCAGGCGGTTGGTTATCCAATCGGGCAGTATTTCTTTTAGCTCCACGCTGCGGGTGCCGGGCAGGTACGAGTTTTCGGGCAGATCGATAGATAGCCGCCCCTCTACAAAATCAACCATACGCTGCGCGGGGGCCACCAGTTTGCCGCCGCCTGCGGTAAAGGCCAGTTGCTCAATGCGCCGCTGAAAGTTGAGCATTTTAAACGGATCAGCGCTATCGCCCGCTACGTCTTCTAGGTTTACCTGTACCACTGTGCCCGAATTGGCAAAAGGGTTGTTGCGTTTTGACGGGCTCCAGCCGTTCACTACAATTTCGTTAGCCTCGGTGGCGCAGGGGGCGATGATGCCGCCCGGGCACATGCAGAACGAGAATACGCCCCGCCCGTCTACCTGCTCCACGAGGTTATAGTAGGATGGCGGCAGATCGGGGCCGCGCAGGTCGCAATGGTACTGCGCCCGGTCGATAATTTCCTGCGGATGCTCGATGCGTACGCCCAGCGCGAAGGGTTTGGCCTCGATCAATATGTTTTGGCGGTGCAGCATTTCGAATACATCGCGCGCCGAGTGGCCGGTAGCTAATATTACGGCATTGGCCTGCATCTTTTCGCCGGATGCCAGTTGTACGCCCGTTATTTTACCGAAACCGACTAACAAGTCAGTCACCCTGGTATCGAACAATATCTCTCCCCCGGCATTCAATATGGTTTCGCGGATGGCGGTAATAATTTGCGGCAGTTTGTTAGTGCCTATATGCGGGCGGGCATCCACCAGGATATCAGCTGACGCGCCATGCGCCACAAAGGTTCTGAGCACCCGGGTAACGTCGCCGCGCTTGGTGCTGCGGGTGTACAGCTTCCCATCCGAGTAGGTGCCCGCCCCGCCCTCGCCGAAGCAATAGTTGCTTTCGGGGTTAACCAGGCCCTGTTTGTTGATGTTGGCCAGGTCACGGCGGCGTTGTTTTACTTCCTTGCCGCGCTCTACTATAACGGGCTTCAGCCCCAGCTCTATGCACTGCAAAGAAGCGAACAACCCTGCCGGACCAGCGCCTACAATGAGTACCGGCTTACCGTTTCGTACGTTAGGGTAGTGCTGCGTATAGGTTTCGGGGTGATAGGCCTCCTCCACAAACACCTTTACCTGCATACGGTAAAGCACGCGGCGGCCACGCGCGTCGATAGAGCGTTTGAGCACCTGTACGGCGGTGATAGTTTGCGGGGGTATATTTAATGCCGACGCTGCGATGGCCTTTAACGCGGCTTCATCCTCCTGCTGACCGGGGAGGCAGGTTATCTCTGTTTCTTTTATCATGGGTGTGCCGGGTTTTTATCCCGGATAGGGCAAAGATAGTGATTAGCGTTGTTTCACGCGCGTGTGAAACAGATGAAACACGTGAAACAGGGTTTCGGGTTAACCAATTGAAATACAGTGATTTGTAAAAATGGAGTGAAACAAGATGAAACAAAGTGTAACGATGTATTCGTCAGCATATTTATGTGTATTTCTGTAATAAAGTGTTTATAACCAAATAATTACAAATTCGTTAATTTTGAGCAGGTGAAACAATTTATTTGAAACAGGATAACTTCGTAATTGAACGCGTTGCGACGCTCATAGCCGCTAAGGCCTAGTTACTTTTGGCTTAGGCCCAAAAGTAACCAAAACTGAGCGTAGCGACTTCATGAACACCATTGAAAACAAACAACAGGTGAATAAACCCCAAGCCGGAAAAAACCTTCCGCCCACAGGCAAAACACCCTGGCCCGCGTTTTCCGGCGGGCCTTTGCGCTCCCGGATGGCGGCAAATCTCTCTATGCGTCATTGCGAGGAACGAAGCAATCTCTGCACATGCAAATCACTAAGACAAATGTATTCTTTGCGAAAACATCTTCCAGCTCAATTGCCGCTGGGCTGTTACTTTTTGCTTGATCAAAAAGTAACCAAAAAATCAAGTCAGCCAAAAGGCTTCTTTGCCGCACGGGCCTTTTCCCTGCAAATCAGGTAAAACCATCCCGATAACTATCGGGATAATCTTTTGCCCCTTATTTCGCACAGGCCTGCGCTTCGGCAAAATTTACTATGCCCTTCCCGCGCTCAATCCCGGCATTGTTTTACCTGATTTCGCCCGAAGCTGTTTGGCTGACGCTTCTTCTAAAAGAGAACTTCCGAACAAAAGAGCCATCGGCTCGGCAAATCCTATAACGCCGGGTTTTAACCCGGCGGTCACGCAACGCTCTATAACGAGTGCCGTAGGCACGATGCATATTTATATTGGCCGAACCTATGGTTCTTTTATTTATTCTGTTTGCCCGGCTCAACGGATTTTAATCCGTTGTTACAGTATTCTCCGAGGCTACGCCTCTGGCCGTGTATCATAAATGTCGTGCCGATTTAAGACGGCGTTAGTTAGCGGTTATAAATTCTTTGAACACTTCTAATTGTCGAACTTTTCGCTTATGGGACGGGATGGAATAGAATAACACGGCAAATGGGGATCGGCCCGCATAACGCGTTATTGGATACAATGTCTAAAAAATTATTTATATTGTGAGGATTAAACCTAATACTTGTCAACCCTTGAATCATGAGTAAAATAATAACTGTAATTAACATGAAGGGCGGCGTTGGGAAAACGACGCTATCCGTTAATATTTCCTATGTTTTAGGTAGATATCATTCAAAAAAAGTTTTATTAGTGGATATTGATCCACAATTTAATGCAACGCAATATCTTGTTAGCCAAAGCAATATCTTATCTCATTTTACAAGTAAGAAAACAGTATTCGATATTTTAATGCCATCCAAAGAAGATGAAATCAGCTTATCATCAGTTAGAAAAAAGACTAAAGCCACACCTGCTAATTTGGATGACTTCGTTATCAAAGCGAGACGTTTCATGCTTGGAGGTCATTTAAAAGGACATTTAGATTTAATTCCATCTTCTCTAAAATTGATTAACTTTGAAACCAATAAGCGAGGTGTAGAAAATTTATTAAAAAAATTTCTACAAGAAAAATGTAGCCACTATGATTACATTATAATTGACTGTCCGCCTACACTTTCGCTATTGACTTTAAGTGCTTATTTGGCTTCAGAATACTATTTAATTCCAATTAAACCAGATTATCTTTCGTCTTTAGGCTTACCTTTGCTTCAAAGAGGTTTAGAGGAATATGAAGAATTACATGGTCATGCGTTAAAAAACTTAGGAGTTGTATTTACAATGGTTTCTGCTGGAAAAGTTGCCGATGAAATCATGGATAGTGTCAAATCAAGTGATTGGGATTGTT
>JABDBW010000068.1:0-11340 GCA_013288485.1 Bacteroidota bacterium
CGCTTACACCTAAAGCCGGGCATAGCTATAGCCTGAAACTTTACAATGGAAATAAAAAAGATACCAGTTACCTGTTGCCTCAGCCGCTGACCGCCGGCCCCACGCTCTCGGTAAACGATGCGGTAGTGAACGATACCTTAACCGTTACTATTAAAGATAACCAACAGGAAAAGCTTTACCTCACCGGGCATAATTACCGGGAAGTATTCTTTACGAAGCCTCTGAACATGACCACAGGGGTAAAAAACCTGGAACTGGCAATCAGCGACCTTCCCAAAGGCCTGGCTGAGCTTACCCTGACCGACAGCCTGGGCCGGCCCTTTGCCGAACGGCTGTTCTTTGCCCATTATGATAAAAGGGAGCCGTTGATGGTAACAACGGATAAAGACGAATATACCACCCGCCAGAAAGTGAATGTGAAAATAAAGATGGATGCCAACATGCCCAATTCAGGTTTGGTATCCGTTGCCTGTGTGCAGGAAAATCGCATTAGCCTGAATAAAAAAAATGATATTGAAAGCTATTTTTATTTGAAACACGACCTGGGCGAACTGCCGGTAAGGGAAAGCTATTTTGGGGCCGGTGATAAAAAATACCTGGAAGATATATTGTTGATAAAAGGCTGGAGCCGTTATACCTGGATGGACATGCTGAAAGCTATGCCTGATGATACGATAAAACAAAACAGTTACCTGAGTTTTGGTGGGGATGTGTACTGGATTGCTGACCGGCCCCGAAGTTTTAAAGGGGATTGGCTTGGTGAGCCCATAAAACACAGTGTTGATATAGTTAATTTGGCCCAGCCTCTTAACATTACAACAACCACCAAAACGGGGGCCTTTACATTGGCCGACTCAAATTTACTTACGCTTCCGGGAAAGTGGGTAAACCTGCTCGTAATTGGAAAAGATCCGAAGGATTACAGAACAATAATAAAAGATCCTTACGTTTCTTTTGACAAGGCATTAGCTTCCCGGGCAATACCCGAGGATCACGAAACCAGGCCCCCGGAAAACAGCAGTTACCTGGAGATACCCGAAAATGAACATGCACATCATTTGAAAGAAGTAAGGATAAATGGAAACGGCGATGACGGATTATATGGAATGAACGCGTGCGGCGATTATGTATGCCGGTTTAATATTTTAAATTGCCCCAATCACCCCCATGAACCGGATAACAAGCCACCGGTTAAAGGACAATATTACTATACACCGGCGAATTTATTGGCCGGCAACAAAACACAGTATTTGGGTTGTGTAGCCAACGCCGGTAAATTTAAGGGCGTTTATTACGCCCAGGAGTTTTACCCGGTTGATTATGACAAAGAGAGCTCCTCCCTTCCGGATTACGTTTCGACCGTTTACTGGAATTACCGGTTAAAAGTATCCTCGTTAAGAGATACCGGATTGTCCTTTTATACCAGCGATATCACCGGCAGGTTTAAAATAGTGGTACAGGGTATAACCGGTAAGGAGGGTGTTACTTATGGAGAGAAAATTTTTAATGTGGTAAAGGGGAAATAAAAAATGGGTGTCATGCTGAGCCCCGTCGAAGCATGTGCGAGGGCCTTTACGCTCACCCTTCGACGGGGCTCAGGCTGACACCCCGCCCGAATTTTAAGGTATTACTCAAAAAACATCCAACTCACGCCAAATTTAAGTACATGGTCCTGCTGCGGGTAGCGGTATACGGTGTAATACCCCTTGCTGAACAACCCCTGGTTGGCATAATCGTACGCCACAAAAAGATTTGTTTTTTGTATGGCTCCCTTTAAAAATACAGTTGCCACCGGGTATGATGAGAACGTAACATTTGGCCCGGTATAAAACTGCCCCAACCCGACGGCGTATGATGGCGCGGTGTAGGGCGTGTTGTAACGCACATCCATGCCCGCTGATGTATGTAAGGCATTAAACAAAAACGAATTGTAATACAGGCTGCTATAGGTATACAGTTCGGGTACGCGCAAGGTTGATTGATAATCTGTTTTTTCGTACACTAAAAAATTATCAAAGTGCAGGTCGTGCCATGAAAGGTTTTTACCGAAGCTTACCTTAAGCAAATTAATAGGGTTTGTTAACTGAACCGGGTGCGCGTCGATACCGCCCGGCTGCGCGGTAAAATACAGGTAATCGGCAATTAAAAAGTACTCCGCCTTCAGGTCAAGCTGCAGGGCATTATTGATATAGTTAAAAGAGACGCTGGTGGTTTTTTGGTTGTGAAAGTTATTGTGAAATATATAGTGGTTTGATATCCAGTTAGTAGCCACCAACGGCGCCGAACTGCTTTGTATATAACCATCCAGTATAATTTTACCTTCTTTATTGTTTCCGGCTAATAATGCTTTGGCATCGTACATAAAATCGCCGAAATTACGCCCTGCAGCTATCTGATTTATATTGGCTTCTAAATTTATTTTATCGCTAAAGCGATAGCTTAGTTTGCCTTTAACAGTAATATTCTGGAAGGTAGCGCTCTGTTTCTGGTCGGGTGCCCTTAGCTTTATGCCGAATTGATTAACGGTAGTATCGCTTACGTATTGGGTATAATGATAAAGATCGTGCGTGAGCCCCAGGTCGAGCTTCAATTCATTCTTCACAAACTGCTGCGACTTGCCGCGCAGGTAAAAGCTGTATGAAAAATCATTTTGCAGATGCGTTAAGCTCAACGAATCTCTCGACCTGTTCGAGCTAAAGTAGTAATCAGGAAATACATGATAGGTATCCAGGTCATTTTGCAGGAACTCATACGTGGTAACATTATAATTAAAGGTATATGCTACCCGTTGTGTGGGCAATATGTTAGCTGAATTTTTTTTGTTCAAGGTATCTATACGGCCTATATAATAAAACTGTTTAATATAAAAGCCCCCGGTTTTCCAGTTCTCAAAGGTATTGGGCAACCGTACCGGTTCGGTGGTCTTATCAAACGAACCCTTCGTGCTTGTAAAAACCGAATCGTTTAATATCGACCCGGTTTCGGGCGATTTCAGGTTATTGAACACCAGGTTGGCCAGCAGGTTATAACGCTTGCTTTTTGATTCGTACCAGGTAAAAACCGCCGCGTTTAAATCGCTCACATTTTGCCCCAGTACAAGGTTACTGGCATAAAAACCCCGTGAGCCTATAAAATTCAGGTTAAAACCAACATTCCAGTTAGGTTTAATATTTTGCGTATGCAGTATTTTAAATAATTGTTCGGCTTTGTTGGCGGTAAATAACGATAATATGGTTAACGGCACGCGGGCATTGTAATATTGTATATCCTGCGCGGTTAACAGGTAGGGGTCAAGGGCGTGCATGCCTACATCAAAACCAATAATTTTCGATGGCTCGAACAATAAACTTCTCGTTGCCAATCCCAGGGTGCTGCCCAAACTTATTTTAGGCGATCGCGGCTGAAAAAGTACGCTGTAGTTTTCAAAATTTGCCAGTGTTGTATCAATAGGAAACAGCTGTGTGCTGTCTCTAAGTAAGGCTTCATTGGTTATTTTGATAAACTTTGAGGTGAAAATTACCGAGTCGCGCCTGCTTTCTTCGCGCTTACGCAACGTATCCATTTGTTGTTCGGCGGTAAGCGGGCCCTTGCCTGACGCTTTTAACGCCGACGTATCGCCCACAAAACCGCTGGGCATCCGCTGCGGAGGGAAAGCAGGGTTATATTGTTGTGCAAGTGTTGCCTGCGCCGTAATACAGATCAGCAATACCAGGATGTATTTTAACTTATCGGGCATTTAAACCGGCAATCAATTCTTTAAGTATCAATGTCATTTTGGGTTCGGCGGCCTGGGCCACCGCTATTATTTCTTCCACCGAAACAGGTTTTAGCTGTTCGGGAAAACCCTCGTCGGTCAATACCGATATGGCAAATACCGGCAGGCCCATGTGGTTGGCTACTATTACTTCGGGCACGGTGCTCATTCCAACTGCATCGCCCCCAATTATTCTTAAATATTTATACTCGGCCCTTGTTTCCAGGTTGGGGCCGGTTACGGCAACATATACGCCTTTATGGCAAAGTATATTGTTTTTTGAGGCGATGGCTAAAGCTTTGTCAATTAACACGTGGTTATAGGGTTCGCTCATATCAGGAAAACGCGGCCCCAGGCTTGAATCATTCCTGCCCAGCAACGGATTATCGGGCTGTAGATTGATATGGTCTTCGATCACCATCAGGTCGCCCTTTTTAAAAGCGGGGTTTAAGGCGCCGCTCGCGTTTGATACGAACAGGGTTTTTATCCCCAGCATTTTCATCACCCTTACGGGGAAGGTGATCTGCTGCATATTATAACCTTCATAATAATGCAAACGGCCCTGCATGGCAACTACTTTTACACCGGCCAGTGTGCCAAATATGAGTTTACCCGAATGAAACTCCAGCGTAGAAATAGGAAAATCGGGAATGTTTGAATACATGAACTGTTTTTCAACATCGATCTCGCTAACCAGGGCGCCTAAGCCCGTTCCTAAAATTATGCCCGCTTCGGGCTCAAAATCGCCAATTCGGCTTTTAATGTAACTGGTGGTGCTCTCTATATTTTCCGACATATTCAATAACAAGTTGGTCAAACTGCTGCTGTTCGCTGTATAAAAATTTTACGCATATAGGTATTACCAAAACCGGCAATTGTTTAACAAGCGGCAGCAATTCTTGTTCTCCTAAACGCTGTGCATCCTTTTCTGTTGTTATGAGCACTTTTTTTTCTGCGGCACAGGTTTCAAATTCAAGGGCAAGTTTAGTGATATTTTTTAAGCTAAAGTGATGATGATCGGGATAATTATGATGTATAACGTGCGGGGTATGCTTTTTAATATAATCAACCAGCGGACCGGCGTTGGCAATACCGGTCAATAAAAAAACGGTGGTATCCTTATCCAAACTAATTGTTGCCGCGTTGCCTTCCATATCCTGTAAAGGCTGGTAAGCTATAGCAGTAAAAAATAGCTGCTGGTAAGGCAGCGGCGCTATGCTGGCCGCTATTTTAGCTTGCTCAACTGTACTTAATGTCTCCGGGCATTTGCTTACTACGATCATATCAGCACGCCAGCGACCACTAAATGGTTCACGCATATTGCCGGCAGGTAATAGCAGGTGGGGTTTGTTCAAATTATTATAATCGAACAATAAGATACTCAACCCCGGCTTAACCGCGCGGTGCTGGTAGGCATCGTCCATGATCACCAGGTCGTGGCCGTTTTTAAGTTTTTCTATTCCAACAACCCTTTTCTCGCACACGGCTACGGTAATATCCGGAAATTTGTGTTTGAACTGCGCGGGTTCATCGCCTACCTGCGCGGCAGTGGCGGCGCCCGAAGCAATTTGGTAGCCCGTGGTTTTCCTGCCGTAGCCACGGCTTAATATGGCCGGTTTATAATTGTTTTTTAACAGGCGGATGAGATACTCAACCATAGGGCTTTTGCCCGCGCCACCGGCTTCTAAATTACCAACTGATATAACCGGTATGTCAAACAGCCGGCTCCGAAACAGGCCTGCGTCATAACACCAGTTGCGCACTATAACTACCAACCCGTAGAGCAATGAAAAAGGAAATAATAACAGGCGCAGGTATTTCATACAGGCGCAAAGATATGAAAAGGGTTTAATAGCTGTTTTTGGGGCAGGAACACAAAGAAGATCGTTGGGTGTGCATAGTTACCGGGATCGAATTTATTCAAGCACAAAAAAGCGCCCCGGTAACCCGGGGCGCTTTTATTCACCGTCACTTATCAAAATTACTTGGCCTTGCGTACTGGGTGTTTAATACCATCGCGGCGCGCTTGTTTAATATCTGCTTTTAAAGTTTTACGGTCGGCCTTAATATCTGCCTGTTCAGCTTGCGCTGCTTTTATATTTCCGGCTTTAACATCGGCTTGTTCGGCAGTTTTGTCGGCATGAATATCAGTTATTGTAGTTTTAACCGCTTTTTCATCGCTCACTTTCACTTGCTTATCGGCCGTTTTTACAGGGGTTTTAACACCTTCACTTTTTAAAGTAGCGGCATCTGTTTTAATATCCGCACGTGCAGTTTGGGCGTTGGCAATATCAGTTTTAGCGGCTGCAAAGTTGCCTTTATTAACTGCTGCTTTAGCTTCAGCCTTGTCTTTGTCATACGCGCGAACATCTGTACGCAGGTCCTTCATTTGTGCTTTTTCGGCAGGTGTGCGGGGTGTTGGGGTAGTTGTAACAGGGGTAGTGGTTGTTTGTGCGAATGTTGCTGCAGCTAATAATATTGCAGCAGCTGTTAAACCAAATCTTTTCATAATAGTAGTTTTTTAATTTGTTGTTTTGTGTAACATGTATTTTACATTACGACGTTATAAATAATACATGGTTTAATATGGAGAAATAAATATTTTATAACTAAACCATAAAATATCCCAGCGGTCTTATAACTTTAACCAATTATTACCCCTATTTTATACTTATGGCCATTAAATTTTACACCATAGCATTAGTATGCGCGTTTACCTGCAATGCTTATATAGCGTTAAGTCAAACCAAAAAGGACAGTATTAAAGCTAAAACCGATACGGTTAAAAAAACAGACCATAAAAAGGATTTCGTAAAATTTGGTGTTAATTATGTAAGCGATAACGTTTTTATGGGGCGGGCAGATACGGTGCGAACACCAACTATTATCCCCGAGATCAAGTATACCTTTAAATCGGGTATTTATATTTCCGGAAGCTTTGATATTATTCCCAACCGTAAGAAAAATAAACTCGACGGTGGCGATCTTTCGCTGGGCTATGATTTTGATATTACCGATGACCTGTCGGGCGGCATATCTTATTCAAAACTGTTTTACAGTTCAACCAGTACACAGATCTCATCATCCATTAGTAGTACATTTAACGGCAATCTTACTTATGATATCGGCGATATTATAAGCCCCTCAATGGACGTAGATTATAACATTAATAAACAGGGTGTAAATGGAGATGTCTTTCTGAATTTAGGGTTATCGCATGATTTTATTACCGAAGGCCTGTTTGCAACGAAGGATATATTGCTGGTATCGCCCACAGTAGCCGCAAATTCAGGCACGCAAAATTTTTACGATGGCTACCTGGTTTACCACAAGTTAAAAAATGCAAAACGAGATGCAGCAGAAACAAGTTTGCTTGCTGCTTATACTGCCCAACTAAGCGAATATAAAGTGCTCGATTATGAATTTTCTGTACCTGTAGAATATAAAACAGGCAGTTTTATATTCCAGTTCACGCCCATCTATGCCCTGGCGCAAAACCAGTTTCAATCGGCAGCTATTGTAAAAACGCTGGGGTTATCCAGCCAGTCATCTGTATTTTATTTTAACCTGGGGTTAGCCTTAAAGTTTTAACAAAGCCTTTATAACTCTTAAAGTAATTTTATCATCTTTGCGGCTGATGTTTTTTTTAATCATTATTTGTTAAAAGATGTTAATGAACAGGTATATTTTGAAAAACTAATTCATAAAATCCTGATATTTACTGAGTAATAAACCGTTTTATATCCATGCAATACAAAAAGATCAATAACCTGTTAGGCTGGCTTTGCTTTGTTATAGCTTCTGTTACCTATATTTTAACCTTAGAGCCATCCGTAAGTTTTTGGGATTGCGGCGAATTTATATCATGTGCCTTCCGTTTGCAGGTTGCCCACCAGCCCGGTTACCCGGTATTTGCCATGCTGGGCAAATTGTTTTCGCTGCTTTCATTCGGTAATAATGCCAAAGTGCCCTATTTTACCAATATGGGCTCGGCAATAGCCAGCGGGGCAACCATCATGTTCCTGTTCTGGACCATAACCGCGCTTGCAAAAAAACTGCTACCTGTTGCCGAAGGCGAAGAAGATAAAAACCGCACCCTATTAATAATGGGTGCAGGTTTGGTTGGCGCTTTAGCTTTTACATTTACTGATACCTTTTGGTTTTCGGCTGTTGAAACCATAGTATTCGCGCTTTCTTCGTTATGTACAGCTATTGTATTCTGGGCCATTTTAAAATGGGATGCCCACGCCGATGAACCCGGCGCTGATAAATGGCTCATATTTATAGCGTATGTAATAGGCCTTTCAATAGGCATACACCTGCTTAACCTGTTAACTATACCCGCAATATCGCTGGTATATTATTTCCGCAGGACCAAGAAAATAACCGTTAAAAACGGCATGATCGCCTTTTTTGTCAGTATATTGATATTGGGCGCGGTACAATTCGGCATAAGGCAATTTAGTATTCAATTAGCCGCTTATTTCGACCTGTTTTTTGTTAACGGGCTCGGCCTGGGCTTTGGCACCGGCGCGGTTTTTTTCTTTTTATTGCTCATAGGCCTGCTGATTGTGGGCATACGATACAGCATACGCAGCCGCAAGCCTGTTTTAAACCTGGCACTTTTATGTGTGGCTTTTATTTATTTTGGTTACAGTTCGTTTGTGTATATACCTATACGCGCCATAGCCAACCCCAATTTGGATAATACCCATGCCGATAATGCCTTCACCCTAAACAGTTACCTTAACCGTACACAATATGGTGAAACACCCTTGTTATACGGGCCATATTTTGACGCCAAACCAATCGATCAAACCGAGGGCGCTACTTTATACCGTAAGGGTAAAACCCAATACGAGGTATCGGGCAAAAAACAGAATGTTGTTTATGATCATACTACTATTTTTCCGCGTATATGGAGCCAGGAAGGTGATGATCCGCAATTTTACAGGCAGTGGCTGCAATTAAACCAAAACGATGTACCCACATTTGGCGACGATTTAAAATGGTTTTTTAGCTGGCAAACTTACCAGATGTATATAAGATACTTTATGTGGAATTTTGCCGGACGCGTAAATGACCAGGATGGCCAGCAGCAAACGTTAAGTCCATTTAGTTTTCATGGTTATGTTGATGGCGACTGGACGACGGGAATTTTTGACGGGTTTAAGCATTTGCCTAAATCAGTAACGCATAGCACTACTTACACACCTTTATTTGCGCTGCCTTTGATTTTAGGCTTAATTGGCGCATGGTTCCATTTTCAGCGCAAAAAACGTGACGCGCTTATTATAGCATTGCTATTTTTCTTTACCGGCATGGCTATAATAATATACGTTAACCAGGAACACGTACAGCCACGCGAACGGGATTACTCGTATGTAGGTTCGTTTTACGCCTTTGCTATATGGATAGGTTTGGGTGTTTTAGCCCTTGCCGACTTACTAAAGAAAGCCATAAAAGCTAAAGGGGCCGCCATTGCCGCCACCCTGGTCTGTTTGGTGGCCGTGCCGACAGTGTTGGCTGCTGAGGAATGGAAAGATCATGACCGCTCAACAAAACTGACACCGCACGATATGGCTTATGATTATTTAATATCGTGCCCGCCAAATGCTATTTTGTTTACTTATGGCGACAATGATACCTATTCGTTATGGTATGACCAGGAGGTGGAGAACATAAGGCCCGATGTGCGTATTGTAAACCTTAGCTTGTTTACCGGCGACTGGTACATATTGCAAATGACCCGCAAAATGAATGAAGCGGCGGCATTACCCATAACCATGCCTTATGATAAATATAAGGATGGTGTGCGCGATGTGATCTATTTTAAGGATATGAAGATACCGGGCTATACCGAAGTAAAAGATGTTTTTGATTTTATATCATCAGATGATCAGCGCATGATGACGCAATATCAAAGCGGCGATATTGCCAACTACCTGCCCACCAAAAATTTTAAAATAACCATTAATCCCGATGAAGTAATTAAGGATGGCGTGGTGCCGGCATCTCAAAAGAGCATGATAGCCGATACTATGAAATGGAAATATACTTCTAATTATGTAATGAAGGATAACCTGGCAATGCTGGATATCCTGGCGCATAATAACTGGAAAAGGCCTATATGCTTTACGGTTACCGTGGGCAGCGAAAACCTGATAGGCATGCAGCCTTACCTGTATAAAGAAGGGTTTGTATATCATTTAATGCCTTTGAAGGTTGATACCGCCAACAAAGACCAGGCCGGTAAAACCAATACCATGGTAATGTATGATAACGTAATGAACAAGTTTAAATTTGGCAACTTTAAAACCGCGCGTTACCTTGACCATGAATCAACCACTATGTTTTACCCGGTAATGACAAGCACGTTTCTTGACCTGGCGCAAAGCCTGGTACATGAAGGCCACCCGGACCTGGCCCTAAAGGTACTGCATAAATATGATGAAGTAATGCCCGACATTAATATTGATATGCACTCGTTAAGCAGTAAATTTTTTATAGCGCAAACGGCTTACCAGTTGCATGATCTAACTTTAGGAACCAAATACGTAAACAATATTGACAATTACGCCACCGACCAGTTAGATTATTATTATACGCAATTGGAAGTCAATTCAAACACATTTAGCCCGCGCGACGCGCAAATTGGCATCCAGCTCATCGGCGCTATGGCTGACGAGGCTAAGAATAATCATCAAACAGATTTATACAATAAGCTGCAGGCCCAAATAAAGGATTACGAAACCAAGTTTGCCGCTATATTTAAGCAGTAGTAATATTATACCAACTTGCTGTCATTTCACTCGCTAATACAGGGAGAATGACAGCAAGTTTATTTGCTTACCGGCAGATCAAAATAAAAAGTTGCTCCCTTACCCGGCTTACTGTCAACGCGAATTTTACCCCCATTATTTGCAAGGATCACCTGCGATATATAGAGCCCCATCCCCAAACCGCTCGACATATATTTTTTGTCTTCTACCCTGTAAAAGCGCTCAAATATGCGCCCTTTCTGTTCTTCTGATAAGCCTATACCAAAATCAGTAACCGAGACGCGCACCTTATTCCGCCTCTTATTGGCTTTTATAATAATATTCTTGTTTGCCGGCGAATATTTTACTGCGTTACTGATCAAATTCATTAATACCTGCTCCAGCCGTTCTTCATTGCCGGTAATGAAAAGCCCTGTTTCTGGTTGGCTTTCAAAAACGTGTGAAGGATAAATATGCCTTGCATTTTCGGTACATAAGCTTACCAGCTCTGTCAGGTCAATTTTATGCAGGCTGTATTCTAACCTGCCGGCCTGTATTTTGCTCACATCCAGCAGATCATTTACTAACCACTGTAATTTATTTAGAGAAGTTATGGCTTTATCAATATATTGTTTTACCGCATCAGGAAGGATTTCTTTTTTATGGCCAATAATTTGTAAATAACCCTTTACGCTGGTTAAAGGTGTTTTAAGTTCGTGACTGGCTATACCTATAAATTCATCCTTTTTTTCAAGTTCTTTTTTCGCCCTGTTAAAAAAGGAAGTGACCATACGGTTTTTATATTACTTATACACTAAATACTCC
>JABDBW010000068.1:11350-12727 GCA_013288485.1 Bacteroidota bacterium
CTCAATATCAGTAGCGGTGCCTACCCAAAAAATTATTTCCCCGGCTTCATCGCGCAAAGGAATGGCCCTGTTTAAGTGCCAGCGGTAAACACCATCGTGCCTTTTATACCGGTTCTCCACCTCAAACACCTCGCCTGTTTGCAGCGCAGATTTATATTTTTCCATGCTTAAGGGCCGGTCATCCGGATGAATTATAGTTTGCCAATCCGAATCTGTGTTTGTTGGTTTAAGCCCGGTATATTCAAACCAACGCTGGTTATAAAAATCAACTTTACCGTCGGGCAGGTTGGTCCACGTCATTTGCGGGATGTTGTTAGCTAATAATTTAAAATGTTCGCGGCTTATCAGCAAATCAGCTGTCCTGCTTTTTACAGTATCTTCCAGTTCATCATTCAGCTTTTCGGTAATACTTTGGGCTTCGGCAAGCTGTTCATTGCGTATCTTTAATTCTCGTTCGGCATTTTTTTGAACAGTCAGGTCAGTAAGGATAATGCTTAAAGCAACACCGTCGTCCAGTTCAAGTGTATTGCATGATAAAAGGCAGGTTATCATGTTATTTTTACTGCTCAATTCTATCTCTTGTTTACACTCATTTTGCCAGGCGTTTTTTATCAATGAATTAAATTTATCATGCAATTCACAGGGTATAAAAGTACCGAATGATAAACCTATTACTTTTTCCAAAGGCAGGCCCACCATTTCGGCAAAACGCGAATTACAGTAAAGTATAAGCCCGGCATGGTTAAGGGTAACTGCGCCCTCATTCATTTTTTCGATGAACATGCGGTAAGTTTGATCGGCAGTTTTTAAAGTGTAAAGCTGGTGCCCGTTCTCGCCCTGCATAACCAATGCGTCAACCTGGCCGGTACGGATGGCTTGAAAGGCATCATTTGCTTCCTCCAGTTGTAAGCGAAGCTCATGGTTTTCGCTTAACAACTCGTCATATGTTAATTTCGAGTGTTCCATTAATAAATATCAGCCTATACCAAGCCCTCGCAATACCCGCTCCCTGTTTGACATATCTCCTATTAACCGGCGTTCAATACCCGGCGCCCTTTTAACCAGCAGGGGCAGCGCAATTATTTGTTCACGCTGCGCTATTAAAGGCTGCTGGTAAACGTCAATGATCTCCAGTTCGTACCTTTCTTTTAAAAAGGTATCGCATATTTCTTTTAAATTCAATATGGCACGTGTTGAATTTGGCGACGCGCCGGTTACAAACAAGCGTAATTGATAAACCTCATTTTCATTATCTTCGGGCACTTGCTTTTTCGCTGTCATTTATATTTAATTTGTCTATGCAGGCCGAATGTTTAAACCCACTAATACTTTTTCTTCATTTGAAAGATCCCCGATAATTTTTCTTATAGGCTCTGG
>JABDBW010000069.1 GCA_013288485.1 Bacteroidota bacterium
ACGTTTACATCTACGCTGCTTGCTATGGCCGTTAATGAGCAAAAGGTTACGCTCGAAACTTCAATCACTAAATTCCTGCCCGATTCTGTCGCTCAAAACCCTGCCCTGAAAAAAATAACCTTTAAAGAGCTTGCCAATCATACAGCCGGTTTCCCCCGGATGCCCGCCGGCGCCGAATTGATGGTAACCGATGTTGACCAACCTTTTGGTAACTACGGAATTAATGATATGTTCTCGTTCCTGAAACATTTTAAACAAATACGGCAACCCGGTGTAAAATCCGAATACAGCAACTTTGGTGTTGGCTTATTGGGTGTATTGCTCGAAAAAATTTATCATAAAACCTACCCCGAACTCATCCGCAACTATATTACCGTACCGCTTAAAATGAACGAGACAATGGCAATAGTTGATACTTTAAAATTCAAAAATGTGGCACAGGGATACGGCCAGGTATTTGAGCCTGTTCCCTTTATGAATTTAACCGCTGTACGCTCGGCAGGTATTATAAAAAGTTCAACAGCCGATTTGATCACTTATGCAAAAGCGCAGCTGTTAACCCCGGATGCTGCACTCAGCGCGGCCATAAAATTAACTCACCAGGTAACGTTTAAAAACGACGCTGTGATAGTAGGATTAGGCTGGCATTATTTCCCGGATGATAAAAATGTGTTACAACATGGCGGGGCCACGGGTGGTTGCCGTGCCAGCGTTTGCATAGATCTGAGTAAACAAATAGGGGTAGTTATATTAACCAATAACGCAGGCACCGGCGATATGGTGGGTAGAAATTTAATAAAAGCAATACAGGCGATAAAAAGCGAATAATGTTTATTAAAGACTCCCGCAAGCCTCTTTAAAGTTTAACATAATGAAGTGCAATTACACCACAGGGAAATGTTTTGCTTTCCGCAAGCTTTAGTTTAATGCTTTCATTTATACCTGTAAACAATGGCCTGCCCTGACCTAATATAATTGGATTAACAAAAAGCCAAAACTCATCAATCAACCCTAAACTAAGCAGGGAATTTGAAGCAGCCGGACTTCCAAAAATTAAAATATTTTCCCCTTCCTGGTTTTTTATTTTATTTAGGTTGTCGGTAAGCTGGCCGTTAATAACTTTGGTGTTGGTTAGCCCGGTTTCGTTCATTGTGGTTGATAAAACAACTTTCGAAACTTTATTATACCAGGCCGAATGTTCTTTATCGTGTTTTGACGCGTTTGGTTGTTCGCCCGCTTTTGGCCAATAACTTTGCATCATGTCATAAGTTACCCGTCCGTAAAGCGCGGTGTCGGCTTTGGCTGTCATGGTAGCAACAAAGTCAAATATCTCTTCGTCTACATTTATCCAGTTCATTTCTCCGTTAGGCCCCGCTACAAAACCGTCAAGCGATGTGTGCATAAAAAAAATTAAGTTTCTCATTGTCGTTTAGTTTTTGTTGTTGCTA
Source organism: Bacteroidota bacterium (assembly GCA_013288485.1). Classification (GTDB taxonomy): domain Bacteria; phylum Bacteroidota; class Bacteroidia; order Sphingobacteriales; family Sphingobacteriaceae; genus Mucilaginibacter. The sequence goes on from JABDBW010000069.1 coordinate 1,449, forward strand.
AATTACAAAATGGTAATAAAATCGCGGGTAAAATAACAGTAATAACGGGTAAAATAACGCTAATATACTGGGTTATAATATATTTATATTTGTTTGCCAATGTATACTTGCGCCAACAGGCGGACCATTTTATTTAACTTTTAGCGATGAAACATTTACTCACCCTTATGTTAATTTTTGCCTTTGGCGTATGTATAGCCCAAAAGCCGGCCAAAATTGACATCCCGATGGTTTACGTACAAGGCGGCAGTTTCAATATGGGCAGTAATGATGATGGCGATAACGCGAAACCCATACACCGGGTAACGGTAAGCAGTTTTTACATGAGTATGTATGTGGTAACGGTAGCCGATTTCCGCAGGTTTATTATGGCTACGCGTTATAAAACAACAGCCGAAAAGGACGGCTGGGGCGCTGCAGGCAATAAATTTGAGAAAACAAACGGGGTAACCTGGGAAGATGATAGTTATGGCGTTAAACGCCCGCCCGCGCAGGACAACCACCCGGTACTCTATGTAAGCTATGATGATGCTACCCGCTATTGCCAGTGGTTAAGCGCGCAAACCGGCAAAACCTACCGTTTACCTACCGAAGCCGAATGGGAATATGCTGCCCGTGGCGGCAGTAAAAGTAATGGCTATACCTACAGTGGCGGCAACGAGTTAACCGGGGTAGCCTGGGTTAAAGAAAACGCCAATAACCAAAGCAACCCGGTGGGGCAAAAGAAAGCTAATGAATTAGGGCTTTACGATATGACCGGCAATGTATGGCAATGGTGCCAGGACTGGTTCGGGGCCGATTATTATGCCGGCAGCCCTGCCGAAAACCCGCAGGGCCCCGCGACCGGCGATCACCGGGTGATACGCGGCGGCAGCTGGAACAGCAGCGCGAAAACTTGCCGGCTTGCCGTACGCCTTAACGAACCCATAGACCACCACACCAGCAATTTAGGCTTCCGCGTGGTTATGGCGCCTTAGTGATAAAGATTAAAACCGATTTGCACCCAATGACTATTGACCAATGACTAATTAACCTATTAAATCATGAAACACTTACTCACCCTTATTTTAATTGTTGCCTTCGGCGCGTGTATCGCCCAGGTGCCCGCAGTTGATGCATCCAAAAAGCCGCTGACCAAGCCTCTTAAAAAAAGCGCGCCGGGCAAAACGGCAAAGCCGGGCATAACCGATATCCCGATGGCTTATGTAGAAGGCGGCAGTTTCAATATGGGCAGTAATGATGATGGCGAGAGTGCAAAACCCATACACAAGGTAACGGTAAGCAGTTTTTACATCGGTAAGTATGAGCTAACATTGGCCCAATTCCGCCAGTTTATTATGGCTACGGGTTATAAAACAACTGCCGAACAGCAGGGCTGGGGCGCTATGGGCAACAAATTTGTGAAAACAAACGGGGTGACCTGGGAAGATGATAGCTGGGGCGTTAAACGCCCGCCCGGGCAGGACAACTACCCGGTACTCTATGTAAGCTGGGATGATGCTACCCGGTATTGCCAATGGTTAAGCACGCAAACCGGCAAAACCTACCGTTTACCCACCGAAGCCGAGTGGGAATACGCGTACCGTGGCGGCAGTAAAAGTAAGGGCTATACCTTCAGCGGCTCGAACGACTTAGCAACTATAGGCTCGGTTAATGTTAACAGTAATAACCAAAGCAACCCGGTAGGGATAAGGGAAGCCAACGAATTAGGCATCTACGATATGGCCGGCAATGTATGGGAATTTTGCCAGGACTGGTTCGCGGCCGATTATTATGCCAACAGTCCTGTCGAGAACCCGCAGGGCCCCGCGACTGGCGCTCACCGGGTAATACGTGGCGGCAGCTGGGACAGCGGCGGGAAGAATTGCCGTCCTGCCGTGCGCCTCAGCGAAACCACCGATCACCTCACCAGCAATTTGGGCTTCCGCGTGGTTATGGTGCCTTAGTTTGGTTGGCATTGCTTTTTTCCCACACGTCATTGCGAGGAACGAAGCAATCTCTACGCAGGATAGGCAGCAAGAGTTTACTATTTTGCTTTAGACTAATAAAAAAAAATCAAAAATTGATTTGCAGGTGCAGAGATTGCTTCGTTCCTCGCAATGACGGTCTGGTGGGTGAGGTTGCCCCCCCCGCTGCATACTTGCGCCAGCTGAGTATGGCAAAGCAAACCAGGCTTGTCATTTTAAAAATTGTCATTAACTTCATTTTAAAAATGGTCACTAACTAAAAAAATTAAAGAAATGGCAGATCAAATTATGGTAAAAATGGTGCTTGATGCATGGCATGCTAAAATAAAAGAAGCCGATGATATTTTTAACAAGCTAACCGACGAGCAACTGCAAATGGAAGTTGCACCTAACCGCAACAGGGGAATTTATTTATTAGGACATTTAACAGCAGTTCACGACGGAATATTACCATTGCTGGGCTTTGGCGACCGTTTATATCCTCAATTAGACGAAATTTATATTAACAATCCGGATAAGGCTGGTACCCGGGGAAACTCCGCGAAAGAATTGAGAGCCTGGTGGAAAAACATAAATTCAACATTGGCTAACCATTTCAGCCAATTATCGCCCGGCGCATGGTTTGAAAAACACAATGCAGTAGCTGAAGAAGATTTCATCAAACAACCACACCGCAATAAGTTAAATGTTATCATCACCCGGATAACCCATTTGGCTTCTCATAATGGACAATTAATATTCCTGGTAAAATAAACCTGTTGGTCCGGATTTATAATCCCGGGCCTGGGCCATTGCGTATTTCTCGATCCGCGTAGGGGATTGCAAATCGGTAATTTAGTCCGGGATTGCAAATCCGGACTAACAGTAGTATCGGCACAAGTACACCGCGCTTTTGGCTTGCGTTGCATACTTGCGCCAGCTTGATGGAATATTTTCACCTCGCTTTAAAACTTACGTCTTTTAACATTAATTTTACCCAAAACCATATTACTTGATGAATGATTTCAAATTAATAGCTATTAGACCATTAAGGCATTGTCACCGGAGATTTCTTAGAAATCTAACGGACGTACACCTCTATCCATTATACCAAACATTTCGTTTTTTTAATACTGATAAAGGCATTGCTTCCAGCCAAGATGACATAGCCTTCATAGAAGAGCAAACAGCCGTTCCACCTGATTTATATAATATAGCCACGGCTGACGGACACGAGCTAAAAATAAATATTTCTGCAATAGCAGGCAAAAATGGGTCTGGTAAAAGTTCGTTAATCGAATTATTCTTTGCAGTGATTTATATGTTCGCCGTTGAACATGAAATATTATCTCCGAATTTAACGTCATTATCTGAAAATCTAACCGACTTGGAGATGAACGCGTTGAAGCTCCATGAGGAAAGGAGCCAGTTAATTAGCCAGAAAAAACAAATTAAAAAACAAATTAAAAAACAAATTAAATCTTTTATCAAAATTGATGATGCGGAATTTGAAAATTCAAAGAGCATGTTCAGTGCTTACATTACAAGAGAAGAAAATTTAGCACGAAAGCGGCAAACCATTATATCACAACAGAAATTAATAAAAAATCAAATTGAACAAATAAAAGAATTTGCGAAACAATTAAAGGCTGAAATATACTTCAAATTTGGCGACACTTTTTTCAGGTTAAAAATAAACTCAGAATCTGGGAAACCTACCAGTATTCTCTCCGTCGTTGAGAATTTTAACCCAAGTGCAAATCGAGAATACGTGGTTGATACCGATAAAAACATCACGATCTCTCCCGCAACACTTGCAGGTCATTTTTTTTACACCATTGCTGTAAATTATTCTCACTATGCCCTTAATTCATCCATCCTCGGCACCTGGCTTAACTCCGTGTTTCACAAGAATGATGGTTACGCAACTCCTTTGGTAATAAACCCAATGAGAAACGAAGGAAATTTTGATATCAATTCAGAAATTGGTTTTGCCAAACAACGGTTGTTACTTAATATCCTTCGCGAATCTGCGTCATTTGCAGACGGCGAAGCCACCAAAATCTATGCGACCGACAGCCAGTATATCAACAATGTTCGATATACATTAAATTGGCAGAAGATAGACAAAATACCGCGATTGTTACGGGTAAGAAAAGGTTCGTTAACAGGTCAACCCCGAGATATAAACCTCTTTAACACATTCATGGCAGGCTACTTTGCAGGGTTGGATATGGCATTAGTTTTGCAAAGGGAATTTGCCCTCAAAGAAATTCTTGTCAATTATATTATAGATAAAATCAACAAAATAGCCAAACGATATCCGGGATTTGGTAAAGGCTATCAATTCAGCGAAAATACTCCATTTCTAGATAATGAACAATTTTTTAAATACCTTAAAGAAGACGGCAGTCACATTACTTACAAATTAAAACAAGCAGTAAATTTCTTTCGTTTTAATCTGCGTTCAGAGATAAGTGGAAAACTAATTATCACCCGCCGGTCAAATTGAAAATAAAACGAATGTCACTTCTGAGTTCACTCCTTTCGAATTGCTAAGTTGGATGGGGCAACCTTCCTCCGCAGAAATCCCATACTATCTGCCTCCTTCGATTTTTGAAATCGATTTTGAACTTATGAATGATAAAAAATCCAAGTCGTATTTTAATCAACTAAGTTCAGGCGAACAACAACTTATCCACACTTTTCAAAGTGTTTTCTACCATCTGAACAATCTACAATCGGCCCATTTAAGTGCCACAAAACGCATTAAGTACGAAGCTATTAACATTATTTACGATGAAATAGAGCTCTATTTTCATCCAGAATATCAACGCAAGTTTGTAAGTGAATTAATAAAATCATTTAGTCGTTATCGGATTGGGGAAGGAAATCGAATTAAAACTATTAATATTCTTTTATTGACGCACTCACCTTTTATCCTATCGGACATCCCGGCCGAGCATATTATGCTGCTTCAACCAAATTCAAAGGGTACAGCCATTTCCTCATGCCCGGCAGGACAGACCTTTGCCGCCAATATCAATGATTTAATGGCTGACGGATTTTTTCTCAAAAAAGCATTGATGGGTCATTTTGCCGAAAAGAAAATTTATTCTGTTATAAGAAGTATTAAGGCAGGAAACAAACCTACGGCCGAAGACACTCAAATATTGAATTTGATCGGTGATACTTTTCTGAAATCAAGTTTAATCGAATTTAAAGAAGGCCACTATGATAAAAATTGATATACCCGATCGACAAGGATTTAAAATTAATTATGTAACGGCCGTGAAACAACTAGTCGTTAGTGAACTTGAATGTTTAAGAATTGCTATTGATCAAACCAATGGAAATAACATAGTTGTTGATCCAGATTTTCGCTCTTTTAAAGATGTCACTCGAAAAATAATCAATACAATACGCAGCCAAGAATTGCCCGCATCTGATTTTAGAAAAGTAACTTATATTCAAACAGTTACGAATTTTAGAAATGGTGCGACGATAGCTCCCGCGAACTTAAATGGACTATTCGACCTAGCAACCGACTTGCTTGGCAACAATGGTGCAGAACTGGAATCTCTACTTGTTTGCCTACCAGAACAGTTAAAAACCAAAAATGACACACTTCTAGCTAATCATAATCTTACCAATGCCCGGGAGTCAGCAATTATAAAACTGGCATTTGATTATGGCTCACAAGCAGCTATCGCAAATGCCATAAAAAGTTGTTTCCGAACCGCAAACCTTGTTCGTTATTGCCCTTACTGCAATCAGGAAAAATCGATGTATACCCCAGGAGCTAACGGGAGAATTGCCGATGTACATCAACTGGATCATTTTTTTGATAAGGCCTCTTATCCACTATTATCATACTCGATGTATAACCTTGTGCCCGGGGATGCGACTTGTAATAGTATTAACAAGCATACAATTCCATTTTGTGACATTTATAATCTCAATCCCTACATAGCAGGCTTCGACAATAATATGGCATTTTCCGCCGAAATCGATAATACGGACCTGTCCTTACGATCTATAAAATTAAATATCTTAACTGCTCTAAAAGCCAAGAAACTTCAATTAATCGGCGATGGAAATGACGTTGACTTGGACCCACTTCATGGAAATATAAATGTCTTTCAACTGAATAGCAAATACAATCGAGCTGACGTTATTGAAATAGCCAATCATATTGTCGAGACTATTAGAATCGCCGCCATTAATCGCAGGGCTATAGAAGACATTTTAGTTGAAGCAGGGGTAGCAGGTTCATACGAAAACTATAAAAAATGGTATCAAAGAACGATGAGGACACGATTCGACGAAAAAGAATTTCACCTTTTTCCTTATTCAAAACTCTTCCGCGATTTACATGACGAAGTTTACCGTCGGAACACTCGTGCGCATAATCAAGAGGTAATCGACATCATCGATCAACGGTATCAATAAAAAGCGAGAGAAGCCCACATACTCGCGCCAGAAAATTGGTTAAATTATTGTTCGCCACAAATTGAGTTAACTAATGTTTCCCTCCCCAACCGCCTCACCACCCTAAACACCGTAGCATGAGATATGCCTGTTTCGGCAGCAATGGCACGCAGGGAGTGCCCCTGGCTATGCAGTTGGCCTATGCGGTCTTCGGTAAGTTTGCGCTGCTGCTCGGTATAATGCAGCAGGTGGCTGGCCTCGTGGCCGTGGCCGGTAAACTCAAAATGCAAAAAGTTAGAGGGTTTTACCATACGGCAGATGCAAACATTTTCGGCGCCATAAATTTGGCGGCCGCTGCGTTGTTTTATCTGCTTCAAATAACGCAGTCCGTTATTGGTTTGGCTCTCGCCAATGGCAAAGGCGCTGTCGGCAAAGTTGATGAGCATTTTGCTGCCTTGCAGGTCATTACGGTTAATGGGTTTGGCGGGGTTGCGCTTGGGCGTATGCGCCAGCACCAATATAGAGAGGCCGTACTGCTGCTTAATGGCCTGCAATTTGGTCATGAGGCTTACGGCGCTGGTGGCCGCCTCGGTACCGCTGCGAAGGCAGGTAATGTTATCAATTATCAAAATGCGGGCGCCGCTGGCCACCAATACATTTTCGATAGCGTTGTTGAGGTAATCGGCATAGCTGGCAAATTTGCGCGCACCATCCGCATGGGGGTTAAAAACCAGGCGGGTAAAACCGGGGGCAAAGTTATAATTCCCTGCCGGCAGGCAGGCAGGACCGTACCCCTCGCTGCTATACCGCTTACGGAACTGCGTGGCGCTCAACTCAAAATCAAAGTACAGCACCTTTTCGGGTTGGCCGGCCCCACCGAGATCCCACAGGGGTTCGCCCCTGCTCAGGCTATCGCCTATCTGCACCGCCAAAACAGATTTGCCCATGTTGGTATCGGCAAATAGTATGCACAATTCATCCCGGTACCAGAGATCGCCAAACAGCGTTGCCCCTGCCTGCGGACCATCGGCGGTTGTTTGCAGCCAGTCGGCGGCGGGTTTCATAATAAAGGCGTCGCCGCTATCATCGGGGCTGCGCAACAACTCGTTGAGTTGGTTGTTTTGTTTGGCAGATAAGGGTTTCCGCGACATCGAGCGGATCAGCTCTATCTCCGCCGGCCGCGCGGATGTCATGCTTACCGGCAGGCAGGTATGCGCGGAGTTGTAATAATTACTCATAGTTTGTACAGTTTTGATGCAAGATAGCGGGTATGGCGGGGAGTTTTGGTGGCGCTGTTTTGTCAGTAAGGGGTGGACTCCTATGGTGTAGGGAGTGTAATCAGCAAGATAACTGCATTCTTTATGACAACATCCTCCCGCTCAATTGCCGCGGGGGCTGTTACTTTTCCCTTGATGGAAAAGTAACCAAAAGATCAAGTCAGCAGAGAGGCTTCTTTGCCGCACGGGCCTTTGCCCCGCAAATCAGGTAAAACCTCGGGCTGTAATCTTTTGCCCCTTGTTTCGCACAGGCTCACACTTCGGCAAAATTTACTATGCCCCTTCAGCCGCACAAGGCCACCATTGTTTTACCTGCTTTCGCCCGAAGCTTATCTGCTGACGTCCTTCTAAAATAAATATTTTTGTTAAGAAAAATCAAAAAGAAGCGCAAAGGCCTGTCAGGGCGCGCGGCCGGGAGTATGGCCTGTGAGGTGGCAGCGATCGTCCTGACTTGGGGTTTTTGGTTACTTTTGGGCCTAAGCCAAAAGTAACAGCCCCCGCGGCAATTGAGCGGGGAGGATGTTCTCGCAAGAATACTTGTTTCATCTCAGCCAAATTTACTTTTTTGCAATTATTTGATAATCAAAATAATAAATAGATTTCACGCGTAAAAATACCGACGAAAACGTCGTTACATCTTGTTTCATTCTGTTTCACTTAGTTTTTATAGTTAGTTTATTTTCAACAAGTTACCTCCAAATGCTGTTTCACGTGTTTCATCTGTTTCACACACGCGTGAAACATCCCGATAGCTATCGGGACAGGCAATCCTAAACCCGTCCAAACCAAACAATTTGGCAACTTTTTTGTTACAATAAGTACACAATCCTATTAACAATACTTCGGCTACGTTGCCGTAGGGATATGTAAAACAGAAAGCACCCTAAATACTTAACATATTCTTAACATTACATTAACTGTAACGTAATCTGCATTACGTAAACTTGAAAACATCAAAGGCATTTATTATGAAACGCAACATAAAAGAAAACCTACCCCACAATAAACGGACCGGTACCGGAGAAGAATTTGAGATAGATTATTGGTCGAAAGAGTTTGGTATCAGCAAGGACGAATTAAAAGAAGCGGCTAAAGCCGGCAAAACCCCTGCCGAAGCGGTAGAGAAATATGTACAAAAACTTGAACTTACCAACGCGTAAGGTTCATCATACCACTGGTCATTCCGAACGATAGAGGGAAATCCTAAACGCCGCGCGCAACGAACTTTTGCCCGGCGTTTAGGATTTTTGCATAGCTGCACATTTGCATAGCTACTTCTCCACTTCCACCTCAATATTCACCGCTACATCATTTGCTAAAACCATGCTTGATTCGCCTATACCAAAATCAAGGCGGTTGAGTTTAAAGCCGCCCTTTATAACAGCGGTGCTTCCTGTTTCTGTGTAGGTGAAGGGTATCTCAAACAATTTGGTCTTGTCCTTAATGGTTATGTTAAACTGCCCGGTGTATTTATCGCCGCTTTTATGCTTAAAGGAAACCGACTTCATGGTGATCTTCGGGAAATGAGGGGCATCAAAAAACTCATCGCTTTTCAGGCTTTTATCGCGCAGGTCGTTGTCGGTATCAACCGCATTTACATCAGCCGAAGCTTCCATAACGGCGGTATTTAATTGCGTGGGGCTAAACTGAACGTTTGCCTGCAAACCGCCAATGGTGCCGTCGATATTTATGCCCAGGTTCTTTATTTGAAATTTAATGGCCGACCGCGTGACCTTTGTTTGCGCCGATGCGGCAGCTATTAAAATTAGCAGGGGTATAATTAGGGTAACTATTCGTTTCATACTGCGAATTAACGATGTTTATATATGTTATGGTATTTGTGTTGGTTTTTTTACATTCGTTGCGCCAATAAGCTTAATAATTGATGGAAGAAAAAGCCGAATTTAAATTTGAGCCTGTTTGGATCGGATTGCTCACGCTGCTTGTACTGTATGTTTCTTTTGAGATGTACTATATATTTTTTTCAAGGCCATCATACGGGTTAGGGGGAATATTGCTTTTATTGCTGCCGGTGGCGATTTGCTGGTTTGTATTGCCGATGGCCTTTTCTATACTGAGAAAAAAGCCGGCTATAGTTTTAACATCCCAATATTTAATTTATAACATAGGCAGTATTTCAATTAACTGGCATGATATAGCAGAAATAAAGCGTGCCGACAGGAATTACAGAGGCGGCGGTAATTTAATAGTGAACCTGGAACAGCCCCGAAAATATTTTAATACACCGCTCAAATACCTCGGCTATAAAATAAGGCGGTATTTTACAGCGGCCGATATTTCTATAAAGCTTGATTTTGTAGCGGGTAAAAATGAAAACATAGCCCGGCTCATAAATGCTTACTGGTTTAATAATACCAGGCCTGCCGAATTTAAAACTCCACATGCGCCCGTATAGAAAACACATTGACCGGGCCGCGGTCTTTATTATAAGCAGGGTTTACAATAAACTGGTAATCGGGTGTTAGCCAGAATTTATGTTGGTAAGCATTAATTTTATAATAAAGTTCGGCAATCATTTCGGGGGCGTAATTCAGTTTGCCATCGCCAATTAAAAACCCGTAACCGCCTGCTGCCAAATAATCGCGGTGTGGCGCCGATAAGCCATTGCCTATAAAAGCCAGCCCCAATTCATCATCATCCCGTTTCCATGAGGTGCCTTTTAATACCCCGCCAAAAGTAACGGAGCGGTCTATTTCGGTAAAGAACCAGGTTTCGGTATGGCCGTCATTATAACTGGCTTTGGCAAATACGCCAAAATCTTTGGTCAGGTATTGGTCGGCATTAATGCCAAACCCGTATTTATGCCGGCCATAAGCTTGTGTTGTGTCAACATTGGGTGCTTTGGGGTTTTGCGCGATAGCTAAGTCATAATTGCCAAACTTTCCATTATTTAAAAAGCCCAATATTCGCAACGTCCCATTTTGGCCGTTTATAGCATATCGTTTTTCATATTCAATGGTTTGCGTATTGGCTTTGGCAATATTTGCATCCCAAACCGACGCGTTAGCATGGGTAACCGACATGGTAAATGCAAAACGGAGTGTCCAGTCAGGTTGGCCCAATTCGGCATATGTACCTATTACATAGCCGCGCGTGTTGGCGGGGTAATCCCAGGCGGCATTGTCCATTAGGGCCCAGTTCATAAACTGCATTCGCGGATCATGGCTGAAATTGTTTTGATCAAAAAAATCGCC
>JABDBW010000070.1 GCA_013288485.1 Bacteroidota bacterium
ATATCGTAACCAACTTATCACCCAATGCCAGTATTTCACTGGCTATGGCATCTAAAAACGCAGCTTTTTCTTTGCCTGATTTTTTACGGTATACCTGGAACGCGGCTGTCGCCTTCTTAACGGCTTTATCTGCTTCGGCTTCGGTTGCTTTATAAAAATCACCTACTTTCTCGCCTGTCGCCGGGTTAACCGAGTGGAACATGTCCTTCCCTTCTGCCGATTGCTCAAATCCTATGATCTGTTTTCCTACTATCATGATGTCACGGTATTGCTGAGGGTACCTATACCCTCAATAGTTATGTTTATTATGTCGCCAATATGTAGGGTAAACTCATCTGCGGGGATGATGCCGGTACCCGTCATTAAATAAACGCCATAGTTAAAATCTATTTCTCTAAACAGCCAGGAAGCCAGCTCGGTATGTTTTCTTTTCATCTGGCTTATGGCAATGGTTTCGCCAAAAATAACCACATCGTCCCTGATTATTTCGATACCGATAGTAGTTTCCGGGTTTATTGGTTTTTCGGGCACAAACAAGCAGGGGCCAATGGCCGCCGAGCCGTTATACGATTTTGCCTGCGGCAGATACAGCGGGTTCTCGCCCTCAATATCGCGCGACGACATATCGTTGCCGATAGTATAACCCTCAATGGTTCCCGCAGAGCAAATAAACAAGGTCAGCTCCGGTTCGGGCACGTTCCATTTAGAATCCTTGCGGATACGCACCTTATCGCCCGAGCCAACTGTGCGGTGCGCCGGCGCTTTAAAAAAAAGCTCGGGGCGGTCGGCAGTATAAACCCGGTCATAAAAAGTGCCGCCCCCGGCATCTTTTGATTCTTCAATACGGGCAGTGCGGCTGCGGAAATAGGTAACACCCGATGCCCATACCTCCTGGTTAGCAATAGGCGGCAGGAGGTCGGTGTTAATGGCAGTGGCTAACGTGCCATCGGCTTTCAGATCTTCTATCTCCCCGCTTACTTTTTGAAAAAGATACTGACGGTTAATGTAAGTATCCCAGTTTGTTTCATTGGATAAGAAAAACTGCTCATCATGGTTAATAATGATGCCTTTTTTTGTGTTATATATCTTCAATTTGTTGAGGTTTAAAATTTGGTTGAAGATAGGAGTTATTAAGAAAATATAAAACTTAATTGCTTCCGCTTTTAGGAAGCCGGTGGGCTAAAGGTGCGTATTACTCCTGAACAGCTTGATCGCTATCGCCAATAAAATTATCCCGAACGCCTTACGCAGGATGTTGATACCCGTTTTACCGAATAGCCGCTCGAGCCATTGCACGTTTTTGAGTACCAGGTAAACAAACAGGGTATTAATGACAATACCTACCAATATATTCTGGGTTTGGTATTGCGATTTGAGCGATAGCAGCGTGGTCATGGTACCCGCGCCGGCAATAAGGGGGAAAGCCAGCGGAACGATGGATGCCGTACTACCCATATCATCTGATTTAAAAAGATGTATACCTAGTATCATTTCCATAGCGATAATGAATATCACCAGTGAACCCGCTATGGCGAATGAGGCGATATCCAGCCCGATAATATCCAGCAGCTTATCGCCCACCAATAAAAACACGATCATTAATACCAATACCACTATACTCGCTTTTTCCGATTCGATATGCCCCGCGCGCTGGCGCAGCTGTATAATAACCGGTATAGCGCCCAGTATATCAATGATCGCGAACAGGATCATGGTTACAGAAAGTATCTCTTTAAAAATAAATGGGTGCATGGCAACTATTAAATTGGCTGATACAAAGCTATAAACAATAACAATAAAAAAGGCCCTGGAAATACAGGGCCTTTGTTGTTGTTGGTAGAGATGCAATACTTTGTTCTCTACGGCATATGAGGGTTAGGCGGGTCTACGCCGACTTCTACAACCCCTTTTCTAACATGCGAACGTTTAATGCTATAATTAAAATAGATCACAAAGCCAATTAACAGCCAAACAATTAGCCTGGCCCAGTTTTCCCAGCCCTCGCTGGCTATCATACATAAACAAATAGCGGCGCCAAGCGGGCATACGATCATATACCAGGGCGTTCTGAACGGGCGCACCAGTTCCGGGTCGGTTTTGCGCAAAATAAATATACCTAAACAAACCAGCACGAAAGCGAACAGCGTACCTATACTTACCATATCGCCAACTATCCTGTCGGGTATAAATCCGGCAAAAATAGACACAAACACAAAGAATAGCCATTGCGATTTATAAGGCGTACGGAATTTAGGATGCAGTTTAGAAAATATAGGGGGAATCAATCCATCAGTACTCATGGTATAAAATACACGTGTCTGGCCCATCAGCATCACCAGGATCACCGAAGAAAACCCTGCAAGTATGGCAACAGTAACAAAGTTAGCCAGCCAGTTATAACCGGGCATAGCCGATTTAATAGCATAAGTTACCGAAGCTTCCTTGCCTTGTATTAAAAACTGTTTGAAAGGTACCAAACCGGTTAATACATGCGAAAAAAGCACGTATAATAAAGTACAAAAAGCCAGGGAGATCAAAATCCCTTTAGGCATATCTCTTTGCGGATTTTTGGCTTCCTGCGCGGCGGTTGATACGGCGTCGAAACCAATAAAGGCAAAGAACACCACGCTTGCCCCGCGTAACACCCCGAGCCACCCGTGATTAAACGTATCGGCATAATCAACCACGCCCGTACTTACTTTAACCGAACCGGCATTTGCGGGGATGAGGTAAGGGGTATGGTTTGCGGGGTTAATATAATGCCAGCCTAAACCGATGATCATTAGCACAATAGCCACTTTAACAATAACGATCACATTGTTTACAACTGCCGATTCGGCCATGCCTCGTATCAGTAATAAGGTTAGCATTAGGATAATAAATATGGCGGGTAAATTAATAATACCCTGTGTGCCCAGTTCGGCGGCATACATGCCGGCTGTAGTATTTGATGTTTCAAAAAACGAATGCGACAGCGAATAAGGAATATGAGTATGAAAAAATGTGTCTAAAAATGTATTAAAGTACTGCGACCAGCCTATAGATACCGTAGCGGCGCCCAAAGCGTATTCAAGCACCAGATCCCACCCTATTATCCAGGCTATAAATTCGCCCATGGTAGCATAGGAATAAGTGTATGCCGATCCCGCTATAGGGATCATACTGGCAAACTCCGAATAGCATAAGCCGGCCAGCGCGCAGCCTGAAGCCGCGATCAAAAATGAGAAAGTAACTGCCGGGCCGGCGTGTTCGCCTGCTGCCGCGGCTGTACGTACAAAGATACCTGCGCCAATTATAGCCCCAATACCCAGGGCTATCAGCGATCCAACGCCTAAAGTCCGTTTCAGCGTCTTTTCGCCCTCCGCCGTAGCGGCCATCAATTGCTTGATAGGTTTTTTAATAAATAGCTTCATGTTTTGTGAAATCAGTTAATCGTATTCCCAAACATAGTTAAATTATTTGAAAAAAATAATGTGAGTGTAAATTGTCAATGAACCTATAAAATTAGAAGTTTATAGGATTGCGGCTGGTATGAAAAACCGAATTAACATAGATCAGTTTTTTATCTTCTTCCATTCTGAACACAATCAGGTAAGGGAATTTTTTAAGGACTGCAAACCGATATCTTTCTGAAAATCTGATAGGAAATTGAAAAGGATCTTTAGCTATTAAATTTAGGTAATGATCAATTTCTGCCAATAAACTTCTTCCGAGCCCGTGTTGCTTATTTTCATACCATTTACAAGCTTCTGAAACTTCAATCTCAGCTTCTGTAAGAAGCTTAACGGTATACATTCTCCAGGTCCTTTTTTATTTCTTCCCATGAACGGGCAGTGGTTTTGCCTTCGGCGAAAGATTTTTCTCTGCGGATAATTTCTTTTTTCTGCGCCGTTGTAAGTTCAATATCGGGGGCAGTAGTTTGATAATCATATTCCAAACTGTTCAAAAATGCGATCAGCACTTTCTCTTCTTCATCGTTCCTCAAATTTACAACAACTGTCATATATCAAATTTACAATACTTATTTCATAGTTACAATTATGCGAAGCACAAGTTTCGCACAACAAAAAAGGGATACCAAACCGGCATCCCTTCTTCACAAAAGCCAATTATTCTTACAATTTCTTATCAATTTTTATAACATGCGTATTCATCGACCTTAAATGTATTTCATTTTGAAGACGCGAGCTATGGTTAAGCTCTTTATGCAAATGCGGCGCGATAACCAGGGAGACGATCGACATCAGCTTGATCAATATATTCATTGACGGGCCCGAAGTATCTTTAAAGGGATCGCCAACGGTATCGCCGGTTACAGATGCCTTATGCGGTTCTGACTTTTTATAGTACATATTGCCGTTTATTTCCACCCCTTTTTCGAATGATTTTTTAGCGTTGTCCCAAGCACCGCCCGCGTTGCTCTGGAAAATTCCCATCAATACACCCGATACGGTTACACCTGCTAATAATCCGCCCAAAACCTCAGGACCGAAGGTAAACCCAATAATTACAGGGGTTATTAATGCTATCAAACCAGGGGCAACCATTTCACGAATAGAAGCTTTGGTTGATATGGCCACACATTTTTCATATTCGGGTTTGGCTTTATATTCCATAATGCCGGGGATCTCGTGAAACTGGCGACGCACTTCTTCCACCATGGCCATAGCAGCACGGCCCACAGCCGAAATACATAATGAGGAGAATATAAAAGGTATCATCCCGCCTACAAATAAGCCGGCCAATACATCCGCTTTATAAATATCAATATGCTCAATACCGGCAACGCCCACAAAGGCGGCAAATAAAGCCAGCGAGGTTAATGCCGCCGAAGCAATGGCGAAACCCTTGCCGGTAGCCGCTGTAGTGTTTCCTACGGCATCTAAATTGTCTGTACGGTGGCGTACTTCGGGTGGCAACTGGCTCATTTCGGCAATACCACCGGCGTTATCGGCAATAGGGCCAAACGCGTCAATAGCTAATTGCATGGCGGTAGTTGCCATCATGCCTGCGGCGGCAATGGCCACACCGTATAAACCCGCAAAATGGTAAGAACCATAAATACCCGATGCCAAAACTAAAATTGGCAAAACAGTTGATTCCATACCCACGGCTAAACCTGCAATAATATTGGTAGCATGCCCTGTTGATGACTGTCTGATTATACCCAATACCGGGCGTTTACCCATCGCGGTATAATACTCGGTTATCATCGACATCAACGTACCTACAACCAAACCCACCATTATAGATCCGATCACGCCATTTTTTGTAAATATTAGAGAGCCTTCTTTCATAACCCCGTTAACATCCATATCACGGCTCATAAAAAAGTTTCCGTCAGGCAGCATCCATTGAACTAAAAATATAGAAGCAATAGCTGTTAGTATAATGGATGTCCAGTTACCTATGTTTAAGGCATGTTGTACGCTGTCGGTCTCGTTTTTAATTTTTACGAAAGCTGCGCCAACTATGGAAAATACCAAACCTAAACCTGCTATCACCATTGGTAGTAAAATAGGCGCTATACCGCCAAAATTATCATGCGATACAATTTCGCGGCCCAATACCATAGTAGCCAGCATAGTTGCTACATACGAGCCGAACAGATCGGCGCCCATGCCGGCAACGTCGCCCACGTTATCGCCTACGTTATCGGCAATAGTAGCAGGGTTGCGCACATCGTCTTCAGGGATTCCCGCTTCCACTTTGCCTACCAGGTCGGCGCCTACATCGGCAGCTTTGGTATAAATACCGCCGCCAACGCGTGCAAATAAGGCTATTGATTCGGCGCCTAACGAGAAACCTGCCAATACGTCCAACGCTTTAGCCATAGCTTCGCCGTTTACGCTGCTGCCTGCAACATTCACCACATATATGGTGTAAAACACAATAAATAACGATCCTAAACCTATAATAGCCAAACCTGCCACGCCTAAACCCATTACGGTACCGCCTGTAAACGATACTTTCAGCGCTTTAGCCAAACTTGTACGCGCGGCCTGCGTAGTGCGTACGTTTGCTTTGGTAGCTATACGCATACCCACAAATCCGGCGAAAGCAGAAAGAAAAGCGCCAACAATAAATGAAATTGCAATAACCGGGCTTGATGTATGCACCGTAGTGCCCGACCATGCCAGCAATATAGCTGCCAAAGCCACAAAGTAACCCAGTATTTTCCACTCGGCGCGTAAAAAAGCCATGGCGCCATCGGCAATGTACCCGGCAAGCTCGTTCATAGAAGCATCGCCGGTTTCCTGTTTAGTAACCCAGGCCGATTTTATCAGCATAAATACAATTCCCACTAAACCAAAAACAGGAATTAAATAAAGTAAGTAAGTGTTTAAAAAATCCATATACAGTAATAAGTTTTTTATTTTAACGGCTGTTTTCCGTTCAATCCCTTTTTTTAATTGGGTGTGCAAATTAAGAAAATTAATTTCTTTACAACAGCCCCTTAATTATAAAGTTTTTTGAATAGTTTTAGAAGTCATAAACCTCACTGCTCATGAACGAAAAATCAGAACCAACCAAATTAAAAGCCTCGCTGGGGCTCCTTGACGGCACTATGATCGTAGCCGGTTCTATGATAGGGTCGGGTATATTTATTGTTAGCGCTGATATTATACGTAACGTAGGCTCATCGGGCTGGCTTATCGCGGTATGGCTCATAACCGGGTTCATGACCTTAACCGCGGCGGTAAGTTATGGCGAACTAAGCGCCATGTTTCCCAAAGCAGGCGGGCAATATGTTTATTTGAAGGAATCGTATAATAAACTCATCGCTTTCTTATATGGCTGGAGTTTTTTCGCGGTGATACAAACCGGCACCATTGCTGCCGTTGGGGTGGCTTTCTCCAAATTCACCGCATATTTAATACCTGCGGTTAGCGAAGATAATATACTATTTTCTTCCATGATCGGTTCATGGCATTTTACCATAAGCGCGGCGCAATGTGTTTCTATTGCACTTATTATATTGCTTACTTTTATTAATACACAGGGCATAAAAAGCGGCAAGATCATACAGAATACTTTTACCATTACCAAACTGGCCAGCCTGTTCGGGTTGATCATATTTGGTTTTATTATGCTGAAACCCGACGTATGGCACGCCAATTGGGCCAATGCCTGGGATATACATAAACTCAACCCTGACAACAGCATAGGCTCTTACACCATGGCGGCAGCTTTAGGCGCTATTGCCGCGGCAATGGTTGGCTCGATATTCAGTAGCGATGCCTGGAACAACGTAACTTTTATTGCCGGCGAAATGAAAAACCCGCAACGCAACATAGGCTTGAGTTTGTTTTTAGGTACATTGATAGTTACCCTGATTTACGTAAGCATTAACCTGGTATACACCGGCGTATTGCCCCTGCATGATATTGCCACAGCCAATAAAGACCGTGTTGCTGTAGCGGCATCACAGGTAATATTTGGCCACGCGGGTACGGTTATTATCGCTTTAATGATCATGGTATCAACCTTTGGCTGTAATAACGGTTTAATAATGGCGGGCGCGCGGGTGTATTATACTATGGCTAAAGATGGCTTGTTTTTTAAACGTACCGGCACCCTGAATAAATTTGCTGTACCGGGCTTTGGCTTATGGATACAGTGTATAGTAGCGGGCATATTATGCCTGAGCGGCAAATACGGCGACCTGTTGGATATGATATCATTTGTAGTGGTTATTTTTTATGTGCTTACCATATTCGGCATATATATTTTAAGGGTGAAGCGGCCAGGTGCCGACAGGCCCTATAAAGCATTCGGCTACCCGGTATTGCCTGCCATTTATATGCTGATGGGTCTGGCTTTTTGCGTATTGTTAATTATTTACAAACCGCAATTTACCTGGCCGGGTTTAATTATTGTGCTCATAGGTATACCCATATATTATTTAACGCAGCGTTACAGTAAAGATGAAGAGCAGGCAGATAGGGTTAATTAGTTTATTATTTATTTCGGCGCAGGTTAGCGCGCAATCGTTTCAGCAAAAAATATCGGCAGCGTTTAATAAGCTCCATGCCGACAGCCAATGCCGCTACGCGTCGGTATCATTAACCGTGCTCGATGTTAAAACCGGCGAGCAGGTGTTTGCCGCTAATCCCGATATGGGTTTGGCGCCGGGGTCGACCATGAAAACTATTACCAGTATTACCGCGTTCAATGTGCTGGGGAAAGATTTTCAATACCAAACCCAATTTGGTTACACCGGCGTAATTGATGCCGATGGCACACTAAACGGCGATGTAATTATAAAGGGCGGCGGCGACCCTACCTTAGGCAGCTGGCGTTGGGAAACCACCAAAGAAAACTACATTCTTACCCAAATGGTTAACGCGCTTAAAAAAGCCGGGGTAAAAAAAATAAACGGAAGTATTATTGGCGATGATTCCCTGTTTGGCACACAGGCTATTCCCGATGGTTGGATATGGCAGGATGTTGGCACTTATTATGGCGGCGCGCCAACAGGGCTTTGCTGGCGCGAAAATACGTTCGATATTAAATTTCAAACCGGCCCGGTAGGTACACCGGTTACCATCACGCATACCGTACCGCCCATGCCATACCTTACTCCTAAAAGCGAGGTAATAAACGCCCCCGCGCGTACCGGCGACCAAAGTTACCCCTACCTGCCATCGCTCAACAGTAACATCATATATGTGAGAGGTACCTACGCGATAGATCAAACCAAAAAAAACTCGGTTGCCGCCCTACCCGACCCTGCGTATGATGCCGCTTACCGCCTTACCGATACCCTGAAACGCCTGAGCATTGATGTAAGTAACCAGCCACAATCTGCCATCACATTAAACGCCAAAGGCAAACCAATGCCCCAAATAACCAATAACTTAATAATCATCAACTCCCCGCCATTAAGCAGTATAGCTTACTGGCAAAACCATATCAGTATAAACCTGTATGCCGAGGAGATGTTAATGGCAATTGCGCTCAAATCGGGTAAAACGGCAACCACCGCCAATGGCGTGAAGACCCTGCAGGATTTTTGGAAAGCCAAAGGTATTGATGAAAATACCCTGAATATTTTTGATGGCAGCGGCCTGGCCCCCGGCAACCGGGTAACTACGCTCACTATGGCGCGCGTACTGCGATCGGCAAAAAGCGAAAGTTGGTTTGCTGATTTTTACAATAGCCTGCCCGTATATAATGATATGCACATGAAAAGCGGCAGCATTAACAGCGCGCAGGCCTATGCCGGCTACCAAACCCATAACGGGCGCGAGCTTTGCTTTAGCATCATCGTTAACAACTACAACGGTTCTTCACGCGCTATTAAGGATAAGCTGTTTAAGGTGTTGGATGAGTTGAAGTAGTGAGTAGGCAGTGGTGAGTCCCGATAGCTATCGGGATGAGTCTTACCCCAACTCACTACTTACTACTCACCACTGTCCACTCACTACTCATTTATAGCAGCAACGCCCGGTAATACTTTACCCTCCATATACTCCAACAAAGCGCCGCCGCCGGTTGATACGTAGCTAACCTCCTTGGTCAGGTTAAATTTCGATACGGCTGCAGCCGAGTCGCCGCCGCCGATGAGGGAGAACGCGCCGTTTTCGGTTGCTTTTACTACGGCTTCGGCAATGGCTTTGGTGCCCACCAAAAACTTCTCCATCTCGAAAACACCCATCGGGCCGTTCCATAATATGGTTTTCGAGCTTTCCACCACCTTGCTAAATAAGGCAACTGTTTCGGGACCAATATCCAAACCCATCCAGCCATCGGGTATTTCGCCGGTTTTTGCTAAGCCGGTACGGGCATCGTTTGAGAACGCATCGGCGGTTACATTATCTACCGGCAATAACAGGTTAACTCCTTTTGCTTTCGCTTTTTTTACCAGGCTAAGCGCCAGGTCGAGCTTATCCAACTCAACCAGCGAGGTGCCTATATTGCCGCCATCCGCTTTGGCAAAGGTATAAGCCATGCCCCCGCCTATAATTAGGTTATCAACCTTATCCAGCAGTTTTTCTATCAGCTCAATTTTATCAGACACCTTTGAGCCGCCCATAATGGCGGTGAAAGGTTTATCGGCATGGTTTAGTATCTTCTCGGCATTGGCCAGCTCTGCCGCCATTACATAGCCAAAGTATTTGGCATTAGGGAAAAACTGCGCGATGACCGCGGTTGAGGCATGGGCGCGGTGCGCGGTACCAAAGGCATCGTTTACATAAACATCGCCTAAGGCAGCCAGTTTTTTGGCGAATTCCACATCGCCTTTTTCTTCCTGTTTGTAAAAGCGCAGGTTCTCTAATAACAATACCTCGCCGGCTGCAAGGGCTTTGGCTTTGGTTACAGCTTCTTCGCCAATACAGTCATTAGCAAACTGCACCTGCTGGCCCAGCAGATCAGACAGGTGTTTTACCACATGCTTTAATGAATCCTTCTCGTTAGGGCCATCTTTGGGCCTGCCCAGGTGCGACATCAGGATAACCGCGCCGCCATCATTCAATATTTTTTTGATGGTGGGCAGGGCCGCCGTAATGCGGTTATCGTCGGTTATATTGTTATTCTCATCCAACGGTACATTAAAATCAACCCGGACAAGCGCTTTTTTACCTGTAAATTTTATTTGATCAATGGTTTTCATAGTGGTTTTGCAGTCAAATTGTAAACGGCTGCCAAATTCAGCAATTAATTCTAATTATTGAACTCAAAAATGAAAAAGAAGATTTTTTGAGGTAAAAGGTAAAAGGCGAAAGGTAAAAGGTGCGGGTTTCGTTTTTACTATTACTGCAACTTAACATACATGGCATAATGCGGGCCAATCCCAGGCACTTCAAACTCTGGAGAGATTACTTCAAAGCCAACGTTTTGATAGAACTTAATCGCCCTTTTACGCGCGTTGCACCATACGTAGTTTGCCTTTTGCCCCCGCAGGTAAATAAGGGCAAAATTTATCAGCTGGTTGCCTATGCCCTGCCCCCGGTATTTTTCTACTGTGGCCATACCGCGCAGCTGGTAACCGGTTCCGGTAAATTCGCCATATTTTTGCGGTGCGAAAGAGGATATGCAAACTAATTCACCCTTTATATAATAGCCCAGGTGAAAATTACTCTCGATACTATCTGTAGGGAAACGGCATTCATCCAATGTTAATTTACCTTCACGCAGTAAGGTATTGCGTAGCGGCAGCGTATCTTCTACCTCGATAAATTTTATCATTATTTGAGTAAGTGTATTTTTTCAACCAAGTCTGCAAGGCGGCCTGAATAGCCCATTTCATTATCATACCAGCCCACTACTTTTACCAGGCCGCCCACTATGGAAGTAAGTTGCGCGTCGAAAATACAGCTATGGGTATTGCCAATAATATCTGCTGATACTATGGGGTCTTCTGTATATTCGAGTATATTTTTTAGCTTTCCTTCGGCTGCATTTTTAAATGCCAGGTTGATCTCTTCAACAGTTGGCTGTTTTTTCAGGATGCAGGTAAAATCGGTTAAAGAGCCGTTAAGTACAGGCACACGGATGCCGGCACCGCCCAATTTACCCTCCAGGTGCGGAAATATAGAGGTAATGGCCTTTGCCGCCCCGGTTGTTGTAGGAATGATAGACGCAGACGCTGCCCTTGCCCTGCGCAGATCTTTATGCGGCGTATCGTGCAGGCTTTGGTCGCCTGTCATGGAGTGTACAGTAGTTATATAGCCGTTAACAATGCCCCAATTCTCATCCAATATTTTCACCATTACGGCTACGTTATTGGTGGTGCATGACGCGTTGGAGATTATACTTGCACGCAGATCGATTGAAGTATCATTGATCCCTAAAACTACGGTAGATACGCTCTTATCTGCAGACGGGGCAGAAATAATGACCTGCTTCGCCCCTGCGGTTAAATGCTTTGCTGCGCCGTCTCCTGATGTGAATTTACCCGTTGATTCAATTACCAGGTCAATATCCAGTTGTTTCCAGGGTAAGCGCTCCGGATCGGGTTCGGCTATTATTTTTATTTTATGGCCCTTAATATACAAGTGATCCTCGTCAAAATCAACACTGCCTACAAAACCATGGTGAACAGAATCGTATTTGAACAGGTGCGCCAAAGTACGCGAATCCGAAAGGTCATTTATAGCTAAAACCGTTATACCCGGTTTAGTTAAAATGTTTCTTAAAAATACTCGCCCTACCCTTCCAAATCCGTTTATAGCTATCCTCATTATTATAATAAATATACGGGTGCAAAGCTAATGAAAATAGGCAAGCCTGATTATTCATTAACTGTAAAC
>JABDBW010000071.1:0-11030 GCA_013288485.1 Bacteroidota bacterium
CGGCGCATTTAACGCTGGACGAT
This sequence comes from Bacteroidota bacterium, assembly GCA_013288485.1. Classification (GTDB taxonomy): domain Bacteria; phylum Bacteroidota; class Bacteroidia; order Sphingobacteriales; family Sphingobacteriaceae; genus Mucilaginibacter. The sequence goes on from JABDBW010000071.1 coordinate 24, forward strand.
GCCGATGCCCTGCGCGATGAGGTGTACGGTATTATTAAACAAAAATTTGAACAAGCATGAATATTGACAGTGAAACCGTAGACAAGATAGCCCACCTGGCCCGGTTAGAGCTTGCTGAAAATGAAAAGCAGGAAATGATTGGCGACATGAATAAAATATTGGGCTTTATGGAAAAACTGAACGAGATAGATACCACAGGTGTTGAACCGTTGATCTACCTTTCAAACGAAGTAAATGTTTTCAGGGAGGATGTGGTGAAACAGGAGATAACCCACGAAGAAGCTTTACTGAACGCCCCTAAACATGATGATAAATACTTTTTGGTGGCGAAAGTGATAGGGTAGTTAGTTATAAGTGTTGAGTTCTGAGTTTTGAGTCGGCGATATAACTCAAAACTCAATACCAAAAAAATTGTAACAATTCGTCACTATACATCGTCAAAGCAACAAAATAAAACATGGAGCCATTAATAAGCCTTAAAGATATAGGACGAAAATACATTATAGGCGCGGAAATAATTCACGCGCTTAAATCGGTATCGTTAACTATTAATAAAGGCGAATTTGTGGCGCTGATGGGGCCGTCGAGTTCGGGTAAATCAACGCTGATGAACATTTTGGGCTGCCTGGATACGCCATCCAAAGGCGAATACATCCTGAACGGCATTAACGTAAGCCATATGAGTGATAATGAACTGGCCGAAGTGCGTAACTCCGAGATCGGCTTTGTTTTTCAAACTTTTAACCTGCTTCCCCGTAATACCGCGCTCGATAATGTGGCGCTGCCCTTAGTTTACGCGGGCATCAACAAAAACGACCGCATGGAGCGTGCCCGGAAAACCCTGGAAAACGTAGGGTTAGGCAACCGTACCGACCACCGCCCCAACGAATTATCGGGCGGGCAAAGGCAGCGGGTAGCCGTAGCGCGGGCGCTCATTAACAACCCTTCTATCATATTGGCCGATGAACCTACCGGAAACCTGGATACCAAAACGTCTATTGAAATAATGGGCCTGATAGAAGATATACACGCCAAAGGCAATACCATTATATTAGTAACCCACGAAGAAGATATTGCCCGCCATGCCCACCGCATTGTACGTATGCGCGATGGCCTGGTAGAAAATGATTACGCCAATACGGATATTCAGAAGGTGGATAGAGGTGCGGTTAAGGCGGCTGTTTAGTTATTTCCACCATTTGGCTTCTTCAACAGCCTGACCTTTTTTATCATTTCTATACTTGGCATTGAGGGTTTCCCAACCACTTGATTTATACCCACCTGGAGAAAAATCTCCAGCCCCGATATCAAAATGGCCAGAGCTTGGAATTCTATAGTCTCCCCAATTGCAGCGTTTAGTTATATTACCATTGTATTGCGCCCATTGTCCAACAAATTGATTATTATTATAACTATCTGAACAAAATTCAATATCATCATATTTAATATGATCATTCTTATTAATAAAAAAGAATGATCGGAAGGAACCGTTAAAGACTCCTGTATGTGTCTGATGTTTGTTTTCATAAAAAGTATAATCCCCCAAAATAACATATTGACCTTTAAAGCCTTTATATGTATTTTCATTTTCACAACCATGTTCAGTTATGTTGCGTTTCCGGATGTTTGATATTTTCATAATTCCATGAAATTCATCTATGTTATTTTTAACCATTGATTTTCCATATACATCATAAGTATCCGATGAGCTTGGTTGTTTTGTTACCTTAATAATTTTAACTCTTATTCGTTGTTCGTAATTGTCGCCAATAAATCCATAAACCTCCGAATTATCCGTTATTGTGAAGAGGCTTGAAAAATTATATTTTATTAATTGCACCTTTAATTCCGTTGCTAATACATTTTCCATTTTAAGCTCTTTTTCTTTAAAAACATGAGCTTCTGTTTGTCCAAATGCTAAATGACAAACCATAATGAGAACTAAAAATAAATACAACTTTTTCATAATACAATATTTAACACCCCTCTGCCACCCTCGCCACAAACTCACCCAAATGAATTGATTTCTCTGCTACTATCGGGTCATAATTACCGATGATAAGCGTATGGTCAACCACCTCGATCATAAAATCATTATCGCGTATATCCATCACCGCGTTCCTGAAATTACGGTCCATGCAGAAGCCCGCTTTTACATGGTCGTTCACTACGACATAAAAAGTATCGCTAAAGGCTTTATCTTCCTTAAAATCCAGTTCTAAAGGGTGCATTAGCTCCAATATTTTATCGGTCAGCGTTTCGCGGCGTATTAAAACGCGGCCAAAATTTTGCTTTACGTAGGTGAGGCCCCAAACCTGGTATTCCTGGTGGTGGGTGGTATGCTTTACATCGCCCAGTTTATAATGTACCTCGACAAATAAAATATACGAGTCGCCCCGCTCATGTTTAATTACGTAGGAACCTTTTACCTTAACATCCAGGCAATTTTTAAATACCTCAAACTGTTCCAACTGGAAATCAATATGTCCGGTAAGCTGGATATTAAATTTCTCCTTCAGCGCTTTATAGGTATCCTGAAACCTGTCTATGGTTTCTGAGCTCAGGCCAACGGTATCAAACGGGTAGTTTTCCATTAAGGTTTAGTGTTTGCTAAAAATAGTAATTTGTCTCAACTAAAATTCCATCATTCACTAATTCACTCATTAATATAAGTACGTTTTCATCTTGCCGCAACTACAGGCGCAATTGGGGTCGCTTGCACCCAGTTTCTTTAAAAAATATTGATAAAAGGCAATACGGTCGGTCATGCCAGAATTATTTTCGCCTTTATTGCACTCCATCGCGCCGTTAACAATATTAATGGTCATCCCAAAACCGGGCAAACGGCCCGCGGCTTTATCAGCGGCATTGGGTTTCCATTTACCAATCATCACATCATGCGCCGATGGTTTATAGGTTTGCGGCGTCATCCAGAAATAAATAGCAGTTTTAAAGGCTACAACTGGGTCGGTATCTACCAGGTCGGGATTATTAAGCAGTATTTTATGATCGCCGAAGATGCAATCAGAAGCATAACCATAGTTCCCATTAAAGCTTAATTGCATAGGGCCGCGGCCATAATATTTTTTACCCTTAACAGCGGGGTAGTCGTTATTAGGGAGGATATAAGTTAGCGCAGTATTGCTCTCGTGAGTAAACATCAGCCCATCCGTATAGGTGCCATCTTCGCCATGCCGCGTTTCGTGGGCAATATGGGCGAAAAACGCGGCCAGTTCTTTTTTATTGGTCAGGATATCGCTTTCGGTACAAAAATTTCCGTAATCAATGGTATAAATGCTGTCGGATTTTACTTTTGCCCAGGCTTCGTTCCAATCGGCATCCTGCCGCACTGTAGTTGATTTCCCGGTGCTTTTATCAGTTCGTATAAACTGGTAAACCGACGCTGCCCTACGGGAAATCTTAACCTTTATCAACCCCAGTTCTTTTATGGCCTGCATAAAAGAATTGTACGTATAAAATTTATCACGCTGCGGAAAAAGGTCATTGAATTGCTTTTCGGTAATTAAATTAAACACAACTGCAGGTTTTGGTATGGCAATAGCAGGGTTTGATACATTACCACATTTAAAACCAAACCATAACAATGCTATTGACAGCATTAACAGGAACTTTATTGATAACAAGAGTGATTTCACAGCGTATATATTAAGTGATTTATATTATTTGCCCGATAAATATAAAGATCAAGTTTAAAGTAACTCATAAATATTGAGTAATAATTAACTATGTTTAAATCAATATTTTTAAACCCGTATGAAGATATATACCAAAACAGGCGATAAAGGTTTTACCTCGTTAATTGGCGGTACGCGCGTACCCAAATATCATTTGCGTATTGAGAGTTACGGAACGGTTGATGAGTTGAATAGCTGGGTAGGGCTAATACGCGACCAGGATATTACAAACCACGATAAAGACTTTTTAAAGCAAATACAGGACAGGCTGTTCACCATCGGCTCATCGCTGGCGGCTGACCCTGAAAAGTCAAAGATGGTTATACCCGACCTGCATTTGGCCGATATAGAGTTGCTGGAAAAAGAAATGGATAAAATGAACGAACAATTGCCGGAGCTAAAGCATTTTATTTTACCGGGCGGCAGCAACAGTATATCGTATTGCCATATAGCGCGCTGCGTATGCCGCAGGGCGGAGCGCCTCGCCGTACATCTTGCCGAAGAAAGCACTGTGGATGAAAAGGTGATAATTTATCTGAACCGGCTAAGCGATTACCTGTTCACTTTAGCCCGTAAATTGGGAAATGACCATCAAATACCTGAAAATCAATGGATACCGAGATTGTGAAAAAATTTGAAAAATATATTGATAATCAATATAAAAATATTATACTTTTGCGAAAATGTAAATTCACTAATTAAACTAAAATATAGGATAAATATGTACTGGACACTCGAATTAGCATCTCACCTGGAGGATGCGCCATGGCCCGCAACCAAAGACGAATTAATTGACTACGCGATACGTTCAGGAGCCCCTGTTGAGGTTATAGAGAACCTGCAGGCGTTAGAGGATGATGGCGAGCCTTATGAAAATATTGAAGAGATATGGCCTGATTACCCTACAAAAGATGACTTCTTTTTTAACGAAGACGAATATTAATTATTAGCCGGAATTACAAAAAACCCTGTTCGGATAGCTATCCGGACAGGGTTTTTTGTTTTACCCCTTTTTGGAATGATTTTAGTTATTATCAAAATATTATAATAATTAAAACATAAAAAAAATGAGAGGCTTATTGTACATCATCGCCGTTATCCTTATTATAGGATGGGCATTTGGATTTTTCTTTTATTCCGCAGGCGGAATAATTCACATATTATTAGTTATAGCAATTATAGCTTTAATTTTAGGGTTGATACGGAGGGCATGACTTTTTTAGAATCAAGAGGCAAGAATCAAGATAATCCGGACTCTTAATTCTTGGCTCTTTTTTCTTGACTCTAATTTTTAACTCACCCTATACATCTTCCCCGGTAACGACCGTATAAAACCCTGCATTTCCATATTCAATAAATTCATGGCCAATTGGCTCATGGGCATATTGGTTTTAATGGTGAGGTCATCAATGGCCAGGGGTATTTTATGCTCCCTGATAATTTCGAATATAGTTTGCTCATCTGCTGAAAGATCAAGGGGCAGCATAAATTGTTCAACAGGCTTGGCATCATCAGGTTTTTCCCATCCCAGGCTGTAGGCCAGGTCGGCAACACACGTAAGCAGGGCGGCTTTATTGTTGCGGATCAAAAAGTTGCACCCTTCCGAATATTCATCATCAACCCTCCCCGGAAACGCAAACACATCCCGGTTATAGGAGTTGGCTATTTCGGCGGTTATAAGCGCGCCGCCTTTAATACTGGCCTCAATTACAATAACGGCGTCGGCCATACCGGCAACTATGCGGTTACGCTGCGGAAAGTTCTCCCGGTCGGGTTTGGTGTTTGACGGATATTCGCTTAACAGTCCGCCATTTTCCAGCATTTTATCAGCGGTTACGCGATTTTGTGAGGGGTATATGCGGTCGAGTCCGTGGCCCAGGATACCCACGGTGGCAACCTTATTTTTTAAACATTCCCGATGCGCCGCTACGTCAATGCCCAGGGCAAGGCCGCTTATTACCAATACTTCATATTGCTGTAGCTCCTCAATTAACCGGGCGCATAGTTGCTTGCCATAATCGGTAGCGTTGCGCGTACCAACAATGCTGACGACGCGGCGGGCGTTCAGGTTGGCGTTGCCTTTACTGTATAACAGGATAGGGGCATCAATGCAGTTTTTCAGTCGTTTGGGGTAGCGGCTATCAGTAAAAAATATAACGTCGATGCCGTTCTTTTCAACAAATTTTATTTCATCAGCCGCTTGTTGCAGGGCCTCCTTAAAATTGAGGGTTTTGAAAGTTCTTTCACCTATACCGGGCACATCAAGCAATTGATGTTTAGGCGCGTTAAATACCGCCTCGGCACCGCCAAAATGATTAACCAATAGCCTGCCCAATGTTGGGCCGATGTTTTTTACATAAGTTAAAGCTATTTGATGTAATTGCGACATATAGTTTCCGGACAGCTAAAATAGAAAATATTTGCTATAATTTTTAGTATTTAAAATGTTTATGGTGAAAAAATATTTCGAAAAGATGGCGGCGATTACTCACCCCGCGGCTCTTCGAGCGCGACCCTCTCTTCCGCAAGCGGTAAAGAGGGTTGTTTTTTGGGAAACTTTTAACCCTCTTTGCGCCAAAGGCGAAGAGAGGGTGACCCAACGAAGCGCAGGTCGGGTGAGTAACCGGCGCGCGTTCATTTAAAACACGCATTTTTAAAATAAATTAAAAAAACTACAAAAATAGTTTGCAAACTACAAAAATAGTTTTACCTTTACCCAACTACAAAAATAGTTTGCTATGAAGATAAAAGAATTAACCAAAGCAGAAGAACAGGTAATGCAGCTATTATGGCAATTAAATGAAGCCATAGTAAAGGATATTATCGAAAAAATGCCCGACCCCAAACCCGCCTACAATACCGTATCAACGGTAGTAAGGGTACTGGAAGGGAAGGCGTTTATTGGCCATAAGGCCTATGGCAACTCGCATGTTTATTTCCCGCTCATCAGCGAGGCGGCGTACCGCAAATTCACTTTTGATAAGATGATGAGCAATTATTTCAGCAACTCGTACGAGAGCCTGGTATCCTTTATAGCCAACGAGAAGAAATTAAGCGTTAAGGAACTGGACGAACTAACCAAACTGATAGATAACCTAAAAACCAAGAAAAAATGAACTGGCTCTATTACCTCGCGGAAGCAAATATATACCTGGGTGTATTTTATTTGGCTTACTGCTTATTTTTAAACAGGGAAACCTATTACCAGCTCAACAGGGCCTACCTTATAGTTAGCTGCGTGGTTTCGTTTGTTTTACCTGTTATGCAAATAGGGGCGTTAAAGCCGGTTGAAGCTGTTGAAACCAGTACGCTAACTTATACTGTCCCTGTGCAAACAACACAGGTTGCTGCCCCAATAGCGGCCCCGGCAGTAATTGAACATCATTTAACCTTGCCCGATTATTTATGGTATGCTTACCTGGCGGGCGCTATTGTTTTATTGTTAGTGTTGGCCATTAAATTATATACCCTGTTTAAACTAACGCGCAGTGCGCAATTTATTGAGCAGGGCAAACACAAGGTGATATACTTAGCCGAAACCGACGTTGCTTTTTCATTTTTAAATTACCTGTTTATTGGCACGAACGCGCCTGGGGCCAATACCATGATAAGGCATGAACTGGTGCATATACGCCAGCGGCACTCGGCTGATATTATTTTTGTAGAGCTGTTAAAGATCATCAGCTGGTTCAATCCCTGCATTTACCTGCTGCAAAACAGCCTGAAAACCGTACACGAATACATTGCCGACGAACAAACCGCGGCTTACGAAACCGACGCCCTTACCTACTCTTCGTTTTTAGTTAATAACGCTTATGGCGCGGGCGGCTCATCTATCACCCATTCATTTTTCAATTATAACCTGTTAAAAAAGAGAATTATTATGTTGAACCAACAACGTTCGGGTAATTTGGCAAGGCTGAAGTACCTGGTGGCTGTACCCATTTGTGCAGGATTATTATGCGCCTCGACCCTCGCGTTCAGTAAAAATTACGGATGGGTTGATCTGGCGCCGGCGAAAGTTAAGTCTTTATCCGCCGATTCGGCTGACATTGTAACACCGAGCGGCTATAAACGCGGTTATGAAAAGCTGGTATGGCATTTTAACGTAAAATCTATTTTCTTCCTGAATAACTATATGCAAAAGGATTTTATGATCGACAATAAGAACCTAATCATAAAAGGTGGAATAGTTGTGGTTGGTTTTAATGTTACAGATGAACATAAACTATCGGATTTAAAGGTAATTAGCAGTACAAACGACGAATTGAATAGTGTTATTACCAATAGCCTCGCCTCGTTTAACGGAGCAATTAATGATAAACCTGGCGCGCATACGTTTCTTTTTCATATTTCTACAACGGGGCATACAGAGGAGGAAGATGAGGTTATATGCCGTAAGTATGGATATGACAACCATTATACAATAGCGATTGCGCCTAAGATTACGGTTAACGGAGCTAAAAATCCGCCACAAACGGTAAAACCCGATAGTAAAGTAAAAAAATTCCCGCCGCCCATAGTTAAACCGGATAACAAAGTGAAAAGTTTCCCGCCGCCAATAGTAAAGCCCGATAAGACGAGCTATATTATTGACCCGGCAAATTACAATGCTGATATGCTATATGATATGAGCAAGAAACTGTATAAACTAGGATTTCAAATGGATTTTAAGGAAATTAAAACAAACGGATCAAACCAATTACAAGTTTCATTAGAAACTTTACCAAGCCATAATTGGCACCAGGGCGGTAGCGCCACATTCGATTTGGACGCATTGAAGAAATTAAATTATGTTATTGCCGTTGGTGGTGATAACGAAAAACAAATGATCTATGTGCATAGCGTACCTAACCCCGATAAATATCCGCGGCCCGTGGTAAAGCCCGATACCACTTCAAAAAGAGTATCGGATGCGTTTTACAAGTATCTCCGGCAAAGTATTCATTACCCGGCAGAAGCGCGCAGTAATAACATTACCGGGCGGGTTATTGCAACCTTTACTGTTGCCGACAACAAACTGAAAGATATTAAGGTAGTAAGAGATATTGGGCATGGCACTAATGAAGAATTAGCCAGGGTTTTGAAAAATTATACACCAAATGACAATATTGAGCCGGGTAAATATGTTATACCGGTTTTCTTTGCGATTGCAGGTTTAAATTTTGATGCGCAAAGCTATCCACCTGATATAGCCAATAGAGTTAGAGAACATCTGGCCATCGGTTCTACTCACAATAACGATACCGTTTGGGGCTTGGAGCAAGTTGTTGTGGTGAGTTATAAGGAGCGGTAAATTACCAGGCTACAGTGAGATTTACGAAGTTTTAGAAACTTCGTAAATCTAAAGCGGTTGTATATATTTTGTAAAAATAACTAATTATTTAGTTTTAATTTATACCTTTAACTCAGGCTAAATTATGAAATACTTTTACCTTGCTTTATTGGGAATGCTGGTAGCCGGCTGTAATACAAAAGGGGCCAGGATAACAGGCGCCGCCCATGGTTTAAATGGCGAAGTGGTTAGTATTATTGATTCAGCGGGCGCTATTGTTGATTCGGCAGTTATAAGTGGCGGTCAGTACCGGATAAAATTACCCGAATTGAAAGCTCCGGGGTATTTTACGTTCTCGGTTCAACAGGACGGGCATCCGCGCGATTTTGAGATATACCTCGAAAATGTGAAATACATTATTGATATCCCCGTTAAAACAACTGATTACCTGCGCGTTAAAACCACTTCAAAAACACAAAATGAGCTAAGCGCTTATTGCAATTTTGAAGATAGTTTGATGTATAGATTTCATCACGAAGTGGATAGTTTAAATGTTAAGATAACCGACGCAGACAGCAAAAAATTATCCGATGCCGAATTCGATGAAAAGGTGAAGCAAATTCAATGGGCACAAGCGAGGGAAAAAGGGGCAAGAATAGGTATTATGAGTTCGTTTATTGATAAATACCCGCAATATGAAATTGTTGCCCATATTATAGCCGGTATGGACTACAAAAACAATCCGCAGGAGTATTACCTGGTCTATGAGAAATTAAGCCCTTCCGCTAAAAACAGCAGCGAGGGAAAACGGCTTGGCGCAGCATTGCGAAGTATGCTGAATATTAAAAATTAACGCCTAAAACTCTTTGCTGTCGAAATAAATTATGAAAAAATTTGGTCCGGGATTATTGGTTCTTTGTTTGTTCTTATTTAGCTGCACCCGGGTTGATGCGCAGAAGCTGCCCAATGTACAGCAAATCAGCCTGCGTGTCCCGGCCAATATAAAAATCGATGGCAAGGCAACGGAGTGGGATAATCAATTCCAGGCTTATAATAAGGCTACGGATGTTTTTTACACGATAGCTAATGACGACAGTAAGCTATACCTGGTCATAAAGGTAACCGATATGCGTATTGTAAATAAAATAGTGCATGGTGGGATTGCTTTTACAATTAACAGCACGGGTGATAGAAATGACAAAAATGGTGCGACAATAACTTTCCCGGCAAGGGAATCAAGGGGTGTGCTGATAAGATTTATGAACAAACCTAAGCCATCGACAGATACTGCAATGTATCGCATACAAACCGACTCTTTTATGAGAGTAAGTAATAAAAAACTGGGAGACAGTTTAAAATTGATCAGGATTACCGGTGTAAAGGCAATAGAGGACAATTATATTTCTGTATATAATGACATTGGCATTAAAGCTACGGCCCTTTTTGACCATGAAATTAATTATACCTATGAGTTGGCGGTGCCATTAAAATATTTGGGGCTTTCAATAAATAATAATGCAAAGTTTAGTTATCAAATTAAACTTAACGGCGTGGCGCCACCCAATGCTACTTTACAGACTACACCCAACGGCCGTTTTATAATAGCTACTGTAGGTAACAATGCACCTGTTGCTATACTTAATTCCGGCCCCTATGTGGGTTTCGCCTATCCTACCGATTTTTGGGGAGAGTATACGTTGGCAAAGAAATAATAAATAATAACCCCACGCTGTTCGAAGTCTCTGACTTCGAACGACTATGCGAATAGTCTTTAGACTATTGTATGAAAATAACTGCTATTTCTGTAGTCGCAGACTACAAGCATAATGGTTCGAAGTCAGAGACTTCGAACAGCGGGTGTTGGAGAACAGGTAGTCAGGCAGTAAAGACTTCGTAAATCTAATAAGGCTGTAAATATTTTATTCAAAAAAAATAACTAATTAGGTAGGGTTTAATTTTATATCTTTAAAGTATAAACCATTACAACCTGTTGCAGTTATGAAAAAAATAATGAACGCTAATTTCAAGCCGGTTTTT
>JABDBW010000071.1:11040-12047 GCA_013288485.1 Bacteroidota bacterium
GCGTGGGGTTATTATTTATTATTTCTTTGCCAACGTATACTCTCCCCAAAAATCGGTAGGATAGGCGAAACCTAAACCCGTAAAGATGCCCGAAATACAGGCAGAAAGCCTGCGTGCGCCCGATAAAGTAAAAATAGATGGCAACGTTGATGAGTGGGGCACATGGCAAGCCCATAATACCGACGTTCGGGTATTTTATACGCTTGCGAATGATGATAAAAATCTTTACCTGGTGATACGTTCGCAAGGACCCTATCCTAACGACAAGATGTTACTTGGCGGAATTACACTTATTGTTAGCCATTCGCTCGATAAAAAGAAACGGATAAAAGCACCCGATAATGTAAGCGTAACTTTCCCGGTTATTGATAAACAAAAGGTTGTTAGCGTAAACGCGTCCTCAGATAAATACTTCTATAATTGGGCTGGCGAAAAAAGAACCGGCCACCAGGCGCAAATTGATTCGTTACAAGCGGTTGCAAATGCACAGGCAGACGCGGCTTTTAAAGAAATTAGAGTTATTGGTATTAAAGACGTAGATACTGTTATTTCGATGTACAACACAGACGGCATAAAAGCCGCGGCGCGTTTTGATAATAACATAGTACTGAATTGCGAAATGGCTATACCGCTAAAATACCTGGGGCTTGACCCGGCTAACCCAACTGCTTTTAGTTATGCTGTTAGATTGAACGGGACCAGGTCGAATAGAATGACAATTACCTCAAGAGGGCCTGTCTCGCCGGCTATGCAGGATATGATAGAGCAAATGCAAAATCGCATAATTACCGACCCTAACCAATTATATATGATAGATCCTAAGGATTTGTGGAGTGTGTATACCCTGGCAAAAAAATAATTAATAATTGCGTCATTTCACCCACCCCCGCGCGTCTTTGCGAGGAACGAAGCAATCTCTACATAGGACAGGCAGCAAGAGTTTACTATTTGCTTTAGACTAACAAAAAAAATTATATGATTTGATTTGCAGGTGCAGAGATTGCTTC
>JABDBW010000072.1 GCA_013288485.1 Bacteroidota bacterium
TCGGGCCGAAATGAAGAAGCGGTTAAAAAAACACCTCCCTAATGCCATTACCTGTGCCAACCTGTTTAGCGGCTGCGTGGGTATTGTTTTTGCTTTCGAGGGCAATTTGATTTTCGCCGCCTATGCAGTGTTCCTGGCTGCCATTTTTGATTTTTTTGATGGTTTTGCATCCCGTGTACTCCAGTCTTTTTCAGGGATCGGCAAGGAACTCGATTCACTTGCCGATATGATAAGTTTCGGTTTTTTGCCTTCTGTAATTGTATTTGAGCTATTTTTAAATGCCCCGCAAATACCCAATGTGAGCACTTATTTAAAATTCAGTGCATTTTTAATAGCGGTGTTTTCGGCGTTGCGCCTTGCTAAATTTAATACCGATACCCGCCAGGCCGAAATATTTATTGGCTTACCAACTCCTGCAAACGCTATTTTGATCGCTTCGTTCCCGTTAATAATGGAGCAGCAAGTTAATTTATCGCGCTATATTTTAAATCCGTATATACTTACTGTGTTTGTGCTGGTTATGTGCGCACTGCTGGTGGCCGAACTACCGCTGATGTCGCTTAAATTCAAGAGCAGCGATTTTAATCAAAATATTTATCGCTATTTATTGCTGCTATTTTCGGCGATATTGATACTATTTTTTAAATTTGTTGCTGTTCCGGTGGTTATATTTATCTATATCGCCTTATCCATTATTCAATTCAAAATTGCAAATGACAAAATTCCAGGCTGAAATAGATGTAATGCCAAAAAAAGAAATACTTGACCCGCAGGGAAAAGCCGTAACCGGAAGTATGAAAAATTTAGGTTTGGACGAAATACAAAATATACGTATAGGCAAGCACATATCCCTGCAAATTGAAGCCGACAATGCCGAAACCGCGAAGGCTAAAGTTGAGCTTGCCTGTAAAAACTTATTGGCAAATTTAATTATGGAGAGTTACAGCTTTAAAATAGAACAAATTTAAAGCCTTGCCTTTGTTTCTTCCTGCACTTTTGTTAATGCACTTGTATTGGCTGCAATAAATGCCTGAACCTGTTTAAATTTTGTCGCTATATCCAATTCATCCGGCGTGTCTGCTTTACAGCTTAGTTCAATTTCCTGAATTAATTCCTGGCTGTTCAACATGCCAAAAAAACCTAAAGTAGCCTTTAATTTATGTGCTTCAGCTGCCACCGTGTTCCAATCCTTAGCTAACACCGCGTTGTTTATATCCTGCAGCGAAGTTGGTATGTGCTCCAAAAACATAGTTATTGATTCAACAATAAACTCGTCGCTGCCATCCGCAATTTCATGCAAAAGGGTAAGATCAAGATCAAGGTTAGAAAAAGTGTCTGCCATACAAGTAGTTAAGCCTGTCAAATTTATATTTTTTTCACAATTAAGCTGTCTTTCAGCTCATTTTTCAATTGTAAACTATTTTTCTTAAGAACCGGATGAATAAAATCAGGCGCTATTTCGGCAAGTGGTTCTAACGTGAACCGGCGTTTATGCAGTTCAGGATGCGGTACATGCAGCCCCGGCTCATCAATAATTGCCGAATTATAAAACAAAATATCAATATCAATAACGCGCGATTCCCATTTTTGTTCGCGTTTTCTTCCCATAGTTTGCTCAATGGCCAATATTTTTTGAAGAATACCTTGCGCCTGCAGGGCGGTCTGTATTTCAATAACCCTATTTAAATAATCAGGCTCGTCAGTTTTTCCCCATGATTGCGTTTCATAAACCGACGATTTTTTTACAACCGCACCAATGTCTTCCTCAATATGCTGTATAGCCTGTTGAAGCAACAAATTTCTGTCGCCCAGGTTACTTCCCAATAATAAAAAAACGTTATTCATTGTTGTAACAAATATTATAGGTATCGCTCTTAATATTATACCACATGGTTTTACTAAGTTTGCATAGATATAAATATTTATAATAGTAAATGAAACAATTTTTCAAATTTGTATTAGCAACCTTCGTAGGCATAATTTTAACCACCATTATTGTAATTTTAGTTTTTGCTGGCATTATAGCAGCCGCCAGCAGCGAGAAAACTGTTGTGGTTGATGCTAACTCTGTTTTGCATATCTCCATAAAATATCCTATTGCCGAACGTACGGCCAGCAGCCCGTTGGCGGCATTAAGCTTTTTGGGCCTCGATGGCGATAAATCAATAGGATTAAAAGATATTTTAGCCAATATAAAAAAGGCGAAAACCGATAATAACATCAAAGGCATATTTTTAGATGAAAGCTATATGCTATCTGGCGAAGCTACCACCGAGGAAATACGTAACGCCCTTATAAATTTTAAAAAGTCGGGAAAGTTCGTTATCGCCTATTCCGAAATTTATACCCAGGGATTTTATTACCTGGCATCGGTTGCCGATAAAGTTTATATCAACCCCAAAGGCATTTTTGAATTTAGCGGCTTTAGCTCGCAGATCACCTTCTTGAAAGGGGCATTGGATAAATTGGGCATTGAGGCGCAGGTTATTAAAGTAGGCACTTATAAAAGCGCCGTTGAACCGCTTATTTTAACAAAAATGAGCGATGCTAACCGTTTGCAGGTTACTTCGTACCTCGGTTCGTTATATGATCATTTTTTGACCGGGATAGCTAAAAGCCGCCACCTAAATAAAGATTCGTTATTTACTTACGCGGACCAAATGCGCATCAGGGAGCCCGAAGATGCATTAAAATACAAGCTGGTTGACGGCTTAAAGTATAAAGACGAAATTTTAAATGAGCTTAAAGAAAACACTAACGTTAAACCTAAAGATGACTTGAAAAGTGTTGAATTAAGCGAGTACACCAAGAGTGAAGATGAAGACAATAAAGAAGTTTCTACCAATCGTATAGCGGTAGTTTATGCTTTAGGCGATATAGCTGGCGGCGAAGGTGACGATAATAGCATTGGGTCTGAGAGCATATCAAAAGCGTTGCGCAAGGTAAGGTTGGATAAGGGTATAAAGGCCGTAGTGCTACGTGTAAACTCGCCGGGCGGCAGTTCACTGGCATCTGATGTAATATGGCGCGAAGTAATGCTTACCCAAAAAGTTAAACCTATTATTGTATCAATGGGCGATGTAGCGGCATCAGGTGGGTATTATATTTCGTGTGCGGCCGATTCTATTTTTGCCGAACCTAATACCATTACCGGCTCAATAGGCATTTTTGCTATACTGCCAAATATGCAAAAGCTATTTAATAGCAAACTGGGTGTAACGTTTGATGGCGTTAAAACCGGAAAATTTGCCGACCTCGGCAATACAACCAGGCCTTTAACCCCCGACGAAAGGGCTATACTGCAAAGTGAGATAAACCACGGCTACGGCGATTTTACAAAAGCAGTTGCGGCAGGACGCCATAAAACACAAGCCTATATAAACAGCATTGGCCAGGGCCGTGTATGGACAGGCGCGCAAGCCGTGAATATTGGGCTGGTTGACCGTTTAGGCAATATTGACGACGCTGTTAAATCGGCAGCTAGAAAAGCTAAATTAAAAGATTATAGGCTGGTCGCCTATCCCGAGCAGAAAAGTGTTCTCAACAAATTAAGCTCCGGCTTTGGCGCCGATATGAAAACCCGTATGCTTAAATCGGAATTAGGCGAAAATTACAGCGTTTACGAACAAATAAAAAACGTAACCCAAATGATGCGTACTCCGCTGGC
Organism: Bacteroidota bacterium; assembly: GCA_013288485.1. Classification (GTDB taxonomy): domain Bacteria; phylum Bacteroidota; class Bacteroidia; order Sphingobacteriales; family Sphingobacteriaceae; genus Mucilaginibacter. Next base: position 3,668 of record JABDBW010000072.1, read on the forward strand.
CAGGATGGAGTATGATGTGGTGGTGAAGTAGTTGATGGTTCATGGATGATAGTTTACAGCACATTATCCAAACACTATGAACTATTATCTATGAACTAAACCGAAGCTTTAGTATTTTTGCTACTCAATCAAATTATGGAAAACAAACCCATAGCCCGTAAACTTCGCCTGCTTTCTCAATTAATGGAGTTGCATGATGTTAACCCGTTCAAGGTTAAATCAATAGCTAACGCTGCTTTTAAGGTGGATAAACTGCCCTTTACAGTTGCCGGGAAAAGTTTTGAAGAACTGGAAAAAATTGATGGCATAGGCAAAAGCCTGGCCGCAAAAATAGTTGAGCTGTTGGACACCGGCACAATGGCAGAGATGGAAGAACTATTGGCCGCTACCCCTCCCGGCGTTGTTGAAATGATGGGTATAAAAGGCATTGGTGCAAAAAAAGTATCCGTAATTTGGCATGAAATGGGCATTGAAACCGTGGGCGAGCTTTACTATGCCTGTAATGAAAACCGTTTAATTGAAGCAAAAGGTTTCGGTTTAAAAACGCAGGAAGAGATACGCAAAGCCATTGAATTCGCGATGGCCAGCAGCGGAAAATTTTTGTATGCGCAAATAGAGCAGGAAGCCAAACAACTGATAGGGCAATTCAGGGATATATTTTCAAACGTACTGGTAGAACTTGCGGGTGATTTTCGCCGTTTATGCGAAATTATTACAGAGCTTACGGTTGTATTGGGTACACGCGATAAAGACATAGCCTTTGCTACCGTTCTGCACTCAGAGATACTTAAAAAAGTAACCATCAAAGAACATCATCTTGAGGGAGAGTTGGAAAATGGCTTGAAAGTATGCGTTTATTGTGTAGAAAAACGATATTTTTTTAATACCTATTTTGAAAAAACAGGAAACGAGGAGCATGTTAAGGCGGTCTTAGCGCGCGCCGTTGAAGACCCCGACCAGCCCGAAAGTGAAGAAATGATCTACCAAAAAGCCGGACTGGAATTTATAAGGCCCGAACTGCGCGAAGGCACCACCTTTATTGAAAAAGCCGCTGCCAATAAACTGCCGCAATTAATAAACTATAATGATCTGAAAGGCACATTGCACAACCATAGTACCTGGAGCGACGGTGTTAATACAATAGAAGAAATGGCCCTGTTTTGCCGTGATAACCTTAAGCTGGAATACCTGGGTATGTGCGACCATAGTAAAAGCGCTTTTTATGCAAAAGGGTTAAGCATTGAGCGGGTTTTACAGCAGCACGAAGAAATTGATCATCTCAATAAAAAGATCAGCGATTTTCATGTATTTAAAGGTATCGAGTCGGATATTTTAAATGATGGTTCGCTGGATTATCCTGAAGAAATATTGAAAAAATTTGATTTTATAGTAGCTTCGGTACATTCGAACCTGAAAATGAATGAAGAAAAGGCGACCGAACGATTGATAAAAGCCATTGAAAATCCGTACACTACCATACTTGGTCATCCTACAGGGCGGTTATTATTAAGCCGTAATGGTTATACGTTCGATCATAAAAAAGTAATTGATGCCTGCGCGGCAAATAATGTAGTGATAGAAATTAATGCCAACCCGCTACGTCTTGACCTTGATTGGCGCTGGCACCAATACGCGTTGGATAAAGGTGTTTGGCTGTCTATTAACCCCGACGCGCACCGAACCGAAGGGTTTTTAGATATGCGTTACGGCGTATTAGTTGCCCGGAAAGGCGGTTTATACAAAGAAAGATGTTTGAATGCACTATCATTGCAGGAAATAACGCAGGTTTTTAAAGCGAAGAAAAAATAAACAAATGGTTATTGAAGAACTTAAGGACCATCAGCATATTATTCAAAAGGTAATTGACACCCTTGCGCCGGATATTGAAAAGGCCTGCGAAATGATAACTGTTGCCATAAAAAATGGCAATAAAGTTTTAATCGCGGGCAATGGCGGCAGCGCCGCCGATGCGCAGCACATTGCCGCCGAACTAAGCGGGCGCTTTGTTAAGGACCGCAGGGCTTTGCCGGGAATTGCGCTTACCACTGATACATCAGCTATTACATCTATAGCTAATGATTATGGTTACGAGCATGTTTTTTCGCGCCAGGTGGAAGCATTGGCACAACCCGGCGATCTATTTATCGGCATTTCAACCAGCGGTAACAGTGAGGGGGTACTCAATGCTTTCAGGTCGGCAAAAAACAGCAAATGTGCAACTTTGGGCCTTTCGGGGCGTGACGGCGGCGGAATGAATAAGCTTTGCGACTTGAATATCATCGTACCATCAACCATTACAGCGCGCATACAAGAAATGCATATTCTTATTGGGCATATACTTTGCAAAGCTGTTGATGACCTCTTTTAATTGATGATATGAGAACCCAGCTGGAACATACCCTTTTAAGTAAGATAACGGATGTAGATTCGCTAAAAAGAAAAATCGCTTCGTGGAAGTTCCTGGGCCAAAAGGTGGTTTTTACCAATGGCGTATTCGATCTGTTGCATACCGGCCATATAACTTACCTGGTAAAAGCCGCTGAATTGGGCGAAAGGCTGGTTATAGGTTTAAATGCAGACACCTCCGTAAAACGCTTAAAAGGTGATGACAGGCCGGTAAATAACCAGGAAAGCCGGGCTTTATTATTGGCGGCTTTGTTTTTTGTTGACGCAATAGTATTGTTTGATGATGACACGCCGTTAAACCTGATCACTGAACTGATGCCCGATATATTGGTAAAAGGCGCCGATTACACAATTGATAACATTATTGGTGGCAAGGAAGTAATTGCCAATGGCGGCGAGGTAAAAACAATTGATCTTGTTGAAGGCTATTCCTCAACAGCTATTATTCAAAAGATAAGGAACCAGGTTACCTAATCAGCGCAAAATGAAGATACTGGTTATCCGTTTTAGCTCGATGGGCGACATCATTTACACAACTCCCGTTGTGCGCTGCCTGAAAAAACAACTGCCGGCGGCCGAAATTCATTTTTTAACCAAACCAGCCTTTCAATATATTTACGATAATAACCCTTACATTGATCAACTGCTTTTGCTGAAACCCGATCTGTCTGACACGATCAGAGAGATAAAAGCCGGGCAGTATGATTATATTATTGATCTGCATAATAACCTGCGTACCGCGCTAATTAAGATCAGGACAGGTATTCCCTCATCAACTTATAAAAAACAGGCTATACGCAAATGGCTGAGTTTAAAACTGAATTTAAAATTGGTGCCGCCCGTACATTTGGTTGACCGGTATATGAAAACTGTTGCATTTTTAGGGGTGAAAAATGATGAGCAGCCAATTGATTATTATATCAAAGCAAATTATCAATTAGATAAGTTACTCCCCGCTTCGCACCGGGATAATTACACTGCATTTATAATAGGCGCCGCGCATTTTACTAAACGTATGCCTAACGAAAAAATAATCAGTATATGCCGTGAGCTCAATAGCCCGGTTGTACTGCTTGGCGGTAATGATGTTAAAGCTAATGGCGATAGTATTGCGACGGCCCTGGGCGGCAAAATATATAATGCCTGCGGTATAACCTCATTGGATGAATCGGTGTTCCTGGTATCAAAGGCGGCAAATATAATAGGTTTTGATACCGGCCTAACCCATATAGCTGAAGCTTTTAACAGGCCCATTGTGTCAATATGGGGGGGGACCACGCCCGAATTATTAGGTGTACAGCCCTATAAGGTAAAACAAGTTTTAGTTGCCGGTATTGAACTGCCTTGCAGGCCATGTTCAAAATTTGGCTTGCCCCGGTGCCCGCTAGGACATTTTAAATGTATGAACGATATTTCTGAAAAAGAGATCATAAATTTTGTTAACGGATAAATATAACCGAAACAAGACACAGGTATGGATGTTGTTGAAGAAAAAGAAGTTTTCCATAGTCTTGAGAGTTACCTGTTCAACCAACTAATTTGCAGCGTTATGAAAAAGCTATTATTGATAAGACATGCCAGAGCCACACACGAAACAGGCTACAGGGATTTTGAGCGGCCGCTGCAACATTCTGGTTTACAGGATGCCGCGGTTATGGCAGGGCGTTTAAAGGCACATTCACTTATTCCGCGGTTATTGGTAACCAGCCCGGCTTTGCGCACTATAAGTACATCCAACGTATTTTCACAACATTTAAGTATACCCGCTGCACATGAAATAAAAGGTATTTATGAAGCCGGCCAGGATGAATTAGTTGAAATTGTTAAAGAACTGCCCGATGAGCAGGATTTTATTGGCCTGGTGGGCCATAACCCCGGCATAAGCTACCTATTGCATTACCTGACGGGGCAAATACAGGATATGCCCACATGCGCGGTTGCCCTTATTGAGTTTAATATAACCAAATGGAACGCTGTACGCGATAATGGTAAACTGGTTTATTTTGACTATCCCAAACATGAATTCAGTCTTTAAATAAAGACCTTCTATTTTTAAATGAATTTTATTTACACATTTAAAAACCGGATATTGGCTAAAACTGTAAAAACCAATTATCATGCGCATAAAAACAATGGTTATCATTTTTATTACGGTATTGCTTACTGTAATACTAATGCAAAATACCGAGTCGGTAAAGTTCACCTTTTTGTTTAGTACGTTCTATTTGTCAAAACTGGCCGCGATGGGATGTGTGTCGGTTATTGCCTTTATTTTGGGCTGGCTGGTGGGCCGGCCAAAAAAAGTACGGAGTATTAGCGGAAGTTTCCCGGACGATGATTACCGGGAAGAAAAAACCGGTACACTAAGCGATGAGGACAGGGACTATATCAATTAATTACCATGGAAAAGAAAATAGGGTTTGTGGGCCTGGGAGATATGGGCCTTCATATGGCTAAAAACCTGATCGGGGCGGGTTATCATTTGCAGGTATATAACCGCACCGCGTCAAAGGCCAATGATTTGGATGCAATGCATATTACGCGGTGTAAAACCCCTGCCGACGCGGCAAATGGCGTGCCTGTAGTAATCAGTATGCTTTCGGATGATGAAGTTGTATTTGCAAATACCACAGGCGAAAATGGCATCTTAAAAACATTACCAAAAGGCGGCATACATATCTCTATGAGTACGATCGCGCCCGAAACATCCGAACAATTGGCCAAACTGCATAGCGATGCAGGCAGCACTTATATAGTAGCCACCGTTTTTGGACGACCCGAAAGCGCTGCGGCAAAAAAACTATGGATATGCACATCGGGCGATAAAGTAGCAAAAGAAATTGGCCACCCTATTTTGGAACAGTTAGGCCAGGGCATATTTGATTTCGGCGAAAGTGTGGGTGGGGCCAATGTTTTAAAAATAGCCGGTAACTTTATGATTATGGTATCGCTGGAAATGATGGCCGAAGCATTTACCATGGCCGAAAAAAGTGGCCTCGACCGCGCAAAAGTGAGTGAGTTTTTCAGCAGCACCCTTTTTAACGCGCCTATTTATCAAAACTACGGCAAATTAATAGCCAATAAACAATATGAGCCAGTGGGTTTTAAAGCTAAGTTGGCCTATAAAGACGCGCGCCTGGCGGTAAATCTTTCTCAAAAAAGCGAAATGCCCGCACCCGCGTGCGCGCTTGTACATAACAGGCTGCTTACCGCTGTTGCACAAGGGCGCGGCGACCGCGACCTGGTAGAAGCCTTTGGCCGTGGTGTTAGTGAAGATTCAGGGAGTTGATTGAAAAATTTTAAATATTATAAAATACCTGGTTGGCTTGCTCCAGTTCGTAAAGGTTAGGTGTTTGGGCGAATATGCCGAATACCGATGCCCCGCTCCCACTCATGCCCGCATATATTGCCCCGGCCTCGTATAATGCCGCCTTTACGCCCCTTATTTCTACATGGTTTTTGAATACATTGGTTTCAAAATCATTTTTTATACAGCTTCGCCATTCGGCAACGGGCCTATAGATCAGTTCTAATAACGACTCTTTAACCATGGCCGGTTTTACGCCGCCGTAAGCTTCGGAAGTAGAGATATGCACGGGCGGCATTACCAGCACTATTTCGTAAGCAGACAGATCGAGTTTTATAGGTTCAAATTCATCGCCTTTATCAAAAGCGAATACCGGTTTATTTTCAATGAAAAAAGCGCAATCGGCACCCAATTGGCGGGCGTAATTTAATTGCTGGTCAATTGTTAATCCTAAATCAAACTTATCGTTCATCAGCCGGATAAAAAAAGCGGCATCAGCCGACCCACCGCCCAGCCCCGCCCCTATGGGAATATGCTTGGCCAAATGAATTTTTACCGGAGGTATATCATGATACTTTTTAAGTAAGTGATAACCCTTTATACAAAGATTATCTTCTACCCTGCCGGGAATATCCAGACCCGACGATTCAAAACTTAGTTCGTTGGCCTCAATAACTTCCAGCGCGTCATGTATCCTTACCGGGTAAAATATGGTTTCCAGGTTATGGTAGCCATCCGCACGGCGTTCGATTATATTGAGGCCGATATTTATCTTTGCATTAGGAAATATGATCATATAATGATTAACACGGCATCTATTTTTAAACATCCGTTAGGATACCAAAAATAGATTATTTTTATTTGTACCGGAATTAAACATTCACTCATTAACAAATGAAGCAGTATCTCGATCTTATGCGCCATGTAATGGAAACCGGCACCCAAAAACATGACCGTACCGGCACCGGCACTATCAGCGTGTTTGGCTACCAGATGCGTTTTAACCTGCAGGATGGCTTTCCGCTGGTTACCACCAAGAAACTGCACTTAAAATCTATCATCCATGAGCTGATATGGTTCTTACAGGGCGATACCAATATAAAGTACTTAAAAGATAACGGCGTACGCATTTGGGACGAATGGGCGGATGCCGAAGGCAACCTGGGCCCGGTTTATGGCTACCAATGGCGCTCATGGCCAACGCCCGGCGGCGGACATATCGACCAGATTAGCCAGGTTATTAACCAGATAAAAAACAACCCCGATTCGCGGCGTATTATTGTTTCGGCTTGGAACGTGGCCGATGTTAACCAAATGGCGTTGCCCCCCTGTCATATGCTGTTCCAGTTTTACGTTGCGCCCCCCGACTCATCCAAAGGAGAAGTTAAGGGTAAGTTGTCTTGCCAGTTGTATCAACGAAGCGCTGATATATTTTTGGGTGTTCCGTTTAATATAGCGTCCTACGCTTTGCTTACGTTGATGGTAGCCCAGGTATGCGACCTCGAGCCGGGGGATTTTGTACACACTTTCGGCGATGCGCACCTTTATAATAATCACCTCGAGCAAACAAGGCTGCAATTAAGCCGCGAACCGCGTCCGTTGCCAACCATGAAGATCAACCCTGAGGTAAAAGATATTTTTCAGTTTAAGTTTGAGGATTTTGAATTGGAAAATTATGATCCGTGGCCCCATATTAAGGGGGCGGTAGCGGTATAAAAATAAAATAACACTTAGCAATTGTGCGTAAGTATTATTTCATACAGTCTTTCCTCAATTTAATGAATTATACCCTGCTGGCGGCGGCTTCCATGTGGTACTTAACCAGGTTGTCTATAGGCGAGCGGATAATGTTGCCCACTACCATTCCGTTTTCTGTAGCCACTTCTTCTAAAACATTCCTGAAATTATAGCCAACCGAACCAATACAATTAAATGTATATTTTTTATAATCGGGATAATGCGTAACCAGGTTCCTGAAAAAATCTTCAAACGAGGTTTTTACCAGGTTGCGTGAGTATTCAATATGCACATTATTATCATACACAAACTTGCTGAAACCAGCGCAAAAGCGGTTAGCCAATGGTTTGGTATAAACCTCCTCATTCACATCGTCGGGGGTAAGATGATAGGTATCCCAAAAATTCTGGCGCACCGCTTCGGGCATGTATCCCCTTAAATAATCGGCCAATAATTTTTTGCCTATGTAGCAGCCGCTGCCTTCATCACCCAATATATAAGCGCCAGAGTCAATATTATTAACAATATCTTTTCCATCATAAAGGCAGGTATTAGTGCCTGTGCCCAATATTGCCGCAAAACCTGCATTGGTCCCAAGCAAAGCCCTTGCCGCGGCAAGCAGGTCATGCCCAACATAAACAGCGGCGTTTTTAAAAACAGCGCTCATGGCTTCCTTAACCTGGTTACGTTTTTCTTCGGTCGAGCAGCCCGCGCCGTAGTAATTTACTTCAGTTATTTTGTCGATCTCCAAATCAGTGGGTAAACTTTCGTGCAATGAGTTAACTATGTAGGCTATA
>JABDBW010000073.1:0-224 GCA_013288485.1 Bacteroidota bacterium
AAAACTATTACCACAAACCAGGTTGATACTGCGTTCGGCCACCGAAGAAAAAGGGCTGGGTATGCGCGCGGAAGATGTGGAAGGAAATAACTATTTCCTGGGGACAGGAAAATCTGCAAATGCTAACGATTTTAACTTGTCGCTGTATAAAAACCAGGTTTTGCTGGCGCAGATAGCCATTGATGATACGATAAAACCGGAGGCCGCAACATTAATTGTTGAGC
>JABDBW010000073.1:234-11445 GCA_013288485.1 Bacteroidota bacterium
GAAAAACAGGTGTTTAAAAGTCGCCCAAATTGTGGGCATTGATGAAGTACATGCTGAAAAACTGCCCGACGAAAAACTAACGGTAATAGATATTTACAAACAAAAAGGCAAAACCATTATGATAGGCGATGGCATAAACGATGCCCCTGCCCTAACCAAAGCCGATGTTGGCGTATCAATGAACGATGCAAGCCAGGTGGCCATACAATCGGCGCGCGTGGTTTTATTAAATACCGACCTGCATTCGATTATAAAATTCCTGCAGATCAGTAAGCATACGCTGCTCACCATTAAACAAAACCTGTTTTGGGCGTTTGCCTATAACGTGATAGCCATTCCCATAGCCGCCTTAGGTTTTTTAAACCCGATGATCGGCGCCTTTACTATGGCATTCTCGGATGTGGTAGTTATTGGTAATTCCCTTCGCCTAAAGCGCAAACGCCTCGATTAATTTTTCTATTTTTGGACACAGCTGTGGACTATCGACCATGGACTATGGACTAGCAATATGATTGAAATATACACAGACGGTGCATCAAGCGGTAACCCGGGTCCGGGTGGGTATGGTGTTATTTTACGCTCAGGAAGCCATTATAAAGAACTGTCTGAAGGCTTTCGTAAAACCACCAATAACCGCATGGAACTGCTTGCCGTAATTAAGGGTTTGGAGGCTATAAATAAGCCAAACCAGTCGGTTGCCATATACTCTGACTCCAAGTACGTAATTGATGCTATCGAAAAGAAATGGGTGTATGGCTGGCTCCAAAAAGGTTTTAAGGATAAAAAGAACAAGGACCTGTGGCTGCGATACCTGGAAATAAGCAAACTGCACCAGGTTAAATTTAACTGGGTACGCGGCCATGACGGCCACTCTGAAAACGAACGCTGCGACGAACTGGCCGTAGCTGCGGGCAAACAAAAAGATCTGCAGATTGACACTGTTTTTGAAATGGAAGCAAGCAAAGTCAATTTGTTTTAACAAATGCTATTTCCACCGCTTCATAACCAATCTCTAATCACTGTATCACTATATCACCTTCAAAAGTTTTCTTTTTTTGCTGGGGTGAAAAAAAAGCCATCATCTCTTCTGCTTTTTCAACCATGTTTTTTGACCCGATAAATATAGCCGTGCGCTGGTGCAGCTCCGTTACTTCAAGATCTAAAATGCGTTGATAGCCGTTGCTTGCCTTACCGCCAGCTTGTTCAACAATAAAGGCCATTGGGTTGCACTCATAAACCAAACGCAATTTACCATTGGGCGCGCTTGCTGTGACCGGGTAAATATATATGCCCCCCAGGATAATATTTCTATGCATATCTGCTATCATCGAACCAATATACCGGGATGTATAGGGCCTGCTGGTAGGCTTATCTTCAACCTGGCAATACTTGATATATTTTTTCACTCCATCGGGGAAATGGGTATAATAACCTTCATTTATGGAATATATAATACCATCTTCGGGTATGCGCATATTAGGATGCGATAAGCAAAATTCGCCTATTGAGGGATCTAATGTAAATCCGTTAACACCTTTGCCGGTAGTATAAACCAGCATGGTAGATGAGCCATATATTAAATAGCCTGCCGCAACCTGCTCCACGCCTTTTTGTAAAATCTCATCAGGTGTAACTTTGCCTTCAGGCGATTTGCGCCTGTACACCGAAAAAATGGTACCTACGCTAACATTAACGTCAATGTTCGACGACCCGTCGAGCGGGTCGATCGCTACAATATATTTGGCGTCTTTTGATATTTCTCCTTCAATATTAATATATTCATTATTCTCCTCTGATATTACGATACAACATTCTCCACCACTTTGCAGGGCAGATATAAACTGTTCATTGGCATAAATATCCATTTTCTTTTGCTGCTCACCCTGCACATTCATTGTTTCCGCCTCACCAATATTATCCATCAGCCCGGCCTTATTTATTTCGCGATTCACAATTTTAGCGGCAATGCCAATATCTCTTAAAAGCCTTGATAGCTCGCCCTTCGCGTACGGATGGTCGGCTTGCTTCTCAATAATAAACTGTCCCAGCGTTTTTGCAACTTTCATTTGTATATATTATTTAAGAAGTTCTATTACTTCTAATTTTTCAATTTTTTCTTCAGAAATATTGAACCTCATTAATGTCCTAACTTTCTGCCAGCCCTGTTTACCTGCTGCGCCGGGGTTTAAATGTAAACAATTTATCTTTTTATCGTATATCACCTTTAAAATATGCGAATGGCCCGATATAAATAATTGCGGCGGGTTAGCGTATATCTCATTTCTGATCCGCAAATCGTACCTGTCGGGATAACCGCCTATATGCGTTATCCATACATCAACATCTTCGCATTTAAAACGCAGATTTTCCGGATAAGTTTGCCTTATTTCTTTGCCATCAATATTTCCGTACACACCGCGCAGGGGTTTAAAAGCGGCCAATGTATCTGCCAGCTCTATATTACCAAAATCGCCGGCGTGCCATATTTCGTTGCAGTTTTCGAAATGTTTGAAAACGGAATCATCAAGAAAGCTGTGTGTGTCGGAAATTAGCCCTATCCTGGTCATTAAAATATGGTGAAGAAGTTTTTTAATTGATTTTGATAGTTTTCCGAATATACTTTAGGTTGGGCATAAATAATAAATTTCTCATCCACCCCCCTTCTATCATCCAAAGTTAGCACTAAAATTTCCCTGTGGGGCTCGGAGCCGGGATAAGAATGAATATTTATAGTCTTCATTAAGTTCAACTGGCAGCTGTTTGCAATAGCTTTCACCAACTGAGCGGTAGGTAAAGGCAATATCAGCCAGCATGATCCATCCGCTGAGAGATGCTGTGTAACTGATTCGATTAAACGCTCAAAAAAATGCCCGTCAGTATGTTTTGCAAGGTTTTTTTTAGTGCCCGGCGATTCAAGTGAGTTAATATGGAACGGTGGATTGGAAACGATCATGTCGTATTTTTTTTCAGGATACTGATCAAAGAAATCCACAAAATCTGCTTTATATATATTCAGTCTGTCTGCAAATGGTGAGTTTTTAAAATTTTTGCCGGCGGTTTGGGCCGCAGTTTCATCAATTTCAACCGCATCAATTTTAGCATCATTAAATCGTTGTGCCAGCATTAAAGCAATTACACCGGTGCCGGTGCCAATATCCAATATGTTTGCAGGGTTATTTACTTCAGCCAAAGCACCGAGTAAAACCCCATCCGTATTGATCTTCATGGCGCAGCCTGCTTGATCTACTCTGAATTGTTTGAATTGGAACATTAGGCTAATCTATATAAATTAGTTATGTTTGAATAACCAATAAATACCTCCTGAACTTATAAGTTATTTATTATGGAAAGAAGAAAATTCATACAGTCGGTAGCTATCGGCTCTACTGCCGCAATGGTTGGGTTTCCTTTGTTAAGTGCCGGTGCTGTACCTAAACTAAAGATAACTAAAATAAGATATTATGCTGCGCCGGGATACAACAAACCAAACTTTAACCAGGCGAGGGGCATTGTAGAGATAGAAACGGATGGCGGCATAATAGGCATTGGTGAAGGCGGCTCGAAAGACGCGATCGAGCAATGCGCGCAAATGATGATTGGGTCAGACCCTTTCAGAATTGAGCATATTTGGCAGGATTTGTATCGCGGCATGTTTTATCCTCCCGGCAGGGAAAAACTACATGCTTTAGGTGCGCTGGAAATGGCGCTTTGGGATATTAAAGGCAAAGCCCTGGGTGTACCGGTGTACGAACTGCTTGGCGGTGCTACACGCGATTATATTGAATGTTACAGCGCAGGCTGGCCTTCAAAAGCGATAAAGGAAGAAGACAGGATACGCGATGTTTTTGAAGAAGGGTTCAGGTGTTACCGTATAGGCCCCACTGGCGGAGACGGCGCAATGCCGTTCGATTTTTATGAAAACGCTAAAAAAAACAATAGATTATTGCAAAAAAATAGATGCCATTGTTGGCGGTAACGGCAAATGGGCGGTAGACCTCCATACCCGTTTCGACCCGCCTGAGGCGATAAAAATATGTACCGCCATACAGGATCTGGAACCCTATTTTGTTGAGGATGTTATACGGTCGGAAAATGTGGATACTTATAAAATGGTGAGGCAGCAAACTACTGTGCCAATAGCCGTAGGCGAGCAATTTGGCGATAAATGGGACGTGAATATGCTGATCGAGGAGCAACTTATTAATTACACACGTGTTACCTTGCCAAATACCGGGGGTATATCCGAATTTAAAAAGATAGCCGCGCTTTGTGAAACGCATTATGTAGGCATGATACCGCATTTCACCGGCCCATTATCCGAAGCCGCGTTGGTACACGTTTTGGGTTCGAGCAGCCCGTCGAGGTGTATTATGGAAATTGGCGGCGGAATTGAGTATCCGCCTTATTATAATGAGGACTATATCATTTATAAAAAAGGCAAGTTATACCTTAACCCTTCACCGGGGCTGGGTGTGAAATTCGATCCTAAAAAGGCAACGTTCTTAATGGAAATAACCTCGAATACCCGTTTTAAACAACCTATTTTAAAAGCGCCCGACGGTTCAATTCATAACTGGTAATGGAAAAGTATTTATTGAGCTGTGATTGGGGTTCAACTGCTTTAAGGCTGCGTTTAATTGAAATGCCGGGGCAGGTTATTATTGGAGAAGTTTTTTCTGACGATGGCGTTACCCGTACTTTTAATAACTGGAAGGCCAATGCTGCTGATAAAGAGATAACCCGCAAACAATACTTTATTAACATCCTAAAGAAACAGAAAGACTTGTTAGCCGCAAATGTATCCGTTAAGCTGGATGGTATACCCATCGCAGTTTCGGGAATGGCATCCTCCTCTATAGGGATGCAGGAACTCCCTTATGCTATACTGCCTTTCCCGGTTAGCGGAAGCGGTGCAATCGTACAGATTTTTGAAGCTGAAGAAAATTTTCCTAACCCAATACTATTAATTTCAGGTGTTCGAAGTGATGAAGAAGTGATGCGCGGCGAAGAAACGCAGTTGATAGGCATAGCCGAACTATTGGGCTTACAACAACAGGAAGCAATATTAATTTTACCCGGTACACATTCAAAACACTTGCATATTAAGAATGGTCACTTGGTCGATTTTAAAACCTTTATGACCGGTGAAGTATTTGGACTGATGATTAACCATAGTATTTTAAAAAATTCTGTTGATACCGGCGATTGGGCAGAATTATCAGAAAGCGATGAGGAAGCATTCAGGCTGGGTGTAGATCGTTCAACTGTTTCATCGATCTTAAACAGCTTGTTTAGTATCAGAACAAATGAACTTTTTAATAAAATGAATAAACGCCAAAATTCACTTTACCTGAGCGGGTTATTGATCGGCAATGAATTAAGTACGCTTCGCTCTGAAGATGTTACCCTGGGTTTATGCAGCAGCGGAAATTTGCTCGGACTGTACCGGTTAGCCCTTGACCAACTTGGCCTGCTAAAAAACACGATATTGGTTAGCGCAAGTTGTTTTGATAAAGCAGTCGCCGCCGGCCAAATAGCCATCCTAAACAAACTTACCCTTACGTTATGAACCAAACTCAATTTTCGGCCACATTCTTTTCAAAGGTCCCCATAATAGGCATTATCAGGAATATAGCGGCAAATGATGTTGCCGCGATACTTCCCGTTTATGCCGAAGCCGGATTAACTACTATTGAAATAACCATGAATACTGCAGGCGCCGAAGATATGATATGTTATGCACTGCAACATTATGCAGGCAAGCTAAATATTGGCGCGGGCACCGTTTGTACAGAAGATGAACTGGATAGGGCTATAGCGGCGGGCGCGCAATTTATTGTAACACCCGTTGTTAATGAAAAGATCATAAAAAAATGCGTGAGCCTGGCTATACCCATATTTCCGGGCGCCTTTACCCCTACCGAGATATATAATGCCTGGGAGCTGGGCGCTACCATGGTGAAAGTATTTCCCGGTAGTTTATTGGGCCCCGTTTATATTAAAGAGGTAAAAGCGCCGCTAAATCAGATTAAATTGATCCCTACCGGCGGCATCACTTTGGATAATATTTTGAGTTTTAAAAATGCAGGGGCAGATGGCTATGGTATGGGCAGCCATTTGTTTAATAGCACGATGATCAAACAACAGGATTGGGCAGGATTAAAAGCACATTTTATGGAATTTGTTAAATTAGCAGACCCGGCTAATGATTAAGCCAAAGACAGGAAATTACCGCTGGCTGGTTGCTGCTTTATTGCTGGCTGCCACTACTATTAATTACCTTGACCGGCAAATAATAGGCTTGTTAAAACCTACGCTCGAAAAGCAATACCATTGGACAGAAACCGATTTTTCGCATATTGTGATGGCTTTCCAGGCGGCTTATGCTATAGGGCTAATATCATTTGGCTGGGTAATTGACAAAGTAGGCACCAAAATAGGTTATTCCATGTCTGCCGCGTTTTGGGGGGTGATGGCCATGCTGCATGCTATTGTACGAAGCGTATTTGGGTTTAGCATAGTAAGGGTAGGTTTAGGATTAGGCGAGGCCGGGAATTATCCTGCAGCCATGAAAGCGGTGGCCGAATGGTTCCCTAAAAAAGAACGGGCATTGGCTACAGGCATTTTTAATGCCGGAACCAGTTTGGGGGTTGTACTGGCCCTTGTGGTAGCTCCCTTAATATTAGCTCATTATGGCTGGCAGCAGGTATTTTGGGTAACCGGCTCGTTTGGTTTTGTGTGGCTCATATTCTGGCTGATATTTTATGACGTGCCCGCCAAACAAAAACGACTAACCGCGCAGGAATACGAACTGATCACCAGCGGGCAGGAAGCAGTGAATAAAGTTGAAGGAGAGGTGCCGTTACAGTGGATAAAATTGTTTTCATTACGTCAAACCTGGGCCTATATTGTAGGGAAAGGCTTGATCGATCATATTTTACTGGTTTTATTTATTTTGGTTGCCCTCTTATTTTGCTACTGTCTTTAAGCTGGATCTAACTAAGCTCTGCCCCGAATTAATGATCATTTACGCTGCCACTACTGTGGGCAGCGTTGGTGGTGGCTACATCTCTTCCCAATTAATAAAACGCGGCTGGCCGACCATAAAAGCACGAAAGACAGCTTTATTACTATTTGCGGTAGTTGAACTGTCTGTTTTATTAGTTCAGTTTACTACCAAAGCCTGGGTGGCTGTTGGGCTTTTAAGTTTAGTGGTTGCTGTACACCAGGCATGGGCAACTAATGTATTTACCTTATCGTCTGATATGTTTCCTAAGCAGGTGGTAAGCTCGGTAGTCGGCATTGGCGGCATGGCGGGCGCAGTTGGCGGTATTCTTTTCCCTATGCTTATTGGGTGGCTGCTCGATAGCTATAAAGCTGCCGGCAGGCTTGGCGCCGGTTATAATTTATTGTTCACCATTTGCGGTTTTACCTACCTGTTTGCCTTGTGCATTATCCATTTATTAACCAGGAATTTAAAACCGGTAGTGATACAGCAAAACTAATTGAAAAGTTGACTTGTCCTGAAATAGGTTTATTAAAGGTGATTCAAAAAAGTGATTCATCGTAATTTTTTATTTTTGACTTAATTTAGATAAATAGTTTATTTTAAGCTATTTAAATAACTTTATATAAAGTTATTGTACTGATTCAGGGTGATTCACTCCTCTTTTACAAAACATTGACTATCAATAATTTACAGGCAAAAAGTGATTTACGTGATTCATAGTGATTCACTATTTTGTGAATCACCATCACGTTTTTTTATAATATTTTAAGGTGTTTATTTCTCATAAAACTCAATCGGCAAACCATCCGGATCAGCAAAAAAGGTAAATCGCTTACCGGTAAACTCATCAATGCGGATGGGTTCAACAATAACACCCTGTTGTTGAATGTGCTGTATAGCTTCATCTATATTATCAACCTCAAAAGCTAAATGACGAAGCCCGGCAGCTTCGGGATGAGATGGCCGCTTCGTGGGTTCAGGGAATGAAAAAAGTTCTACCTGGTATTGGTTGCCCACTTCCAGGTCAAGCTTGTAGGATTTGCGTTCTTCGCGGTAAACTTCAGCCAAAATTTTAAAACCGAGCACCTGGGTATAAAAATGTTTTGATACTTCGTAATCCGAACAAATAATAGCAATATGATGTACCCGGTTTATCTTAAGCATTTAGTCCCCTAAAATGGCATGTAATACGTTATCGTAAACTAATTTAACATCGGTAATGTGTCCAAATGATTGATCGTCAATAGTTAAATAGCCATTCCTAACAGTCCCTAATAAGCTAAAGTCAACTTCACTGGTCGCCATCAGTTCAATAAATCGTTCATGGTCATCGGGTGCAACGCTCACCACTACCCTGCCCTGCCCTTCACCAAACAGGAAAGCATCCTTGCGAATGCTGCTATCTGATGTAATATCAAAACCCAACCCATTTGACATAGCCGATTCTATCAGTGTAATAAACAAACCGCCATCGGCCACATCATGGGCAGATTGTATCATTTTATGCTGTATCAGTTGCTTTATCACCTGCTGCATATCATATTCCTTATCTATATCAAAATACGGGGCAGGCGCGGCCAATATTTTATGCCACGAGGCCAGGTATTGGGAGGAGGCAATATCATTTACCGATTCCCCAATTAAATAAACCAGGTCATCGGGTTGTTTAAAATCCGAAGTCATGATATTGGCCAGGTCATCCATTATGCCCAGCATACCTATGGTTGGCGTCGGGAAAACGGGCCCGTCATCGGTAGATTGATTATAAAAGCTCACATTACCACCGGTAACAGGGGTTTCAAATTTGCGGCAGGCCTCGCCCATCCCTTTTATAGCGCCAACAAACTGCCAGTAAACTTCGGGTTTATACGGGTTGCCAAAATTGAGGCAGTTAGTTATAGCAACGGGTTCACCACCTGCACAGGTAATATTACGTGCAGCCTCTGCTACCGCAATGGCTGTACCTTTTTGCGGGTCGGCATATACATAACGCGAATTACAATCAACGGTTAAAACAATAGCTTTATCGGTACCTATAACATTAACTACGGCAGCGTCGCTTGGGCGGTTGGTGGTCATGGTGGCTACCCCAACCATTGAGTCGTATTGGTCGGTTACCCAACGTTTAGAAGCGATGTTAGGGTGCGATATCAGGTGCTCAGCGACAGCTATCAGATCGGGAGGTTCTGGAACGTCTTCAATCTTAAATTTTTGATTTTTGGCAAAATAAGCAGGTTCACGGTATTCGCGTTCATAAACCGGGGCCCCTCCGCCTAAAACCAGGTCATCTGCAGGTACATCGGCAACTAATTCGCCGTGCATATAATATGCTAAACGTTTGGTATCGGTTACCTCACCGATAATAGCGCAATTCAGGTCCCATTTATCAAAAATAGCTTCTACTTCTTTTTCCCTGCCCTTATGTACCACGATCAGCATACGTTCCTGCGATTCAGATAACAATATTTCGAAAGGCTTCATATTTTCCTGGCGGATGGGTACTGCGTCCAGGTTTATGCGCATTCCATGTTCGCCCTTTGCCGACATTTCAGAGTTGGAGCAGATTATACCCGCAGCGCCCATATCCTGCATACCTACAACAGCACCGGTTTTTATAACCTCCAATGTGGCTTCTAACAGCAATTTTTCCTGGAAAGGGTCACCAACCTGCACAGCAGGAAGATCGTTTACAGAATCCTCTGTAATATCCTTTGAAGCGAATGCCGCACCATGTATACCATCCTTACCTGTTGCCGAACCGACAATATATACCGGGTTGCCAACACCATAAGATGTTGCCGATACGGTTTCCCCTGCCTTTACTATCCCCGCCGACATGGCATTTACCAGCGGATTAACATTATAACAGTCGTCAAAAAACAATTCGCCGCCAACGGTGGCAATGCCAAACGCGTTGCCATAATGGCTTATACCCTTAACTACGCCTTTGATCAGCCATTTGGTACGCTCTTGTGTAATATCGCCAAAGCGTAAGGAGTTTAACTGGGCTATCGGCCTTGCACCCATTGTAAATATATCGCGGTTTATACCACCCACACCAGTGGCTGCCCCCTGGTAAGGTTCAAGTGCCGAGGGGTGGTTATGTGATTCTATTTTGAAAGCACAGCCAATACCATCGCCCAGGTCAACCAAACCCGCGTTTTCTTCGCCTGCTTTGGCCAGTATACGCGGGCTATCCTTTGGTAAAGTTTTGAGCCAGGTAATAGAGTTTTTATACGAGCAATGTTCACTCCACATCACCGAAAAAATAGAGAGTTCGGTAAAATTGGGTATGCGGCCTAATATTTCTTTTATTCGTTCAAATTCTTCGGGTAGTAAGCCTAATTTTTTAGCTGTTTCAACGGTGGTAAGTTCCTGGTGCTCCAATGTGCTATGTTTTTTTGAAAGGATGCCCAAAAGTAGGAAAAAAAGGCGAAAGGAGGTAAAAGCTGAAAGGCGAAAGGTGAAAGGTTTTTGTAATATTACCTTCAATTTTTACTTTTTGTTGTATATAGAACCTTTTACCTTTCGCCTTTTACCTTCACAATTCCCTACTGGTTTATAGAAAAACTAATAGGTATGCTATATTTTACACGTACAGGCTGCCCGTTTTGCGATCCGGGTTTCCATGCCTTTGATAATTTTAAAACACGCATGGCTTCCTCATCCATGCCAAACCCCGCTCCCCTGTCAACCATAATACTTGATAAATGGCCGTCCTTCTCAACAACAAAACTAATCATAACCCTTCCGCTGATATTATGATCTATCGCTTCTGAAGGGTATTTTAAGTTTTTTTGTAAAAATTTGTTCCAGCCGGCAGCCCCTCCGTATGGTTCGGGCATTACGTCTGCATAGTTATGTACATCATTACTTTTATCCGGCCCATCAACTGTACCGTTCCCACCCGCTCCGGTTTCATTAGTGATCTTTGCACCTTCGCCATTGCCCGACACTTTAATGTCAACAGGGCCGACAGCTGTTTTATCCAGGTCTGTAATTTTTGGCGGTTCTTCAATAACGGGCTTATCCGTAACAACCATTTGTACAAATTTAGTTGTTGTAACCGGCGGGATTGGTTTTGATGCCGCCGGCTTTACTTTTTTAGGTTGAGTTTTTGGCGGTGTTGGCGGTATAAAGTAAAGTGTATTATCAACCTGGATCATTCTTTGGGTTATAGGTTTAACCCTGATCATAAATCC
>JABDBW010000074.1 GCA_013288485.1 Bacteroidota bacterium
GGTTAGCGTCTGTATCAAAACAGCCGCCTGGTCGGGGGTTAATTTATCAGGTGTGGTATTAAAATAGGTATGGGCTGCCGACCAGATGCCAAATGAATTAGAGCCAAAATCAACCGTGTTTAAATACATGGTGATGATCTCTTCCTTGGTATAATGCTTTTCTATCCGTATAGCAATTATTAATTCCTGGAGTTTCTGAATGAAGCGTTTAATAGGGTTATGAGCCCTTTCCTCGGTCGAAAACTGGTTCCGGGCCAATTGTTGTGTAATAGTACTGGCCCCTTGTCTACTGCCTATTAAATTGTAAGCTATGATGGAGAATGTGCGCCAAAAATCAATACCTGAATGAGAATAAAAATGATTGTCTTCTTTGGCTACCAATGCATTTAGCACATTTGGCGATATTTGTTTATAGGTTACACTAGTCCGATTCTTTTTATAATAATTACCTAATATCTGTTTATCAGCTGAATATACTATCGTTGCCTGGTCGCTTTTGGGGTTTTCCAGGTCGCGTAGGGAAGGCAGCGCCCCAAACACACCAAACGTGGCAAGCCCTATCAATATAATAATAAAAGCGAAGCAGCCTATAAAAAACCGCCAGATGTACCAATTGTACCTCTTTATTTCCTGCTCCGAAAGTTTAACGATCATTTTTAATAGGTTTGTTGGTAATAGTAAATATAATCATCCAATAATTTCTTGTCGGCTAATTTATTCAGATTTTCTTGGGTTATAATAAAAAAACTGTATTTATCCTTTGGCACTTTCATTACCTCGGGCAACAGCGGAACAAAAGCCCTCGCAAAATCTCTTACCGTAGCCAGGCTAAAAAACCGCCCTATATATATTAGTTGGTTATCGCGCCCGGCATCTTTTAACTGGTGCGTGATGGCATTAGCCTTAAAATTGGCACGAATAAACTGCCCTATCCCAAAACGCGAGGATGCGAGGTCTGTTGTACCACTACTTACATTTATTACAAAATAGTAATTGGTACTGTCGCGGGTAGAAAATAAGGTCGACAAAGTTTTAAGCGGCGGTTTATTTTGAACAGGGGTTTGATCTGTCGGTTTATTCACTACCGGTTTTTCTTCTACATACACAGGCGCCTTGCGGTTACGGTTATAGGCCGTTTCTTTTTGGTAATCAATAGGTGGCGTAAAGAATGCCCCGGCGGTATCGGTATCCATTATGGCAAAGTTTTGCAGTGATAATTCGGAGCTATTGGCGTTAATATAGGCTAAATGCTGTTTTACCAGCGGTGTTATTAATTGATCTTTGGGATAATTGGTAACAATGTTTTCCAGGTCGGCGCTAAACGGTTCTAATTTTTCGAGGTGCCCTGCAGCCATTGCACGCAGGTAGTATAATTGTACAAGCTGGTTATTGCCCGGATATTGTTTTACTAAACTATCGGTGCTACTCATAACCTGTACGTATTTCCGTTGGCGGTACAAGTTATATACTATATTATATGCTTCATTGAACTGCGCGTCTTTATCATCCAATTTTTTACCGTAATCGGGGTCGATAATTACTTTGGCAAAAACAGTTTCCGGGTAATCTTTTAACAATGTGTTCTTATACCCGTTTGACCGTGCCGCGTCAATATCACTATATAACCGGTACAAATTATAATACACCGATGCTTTGTTAGGATCGTCGGGGAATTTATTTAATATCAGTTCAAAGGTTGCTATGGCATCTTTTTTATCTTCTAAAACATCGCGGTAAAAATTGGCTATATCAACATACGCGTTATAAATGCGGTTATTTGATTGCGCCAGCAACGCAGGGGTAAGCGGCAGGTTCTGCATTAAACTTTGACGATAAGCGCCCGCTGATACATCAGTTGTGCTTTTGCGCATCCCGGCGGGCAACGCATCCGGATCACCGATGCCTGCTACGGCTGCTATAGCATTATTATTATTGTTGATATTGCCATTTGCCCGGTTACTTATGCGCCAGTTATCATCCGGTTTTCGGTCGCCCCATCTTCGCTTAAAGTCAGTATATCCCTGGCTAACGGCTATAGCATTATAAAAATAAAAACTAGTGCCGGTAGCAGGGTTGCCTGTTGGCGTAGCCTGGTTAGATGCTAAAGCGTTGCTTGGCACTGCTTTATTGGCGGCGATCTGCTGCTGCAAAATTTGTGCGTTAACCAGTGCATCAATACGAGTTTTACGTGTTTTTTCGTCGAGTTTGGCTAATACCTGTAAAGTATCTTCACGGGCTACAATTTGTAGCTGATCAACCAATAGCTGCAGGTTATTGCTTTTCTTTTGAATAGCCTGATAGCCCGGGTAATTAGTTGAAAGGTTGGTTAGCGTACTATCATAGTATTTTTTAGCATTTACATAATCAGCTCTATAACCGAAATCAATATCGGCAATGCGCAGGTACGATAATCCTTTTTGATTTTGATTTTTAACGCTGTTACGTATCGATAGCTTATAATATTTCACAGCGTTGTTAATATCCTTACCGGCCGCGTAAAGTTCGGCAACCTGGTAATATATCTGATCTTTAAAATCCTTGTTGTTCTCCTCTTTAAGCAGTTTCAGCAAAAGAGTTATACGGTTCATTTTAACGCCGTTCCGCATCTCTTCGATACGTATGCGGTTAAGATCGGCATTAAAGGCCATTTCAAACGGAGCGTTACTTTTAATTATGCTGGTATAGCTTAATATGGCCTCGCTATTTTGGTGGTTCAGTTCCTGCAACTGCCCCAAAATAAAGGTCCACCGCAACCTTTGATTTTTGTTCCTGCAATAATAAATGGCCTTTTTGGCCATGTCTTCCCCGTCGGCATAGTTTTGGGTATTTATGTCATACTGTAGCTTAGCAGCATAAACATCGGCAGTTATACTAATGGGTTTTTTTGGGTTGATATTTTTAAAAGCACTGTCTAAAGCCAGTTTTGCTTCGCGTTTATTATCAAGGTACAGCAGGGCGCGAACTTTCCATACTGACGCTTCCTGTGTTAGGCTAACCTGTTTAGGGAACGAGCGGATCACATAACTAAAAAACTCGACTGCGTCAAAGTATTTTCCCGACAAAAAATTAGCCTTGCCTAAAACCAGGTAAGCATCGCCAACATATTTGCTTTGCTCTTTTTCATTAATTATAGTATTGGCTTTAACAATTGCGGCATCAAGGTCTTTATCAGGCGCGGGGGTATGGGTAGTAGTATCCTGGTAAACACTTAACACATCTCCGTACGCGTCAATGTATGCCCCGGCGTAGCTTTCCTGTTTTTGCCGCAATAGCTCATTGGCATTATATAATATATTATAATGCGCGGTTAAGTTTTGCATGGCCCGGTTAAAGCCGGTTTTTCTCTCCAGCGAACAGCCCGCTATAACCAATAGCATCGCGATCAGCAGAAATTTAATTGAGTTAATTACAGGGAATATATAAGTGCGCCTCAAATTCAAACCATAGTTATAAAAGCATCGCTAATTTAGTAAACATTATGCAATAGGATTTAATAAATTTGCGCATGGCTAAAAATGAATTAAATGATAACGACGACCGGCCGTTAAACAGTTATGCAAAATATAGCGGGCTTGGTTTCCAAATGATCGCTATTATCGGGATATTTGCTTATGCAGGTTATAAAATTGATAAGGCTGCGCACCATGATGTACAATGGGTTACGGCAATGTTGTCACTGATTGGTGTTTTTATATCTTTGTACATCATTATCAGATCGGTTAAAAACAACTGATAATTAAACTGCTCAAATGAAAATTTCTTTAGCTATTCGTTATTTCCTTTTATTTACACTTATCATCGCTATACCCCCTGTCGCGCTTCAATACACCGGTAATTCCGATCTGTTAACTACCAGGTTTTGGACGATATTCTTTTTTATGTCGGGCCTTACCTTTTTTGTATTAATGCTTATGCTGATCGTGGGGCAAAAAAAACCCGAATATTTCGCGCAGGCCTTTTTGGGCGGAACCACCATAAAGATATTGGCCAGTTTGATATTTATATTGGTTTTTCTGCAAAATAATACCGTAAATAAGCCAATTTTTCTGGCCGGTTTTGCCTATATATATTTATTAAATATGGCCTTTGAAGTTTATATTTTGTTGCGTAGATTGCGGCACGAAAATTTAAGGTAGAAAACCTCATTTAAATGACTAACGGCTCGATTTTGAACTTAAAACTTTTTAGAATTTCTTTAATTTGCGCATTTTTTTTGGCGGTAATATCAATTCCGGCATTTGCTTCAGTACAAAAAAACGCTACAAATACCACCCATAAAGACTTTGATCCTACACCGGTAATAATGGAGCACATTGGCGATTCGCATTCGTGGCCGTTTGTATTTCCGTTAGTTGCAGAAAAACCTATCCCGCTGCCGGTAATATTATATACCGATAAAGGAATGGAGGTATTCTCATCATCGAAAATAACGCCCGAGGGTACTGTTTACGCCGGAAATTATTATAGTTATAAGCTGCAAGAAAAAAAAATAAAAATAGTTGACGCTACAGGTAAGGCAGATGAAAAGGCTACTGTTTATGATTTTTCTATCACCCGTAACGTAGTAAGCATGTTTATGACAATAACTGTACTGCTTATTGTTTTTTTAAGCGTTTCATCAACCTATAAAAAGCGGGCGGGCAAAGCGCCTAAAGGTTTACAGTCGTTTTTAGAGCCGCTTATTTTATTTGTACGCGATGATATTGCTATACCCAACCTGGGCATAAAATATGTGCGGTTTATGCCCTTACTGCTTACCATATTCTTTTTTATTTTGATAAACAACCTGTTCGGAATGATCCCTTTTTTTCCGGGAGGTTTTAATTTAACAGGTAATATTGCCGTAACCATGGTACTATCGGTAATTATACTGCTTGTTGTAAACTTAAACGGTAATAAGCACTATTGGAAACATATATTTATGCCAAACCCCTGGTGGCTTTTCCCCATCATGATACCTGTTGAAATAGTTTCCATATTTTCAAAGCCAATCGCCTTAATGATACGTTTGTTCGCTAATATAACAGCGGGTCATATTGTAATATTGAGCCTTATATCGCTGATCTTTATTTTTGGCACGCTATGGATATCGCCGGTTTCTATAGTATTTGTGGTGTTTATGGATATGATAGAACTGTTGGTTGCGTTTCTGCAGGCCTACATTTTTACATTGTTATCGGCGCTGTTTATCGGCATGGCGGTTGAAGAACATCACCATGAGGTTATCTAATTTGTAATTAATTATCTATATATACACGTTTAAATTTAACACACAATGACTGGAATAACAGGAATGGTTTTAGCCCAGGTATCTGCCGGAATGCACGGTAGTGTTGGCCCTATTGGCGCTGGTTTAGCTGCTATTGGTGCCGGTATCGGCATCGGTCAGATTGGTGGTAAAGCTGTTGAAGCTATTGCCCGCCAGCCTGAAGCTGTTGGCAAGATCCAAACAAACATGATCATCGCTGCGGCACTTGTAGAAGGTGTTGCCTTGTTCGCGGTGGTTGTTGCCATGCTTGGCGCAAACTAAAAAACAACCCGGGGCGATTGGCCCCGGGGCTGTTTTAATTTGCATTTAATTATTAAAAATACTGAAATATGGAATTAGTTACACCAGATATTGGTTTGGTTTTTTGGACTACAATTTGCTTCGTCATACTGCTATTTATATTGGGCAAATTTGCATGGAAACCCATTTTAGAAGCTGTTAAAGAGCGCGAAAACTCTATAGAAACAGCTTTGCAAAGAGCCGAAGCCGCCAAGGACGAAATGGCGCGTTTAACCAACGAGAACGAGGCTTTATTAAAACAGGCCCGTGTTGAGCGCGACCTGATATTACAGGAAGCCCGTAAGTTGAAAGACCAGATCATCAGCGAAGCTAAAGAATCGGCTAATACAGAAGGCCACCGCATGATAGAGATGGCCCGTATAGAAATAAACAACCAAAAGGCCATTGCTATGGCCGATGTGAAGAACCAGGTAGCATCACTATCGTTAGAAATTGCTGAAAAAATACTGAACAAGCAATTTGAAGATCAGAAAAAACAAGACGAGCTGGTAGCCCAGCTTTTAAAGGAAGTAAAATTGTAGTAGTGAGTGGGCAGTTGTGAGTAGTGAGTTTTTTTTCACTGTGCACCACTCACCACTCACTACTAACCACTTATTAAAATATGTCAGAATTAACGGTAGCAGCCAGGTATGCCAAATCATTGATCGATCTTTCAGAGGAACAAAAAGTTCTGGAGGAGGTGAATAACGATATGGCTTTTTTCCTGAAAACCTTAAAAGCTAATCCGCAGTTAACGGCGGTTTTGGCAAACCCTATCATATCTCACCAAAAAAAACTACATATTCTTACAGATGTATTTGAAAAAAAGGTAAATAAACTATCTATCGAGTTTTTTAAGCTCATGATCAATAAGGGCCGCGGCGAGGTTTTATATACTACCGCTCACGCGTTTATTGATCTGTATGACGTAAAGAAACATATCACAAAAGCATCGGTAGTATCAGCCGCGCCATTATCAGCGATTAACCAACAAAAAATACTGGAAGAAGTGAAGGCAGCAGTTGGCGGTAAGGTGATATTGGAAGCAAAGACCGATCCTGAGTTAATTGGCGGCTTTGTGCTAACCGTTGGCGACAGGCAGTTAGATACAAGTATAGCAAGCAGTTTAAAAAAGTTAAAAAAGGATTTTGCCAAAGGCATTGTTCAATAAATAAAAAAGCAATCTTAAAATTAAAATAAACTATGGTAGAGGTAAGACCAGATGAAGTATCGGCAATATTGCGTCAGCAATTGGCGGGTTTCAAGTCAGAATCTGAATTAGAAGAAGTTGGTACCGTGCTCCAGGTGGGTGATGGTATTGCACGCGTTTATGGATTAACAAAAGTACAATCGGGCGAACTGGTTGAGTTTGATAACGGCCTGCAGGGCATTGTATTGAACCTGGAAGAAGATAACGTAGGCGTTGTATTGTTAGGACAAAGTGACGAGATAAAAGAAGGCGATACTGTTAAACGTACCAAAAAAATTGCCTCTATCAATGTAGGCGAAGGCATGCTTGGCCGTGTTGTTGATACATTAGGCGCGCCAATTGATGGCAAAGGGCCCATTACAGGCAAAACTTACGAAATGCCTTTGGAGCGTAAAGCGCCGGGTGTAATTTACCGCCAGCCGGTAACCGAGCCTTTGCAAACCGGTATTAAAGCTATCGACGCGATGATCCCTATTGGCCGCGGGCAGCGTGAGCTGGTTATTGGCGACCGCCAGACCGGTAAAACCGCGGTTTGTATTGATACCATCATCAACCAGAAAGAATTTTATGATGCCGGCAAACCGGTTATCTGTATATATGTAGCTTGCGGCCAAAAAGCCTCAACGGTAGCAAATATTGTTCGCGCGCTGGAAGAAAAGGGCGCTATGCCTTATTCAATCATCGTAGCGGCTAATGCTTCCGATTCTGCTACCATGCAGTTCTTTGCCCCGTTTGCAGGCGCTGCTATCGGCGAGTATTTCCGTGATACGGGTCGTCCGGCATTGATCGTTTATGACGATCTTTCAAAACAGGCGGTTGCTTACCGTGAGGTATCGTTGTTATTACGCCGTCCACCGGGCCGTGAGGCTTACCCGGGTGATGTGTTTTACCTCCACAGCCGTTTATTGGAACGTGCCGCTAAAATAAGCCAGAATGATGCGATAGCACAGGCCATGAATGACCTGCCCGAATCTATTCGCAGTATTGTAAAAGGTGGTGGTTCATTAACAGCTTTACCTATTATTGAAACCCAGGCGGGCGACGTATCAGCCTATATCCCAACCAACGTAATTTCTATTACCGACGGACAGATATTTTTGGAATCGAACTTGTTTAACGCGGGTGTTCGTCCGGCTATTAACGTGGGTATTTCGGTATCGCGTGTGGGTGGTAACGCGCAGATCAAATCAATGAAAAAAGTAGCAGGTACTTTGAAGCTCGACCAGGCGCAATACCGCGAGCTGGAGGCATTCTCAAAGTTTGGTTCTGACCTTGACGCATCAACCAAAAATGTATTGGATAAAGGTGCACGTAACGTGGAGATATTAAAACAGGGCCAGTATTCGCCGGTAACCGTTGAAAAACAGGTAGCTATTATTTACCTGGGTACAAAAAACCTGATGCGTAATGTGCCAATTAACCGGGTTAGAGAATTTGAAAATGAATTTACAAGCCAGTTAGAAATGCGTCACCCTGAAACCCTTGCAGCCCTGAAAGCAGGCAAGTTTGACGACCAGCTAACCGGCGTACTGGAAACAGTAGCTAAAGAGCTTTCAGCGAATTATAATTAAATATGCAAATGTGCGGATATGCAAATGTGCAGATGATTGCATAGCCGCGCATTAGAATAATAAAGTTAAAGCAAATTAATTTGCACATCTGCACATATGCAAATTTGCACATCGATAAATGGCTAATTTAAAAGAAGTAAGAAACCGTATAACGTCAGTTACGTCAACGCAGCAGATCACCAAGGCCATGAAAATGGTTTCGGCTGCCAAATTGAAACGGGCCACCAACGCTATTGTGCAATTGCGTCCGTATGCAAACAAGCTGAAGGAACTGTTATCAAACTTGTCTGCAAGTTTAGAGGACGGTTCATCACCTTTTTTGCAGCAGCGCGAACCGGTACGTGTATTGGTTGTGGCCGTATCATCAAACCGTGGGCTGGCCGGCGCTTTTAATGCTAACGTTATTAAAACCGTTAACAACCTGATCGCCGAAAAATACAGCGAGCAGTTAAAAGCCGGCAATGTTTCTATTGTTGCTATAGGTAAAAAGGCACAGGAATTTTACCAGCGCCGCAAATACAATGTTATTGGTAATAATACCGAACTGTACAATAACCTGAACTTCGCCAATGCTTCCCTGATTACCGAAAGCATTATGGAAGGCTTTTTAAAAGGCGAGTATGACCGTGTTGAAATAGTTTATAACCATTTCAGGAACGCGGCAGTACAATTTCTGTTTACGGAGCAATTACTGCCGGTGCCCAAAACAGAAAAAGTAGAAAAAGCGGAAAATAAAGAAAAGAAGGAGCCGGTTAAAACCACCCAGGTTGATTATATACTGGAGCCATCACAGGAAGAAATAGTTGCTGAATTGATACCCAAAAATATCAAGATACAACTATACCGTGCGGTACTGGATTCGGTAGCATCTGAACATGGTGCACGTATGACGGCCATGGATAAAGCGACTGAAAATGCGGGTGACCTGTTAAAAGCGTTAAAACTTTCGTACAACCAGGCCCGCCAGGCAGCCATCACCACCGAGCTTACCGAGATTGTGAGCGGCGCGGCGGCGTTATCATCGAATTAAAAAGTAATTGATTACATATTGAAAAAGGCTTCTAATTTAGAAGCCTTTTTTGTTGCATCGAATTGCATACAATTTGGCTAAAGCCCAAAATTGCTTTGTTACTTGTTCCGTTGACTAAAGTCAACGGCAATGAAGTTTTTTGATGATGCTTATAAATTCATTGCCGTCCCATTCATGGGACGGATAATAAATAAAATATGATGTGGCTTTAGCCAAAAAAGGCGGATCAATTGTTTATATCAAATCAAACCCAATATCTTTCCTGAAATAGCAGCCATCGTAATAAATGCGGCTGGCATCGGCAGTAGCTTGCTGCAAGGCATCGAACAAATTATCCTGTAGTGAGGTAATGGCCAAAACGCGCCCCCCGGTTGCCAAAACATCCTCTTCTTTTTGCGTCGTGCCCGCTTGAAAGACGTGCGACCCACGAACATTTTCCATGCCGCTTATGGCCTTATTCTTCAAATATTCACCGGGATAGCCACCAGCAACACAAACTACAGTAGCTGCTACTTTATCGGATATAATGAGTTCTTTTTCATTTAAATTCCCCTCGGCTACACCTAATAGCAGTTCAACAAGATCAGATTCTATGCGCGGCAAAACGCTTTCTGTTTCCGGATCGCCCATACGGCAGTTGTATTCTATCATGTAGGGGTCGCCGTGGCAATTCATTAACCCGATAAAAATAAAACCTTTATAGGAGATGTTCTCCTGCTTCAATCCTTCAATGGTTGGGATGATAATGCGGTCCTCCACCTTTTTAATAAACGCCGCGTCAGCAAACGGCACCGGCGAAACCGAACCCATGCCGCCGGTATTTAACCCCGTATCGCCCTCGCCAATGCGCTTATAATCTTTGGCCGATGGTAATATTTTATAATTATTGCCGTCCGTAAGCACAAAAACCGAAAGTTCAATACCCTGCAAAAATTGCTCAACCACCACCTTCGAGCTGGCATCGCCGAACTTAGAATGGGTAAGCATTTCTATGAGTTCTTGCTGCGCTTCCTGTAAAGTAAGGCATATCAATACACCTTTCCCGGCAGCCAACCCATCGGCTTTTAAAACAACGGGCAGCCCCATCGTGGCTAAATATTCAAAACCATCCTGTAAGGTATCGCGGGTAAAGGTTTTTGATACAGCGGCAGGAATATGATGCCTGGCCATAAATTGTTTCTTTAAAATCTATGGTCCTGGCCCGTAGCTCGTCATTGCTGATCTGGTCAAGTTTGGCAAACTCTGCCTTTACTTTTTCAACCAAAGGCAATAGCGCCTTTACGTCACGTTCCGATTTGCTTCCGAAAAGCTTACTTATAAAATTTAACATATTTCAGTTTGATATGAAGCCATAAACTCAATAATTGCGCCATAGCAATTATAAAGCCATTATGACAGGCAAAGATAGGATTTAATGTGCAAATATGCGGATGTGCAGATTATTAGAATAGCTGAATTTGGCTTCATGGCGTAACAGCCAAATTATTCAATTTAACTGCATTTGCATATCTGCACATTTGCATATTTGCACATCTGCACATCAAAAAATCCTATCTTTGACGCATGAATATCCTTATACTCGGCTCAGGCGGAAGGGAAAGTGCCTTCGCCTGGAAATTAGCCCAAAGCCCCAAATGTAGCCGACTTTTTATAGCCCCCGGCAATGCGGGCACAGGCCAATACGGCACTAATGTGAATGTAGCGGTAA
>JABDBW010000075.1 GCA_013288485.1 Bacteroidota bacterium
TTGAAGGAAAAACTACCGTTCACATCAATCGACTGACCTGTTAATTGTTTAACAGAATAATATATTAAATTAAAACTATGTGAAAATGATGGCTGCAAGTTAGCGTTACCTATGTATAAGTTTTGCGCGTCAGTATTTGTTGTTACCGGCTGTATCTGGAAAATGGTGGGTTGGGTGCTATTGCCATTATACTTAAAATCTACTGTTATTGAATTTGCAGGGCGGTATTGAAATGTTACCTGGGGCCTCCAGTCAATAAAATCGCGTTTATAAATACTGCCGGTAAACTCATTAATTTGTTTAAACTGCACCGAATTAGCCCTGGTACCGAAAGTTAAAACGGTTTTGGTGCCCCCTCTGTAATTAAATACGGCGCCTAACTGGTTGGTAAGCACGTTGTATTTATAATTATTGCTTGTAACAGAATCTAATATATTGTATATACCCGGGGATGATTGGTTATAAGATTCTTTGTCCTGTACGGTGTTATTTAATCTAAAGCCGTAATTAAAAGTAAGTGCGAATTTTTTAGTAAGAGGCTCGGTATAGGTAATATTACTGTTTAATACCAATGTTGTGGCATTTATAGGTATATATTGATCAATAAGGGCATATTTTGCATTTATCTGGGTATAATAGTCCGATTTGTTATAGTCTGTCGAGTTACTTTCCGAATAGTTCCCGTTTACATCCCATGAAATAGTGCGCCCTGCCTTTTTAAATCTTTTGCTGTAAAAAGCGTCAGCATTGAATATTTTTGAATGAGTTTTAGTATCGTCGCTGTAAGTGTTCCTGCTTATCAATGAACCATCGCCATTGGTAGTTGAACTTGCTCCGTTAGAATTATTCTCGGTATTTTTCTCGGTTCCGGCAACGTTAATTTTTATATTTGATTCGGGGCTGAATGTCTTCGTATAAATCGCGTCAAGCTTTTGCCGGAAGTTATAGCTATCTGAGTGGGAATTAGCAGCCGTATTCTGCAAACTTGAAGTTAATATCCTGGTTGTTAAACTGTTTTGATCGGTCGACACATCTAATGAACCAATTTTATAATTGGTATTGATAGTCTCGCTATCCTTGTCCCATTTGTTATCATAATGTACACCTGCTGTTTTCGATTGCGGCAACCCTCTGCCGAAATAAGTCTCATTATCAAGCTGACTGCCTCCTCCGCCAAAATTGGTTATTGAACCGCCATCATCACCGATCTGTGCACCTGTTCCTATCCTGTCGTTATCCTGGAGCCCGAGGCCCACTTTGCCATCATTTGATATTGTTCCGTAAAGTGCGAATTTCTCTTTTGCTTTAAATTTGTTGTATATGCCCTGTCCTTCATAATAACCACTATTTCCAATTCCGGCTTCAATCTTTCCAAATAAGCCGGTTTTTTTGTCTTCTTTTAATTGAATATTGATTGTTTTTGTACGCACACCATCGTCTATCCCGGTAAATGCGGCCTGGTCGCTTTTTTTATCATAAAGCTGTATATTACCCACCATGTCTGCACGTATGTTCCTGGTGACCAGTTTAGGGTCATCGCCAAAAAACTCTTCACCGTCCAGTAATACCTTTGGCACGGGCTCTCCCTGGGCGGTAATTTTACCATCCTTATCTATTTGTATACCTGGTAATTGTCTTAAAAGATCCTCAACTTTATCATTAGGCTGTATAACATAAGCTTTAGGGTTAAAATTGGTGGTATCACCATTGATTTTGATAGGTATTACTTCGCTTTTTATAATTACTTCCTGTAGCAAACGTGCCTTAGGGCTCATTTTAATGTTACCCCAATCATATTCCTTATTAGCCTGGCCCAATGTAAATCTTTCCACAAAATCAACATAATCAGGATAAGTGACCAGCATTATAAACCTTCCCGCCGGCAGGCCGGTAATAGAAAAAGATCCATCATTGGCCGCGCGGGTAAATTTGTACAAAATGGAATCTTTCGCATCCATTACAGTGATGCTGGAAGTTAGATTGATTTTTAATGCTGTATCAACAGTAGCACCTTTAATATTATAAACATTTTGAGCGACAGATGGCAACGTGCATAAACAAAGGGCAATTGCCGCTAAGCCGAAAAGCTTCATATTTGGTGGTTTAGGTTAGGTCTAATGTATAACCAAATATTAGCAATATAAAATTAAAAGTGTAAATTCAATCCAGTATTAACAATCAAAGTGTAAACTTTTCCAAACGCAGGGTCCTCTGCGAGAGACCCTGCGAGAACTTAAAATCGCAAATCAGGAGACCTTTTGAGTAGTATATAATTCTTCTTCGGCTAAATAAGCGGCATATTGCAGGCATTGATCAATATCTTCAGGTTCTAAAGCCGGATATTCATTGAGTATCTCGGCTTTATTCATACCATTTGCTATCAAATTAAGTACAATAGATACCGTAATACGCATACCACGGATGCATGCCTTACCATTCATTATATCAGGATCAGATGTAATTCTATCTATCATTAACATATTATAAAATTACAAATTAAATGTGTAATTAAATGCGGTAGTAACAAAAATATAGTATAAACCTTTTTCAGGACGATACAGCCAACGGGGTGATTCACCAAAGTGATTCATGCCGCATTCCATGAAAAACGCTTAAAACACATAAATAATTTATTTATAATTATTTAAATGGCACTGCATAAAGTATTTGTACTGATTCAGGGTGATTCACTCACTTTTTGTAAAATACTAATATACAGTAACTTATACCCATAAAGTGATTCATGTGATTCAAAGTGATTCACTATTTTGTGAATCACCTGCATCCCGCTTATCGATAAACTTCACCGCCTTACGTACCGATTCGGGGAACTGTATTTGCTGCAATTCCCCAACCGTAATGTAATTAACATGCGGACTTACCCGCAACCTGGCCTGTAAATAGGCCCTTATGCGGTTATCACAAGCTTTGCTGTCATCCAGCGGGAGCAGGTGCAATAAAACCTCGTCTGTACCTATCTCGTTGGAGTACACCTCAACCACAAAATCAAGCACCTCATCCATTTCGTTCAGCAGATCGAACAGCGCTGGCGGGTATAATGTAGTGCCTTTAAATTTGATCATCTGCTTTTTACGCCCAATTATCGGTGATAAACGCAGGCTCGTGCGTCCGCAGGCACAGGGTTCATCATTATACATGCACATATCCCCTGTTTTATAGCGCAGCAAGGGCATACCCTCTACGCCTAAAGTGGTAATAGTTAGCTCACCGGGTGTATTAGCCGGCACCTGTTTGTTATTTTCATCCAGCAGCTCGGCAATTACCAGGTCGGGCTGCAAATGGCCACCCCTGCCCTCGCTGCATTCGGTAAACGCGGTCTGCATTTCGGTAGAGGCGTAGGTTGAATACAGCTTTATATCCCAGCTTTCTGTTATCTTTTTACCCAATATATTTAAGGAGAAATCAGTATCGCGGATATTCTCGCCTATACAAATGGCCTTTTTTACCGATGTTTTGTTGAGATCGATATGATAATCCTTTGCAAACTGTATCAGCTTCAAAATGAACGATGGCACCGCAACTATAGCGGTAGGATTTAACCTTTGGATAGTCTCGATCTGCATAGAAGGCACACCCGGCCCCAGCCGGACTATCCCCGCCCCTAACTTACGCAAACCCGAATAGTAGGCTATGCCTGCCATAAACTGCCTGTCGAGCGTTAGCATGAGCTGGTAAATATCTTCGGGCTTCCCATCCGCGCAAACAAAGGAGTTGTACTCGTTTGTGGTTAGCCTGTTCAGGTCATTTTCGGTAAGGGCGATAGTAACCGGACTGCCTAATGTACCCGAAGTAGAAGCATATTCTATTACCTTATCCCGGCTTACACACAAAAAATCATCATTACGTTGTTGCAGGTCCTCTTTAGTGGTAGTTGGTATGGCCGAAAGGTCTTCAACGTTTTTTATTTTGGAGATATCGATATGGTTCACTGCAAACAACTCCCGGTAAAACGGCGAGTGCAGGTTCAGGTACAGTAGCAATTGCTGTAGTTTTTGTTCCTGTGCGGCTTTTGCTTTACCTGTTGTTGTCAAACTCATTTATTTTTCAATAGCAATATACCTGGCTATAGTTAGATCACAAAGAAACCAAATTTTTGTATCTCTACCTGTATGATTTAAAAAAATCCCATATCACCTGGCAGGCATTCAGGTTACGTGTGGTTTTTCCTATAATAAATTTAGGGAAATATTGCCATCCCCCGGGCCAGGTATGGCCGCCGTTATTGATGGTATAGCTTATCACTTTTAACCCGTTGGATGGATTACTATACTCTGCTTTAGTAACCGTTGTCCCATCATGCGCATCATCACGAAATTGGGTAACAACCGGGTTTGCATCGCATTTATTTACTTCGACCCACTTTTTTATGATAGCAGTATGCGAATAAATACCCTTGCCAAACACTTTTCCACCATTGTAGGATACAATAGGGTCTTTAGTGCCATGCACATATAACACCGGCATGGGGTTTTCGGGGGCATAGCCAGCGCCCACATCTAATGTAGCGGCAACCACGGCAATTGCTTTTATACGGTTGTGCAACTGACAGGCCAACCGCGTTGTCATAAATCCGCCATTTGATATACCGGTAACATATACCCTTTCGGGGTCGGCATGGTAAGTATTTATCATATAGGTAATCAACTGATCGATGAACTTCACGTCATCAATTCCGTTAAGGTCGGCGCCATCATGCCATACACGTTTTGAGGCCGGGCAAACAACAATAAATTTCTCTTTATCGGCAATGGGCCTGAAATCGGCAAGGTGGAACATTCCTTTGGGGCTGGCAAAACCACCATGCAGTGAAATTACCAGCGGCATTTTTACAGTTTTATCGGTAGATGGAATGTATGTTAAAAACTCACGCTTCAGGCCATCAACAACAAGAGTTCCTTTTACTTCTTGCGCCGCCGATTGGGCAAAAACTGTAATTACGGTAAGCATTAACATTAAAGAGGTGAATAACCGCATATTTTTTGTTTTGATTAGTAACGTTTTTTTTAGGTTTACAGTTTTATTAAAAACTGTTTGCTTTATTTATAGTTAATAGTATGAAGCTTAACCTACTAATAAAACACAACAACATGAAATTTATTAAATTATTGCTAATTGTTATTATTACAGCAGGCACATTTGGTTTGGCACAGGCGCAGTTACCGCCCCCGCCACCTCACCCGCCGCTCCCGCGAATACACTTAGGATTAAGAACCCCGCCGCCACCACCGCGGCCTGGATTTAGAAGGCCACCACCGCCGAATATTCGTGTACACGCGGGGGTAAGTACCCGGAGGCATTATTATTACCGCCGCGGTGTAAGGCATTACCGCACTTACTAATAAAAAAAGAGCCGCTCATTTTATGGATGAAGCGGCTTTTTACTTGCATATTTGTACTAATCGATCAAAAATGAAAATTAACATACTTGCGTTTGGCATCGCGAAGGATATATTCGGCAGTCCTGAGGTCACTATCGATCTGGCCAATGATGCAACCGTATCAAATTTGAAATATTTATTGGAGCATCAATACCCCCGGCTTAACCACCTGGCAACCTATATGGTGGCTGTGAACAATGAATATGCCCTGGATGGCGATAATATACATGAACGCGATGAAATTGCTATTATTCCGCCGGTGAGCGGTGGGTAAAAAACAAATCATTTTGAACACAGAAATAAAACTATCCGTATCCACCTTAAACGTGCAAGATTGCGTTGATTGGGTAATGTCGCCAGAAACAGGCGGGATCGATGTGTTTGTTGGTACCGTGCGGAATGCAACCAAGGGGAAGGGTGTGGTCCGGCTGGAATTTGAAGCTTATGAGAAAATGGCGGTAAGCGAAATGAAGAAAATAACTCAACAGGCTTTTGCTAAATGGCCTGTACAAAAAATACTGATACACCATCGCACAGGTGTATTACAAATTGGTGAGATACCTGTAATTATCGCGGTATCAGCGGCGCACCGTGATGCCGCATTTGATGCTTGCCGATATATTATTGATACGCTTAAACAAACAGTACCGATATGGAAAAAAGAAATTTTTGAGGATGGCGAGGTTTGGGTAGCAGCGCATCCCTGATTAATGAGTGAATAAGTGAGTTTTGAATGAGTGAATGTTTAATTATCTTCAAACCACGCCTGTAAGCCGCCGTCCAGCGAAAACACTTTAGCATTTGGCCATTTTTTCCTGATAACCTTTACAGCCTCCCCGCTCCTTTTGCCTGATGAACAGTATAAAACTTTAACCTTATCATTCTTCAGGTAATCCTTGTATTCGTCAAATTCATCGGCTTCGAAATGTATGCCGCCAATATCAATAATGTCCCGCTCATGGTCGGTACGGATATCTACTAATTCTAAAGTATCATTTGCCAGGCCTTTTTTTACTTCGCTAACAGAAAGTGTTGGAATATCAACCGTTTCTATCAACCGGGTTATGTTCGTTTTTGTGACCTTACCTATTTTTATGATCCGGCTTTGAAGTGTCAGGGCGTCAAATACCATAACTTTTCCGGCAAGCAGCTCCCCCGTTTTTGTAATGTATTTAATAACCTCGTTTGCCTGTATGCTTCCGATAATTCCGGCAAGGGTAGGTATTACCCCGCCATCGGCGCAATCAGGTATCTGCGTA
Source organism: Bacteroidota bacterium (assembly GCA_013288485.1). Taxonomy (GTDB): domain Bacteria; phylum Bacteroidota; class Bacteroidia; order Sphingobacteriales; family Sphingobacteriaceae; genus Mucilaginibacter. The sequence goes on from JABDBW010000075.1 coordinate 6,659, forward strand.
GCATCAACTTCAGGGAACAAGTCTCTGTAATTCGGCGACCTTGTACCGTCCGGGTGGGTTATGTTCCAAACAGCCGCTTGTCCTTCAAACTGGTAAATAGCACCATAAAAAAGCGGCTTGTTTGTTAACACACAGGCATCATTGAGTAAATAGCGAGTATCAAAATTATCTGTGCCATCAATTACCATATCATACTGACTGACGATAGCCATCACATTATCAGATGTTATTTTAATATCATGCGCTATCAATTGAATGCCATGATTTTGTTGTTGCAGGCGCGCGCAGGCAATCGAGACTTTTTTAAAACCAACATCTACAGGCGTATAAAGTATTTGCCGGTGTAAATTGCTTAAAGAAACCGTATCGTAATCGGCAATACCTATAGTACCAACACCCATTGACGTTAAATATTGCGCGGCAGGGCACCCTAATCCTCCTGCCCCCACTATTAACACTTTGGCCTGCTGTAAAAGCAGTTGCGAGGATTCGTTAAATCCGGGCAGGGCAATCTGGCAGCTATATCTTAAAAAATCGTGTTCCATTATACGGAAGCTATTTTTTGATGGATCTGGCGTTTTATTTTTTCGAAGTCTTCGGGCGTATTTACATTGCTCAGTGCTTCGGCATCCACGGCCTTTAACAATTTAGTATCACTATTTATTAAAACTTTACGCGGGCACGAATATCCCTGTGCCAAAAATGCCAGCAATACGGGGTAGCTTTTTGGCTCCCAAATAGTAATTAATGGTTCAGGTAATCCATCATACCCGTTTTCATAGGCAGTAGCTATTGAGGATGGATCGCGGTTGTCGAGCAAATACTGCAACGTGTTTGCATCCAGCAGAGGCATATCACAGGCTACAACCAGCCACGCGCTGTTTGGGTTTTCACGAAAGGCGGATAGTATGGCGCCAAAAGGCCCCAACCCGGTAAACGTGTCTGCTAAAGTAGGATAAGCGCTATCTATTTCCGGTTGTTGCTCTGTACGGCAGGAGATAAATACCTCATCGCAATATTTTTTTAGCAAGTCGGCCATATAATAGCGCTGTTCTTTGCCATACCAGTTAAGCGCGCCTTTATCATGTCCCATCCTGGTGCTTTGACCGCCGGCTAATACCAGTCCGTTCAATACCGGTTTTACCTGCTGCATTTTGGTTTCAAAAAAGGCTATTATCTTATCGGTTTCATCCAGGCGATAAATAGGTAATTGTTGCCAGTCAGATATAGCCTCTTTTATAAAATCGAAAACATCATCCACATTATCAGCCAGCAATATCAACTCCACATTGGTTAACTGTGCCAAACGTTTTTGTAACGACGCGCTTTTATTGTTATATATAATAACTACCTGCGCTTTTGCGGGCTGGTGATTGCCGTTAACCAGCACAAGGTCGGTATCAGCAAATTGCTGCTTAAAATGTATAGGTTTTAAGCCCGTACTATAATTGAACTGATGATAGTTTTGCTGATCGGTATATTCTAAAACAGCGCCGCTTGCCAGTCGGCCGGGGGGCAATATGATCTCATCATTATGTGAGGCATCGGAATAAGCGCACTTGTATTTTTGCGACAGAGCGCTAATAATATCATTAGCCAGCAATTTGATGTTGATACAAGGCGCGCCAACAATGGCCCACTCGTTACGCCCGAAATTACCCGATACGGGCCTTACCAGCGACGTGTGTTTTCCCTGCCTGCCGGCAGGCAGGCCGTGCCTATCGGCAGGCAGGTTATGTTCTTTTGAAATCACGTTTACCTCCTGTTTTTTCTATCAGTTTGGTTTCTTTTATTACGATGTCATGGCTCAGGGCCTTGCACATATCATAAATAGTTAGCGCCGCTATGCTTGCCCCTACCAACGCTTCCATTTCTATACCTGTTTTGGCGGTAATGGTAGCGGTACAATCTATCACCACTTCCTGCTGTTCGTTTAGCCTAATATCTATTTTACAATTATCCAACCCAAGCGGATGGCAAAGAGGTATTAATTCTCCCGTTTTTTTAGCTGCCATTATGCCTGAAATTATAGCGGTTTGAAATACCGAACCCTTTTTTGTTTGCAGATCGCCGTTGGTTAAGTGTTTTAAAACTTCATCAGGCAAAAAAACAATACTGCGCGCGGTGGCTGTACGGCGGGTAATTTCTTTTTCAGAAACATCCACCATTACAGCTTTTCCTTTGCTATCTAAGTGACTTAGTTCGCTCATTATCCTAATTGGTTAAACACCCAAACTTTATAAACTTCGCCTTTTTTAAACTCATTTTTCGCTAAAGGCAGTTCCATAAAGGCGTCTGTATCTGCTAAGTTAGCAAAATCGCCCGAACCATTTCCTTCAACAGGCGTAGCTAATAATTGTCCTTGCTCATTAAAACTCAATTTTACCTGCAAAAAGTATTGCAATGGTGGCTGAAATGTAAAATCCCTATCCAAAACTGCATATACCGGCTTTTTGGGCAATATACCCTGCGAAGCACTGAGCCACGGAATAAAATATCGCTGCACACACATAAATGTAGCAACCGGGTTACCGGGGAAAGCGAATACCACAACCCCATTACCATACTTACCGAACCAAAACGGCTTGCCGGGGCGTTGTTCTACTTTATGAAAAACCTGCTCAACCTCTAATTCTTTTAACGCTTTCGGGATATAGTCAAACTTTCCCATAGAGATGCCGCCGCTTAGTAGAAGTACATTATAAGTTTGCAGGCAATGTGCTATGCGCTCTTTTATAATTTCAGGATCGTCAGGAATATGCAGTATATCCGCATCTAATCCATGCTGCGCTAAAACAGCTTTTACCATATAACTATTTGACCGCCTGATCTGGTAGGGTGAGGGCGTAGCCGTCACCTCCACCAATTCATCGCCCGACGATAGAATAACCACTTTCGGGTTTCGCTTTACCCTTAACTCAACTTCACCAACTGACGCTGCCATACTGATAACAGCGGGTGTTATTAATTGTTCGGGTGTTAATATCAGCGCTCCCTGCTTTTTGTCGGCGCCTTTAAGATGTAAATTTTGACCCTTTTTTATATGGCTAACAAGCAATGCGGCCTTACCGTCTTTTATTTCGAGGTCTTCATAACGAATGACCATATCGGTTGATGTTGGTAACGCCGCGCCTGTCATGATCTCAATACATTCATAGGGCGTATTAATATCAACGGGGATATCGCCTGCAGCCTGCGTAGATTTTATCAGAAAAGTAGTAATACTGTTTTCAATTGCGCGATAACTTATGGCAATGCCATCCATGGTCACGCGGTTAAATGGCGGCAGGTCACGGTCGGCTTTTATATTTTCAGCCAGCACCCTGCCTAAAGACCTTTCAAATGGAATGATCTCCGCACCAAAATCTCTGGTATTTTTCAATATTAGTTTTTCGGCTTCGGTTACTGTTGTCATTTTTTTAGTTATTGGATTATTGGGTTATTGGTTATTAGGTTATTAGGTTATTGAGTTATTAGGTTACTTACCCCCTTTTTTAATAACTTAATAACCCAATAACTTAATAACTACCTACCCCCCAATAGTTGCCATTGATTCATGAACACCTGTCTTTTCAACCCGCAGCTGTTCAGCTTCACGACCATCCTTTGGCCGGTGGTTGAAAGCATGTAATAACGTTTGTTCTAATTGTTCATCATTTATACCTGAGCGCATCAGGTCTTTAATATTCAGCACGCCATCGTCATATAGACAATTTTTCAGCGTTCCCTGTGGCGTAATGCGGATACGGTTGCAGGTACCGCAAAATGTACGCGAGTACGCCGCTATTATACCCACACTTCCTTTGTGGCCGGGAATGTGGTAATTATAAGAAGTAGAATAAGCAGGGTACTCTAATTTCCGAATAGCAGGGAACTGGGCGGTTATTTCATCCAAAATTCTAATATGGTCCCATTGCAAACCCTGGTAAATATGCCCGTCGCCGTTAAAAGGCATTTCTTCTATAAAACGGACACTTACAGGCAGGTCTTTTGTTAATTGAACCAATGGTAATATATCCTGCGTATTTTTGCCATCCATTACTACAGCGTTTATTTTTACGGTGAAATTGTGTTTTAACAATTCATCCAAAGTTGCCATTACGTTTTTAAACTCATCGCGGCGGGTTATAGTAAAGAAACTATCAGCATCCAAAGTATCCAGGCTCAGGTTTACCGAATGAATGCCCAAAGCCTTCATTTCGGCAACATAAGGAGCAGTTAACACGCCGTTGGTAGTCATGCTGAGTTCTTTTAACCCGTTCAGTTTGGATAAACCCGACAACAGTTTCATTATATCCTTGCGCACAAACGGCTCGCCCCCGGTAATGCGTATTTTCT
>JABDBW010000076.1 GCA_013288485.1 Bacteroidota bacterium
CATAGCGGCAGGTTTTTCATGATCACGGCCGAAAGGTCGCCAAAAGAAGTATCGGGGCTTAACTGGCTCAATTGCTGGCTGCCGCCCAGCGTTAATATTTTCCCCGTAAACATTTTTGAATTGGGGCGATTATTAAAGTAGATAGTGAGAATATCCTTACCGCCTTTAAAGTGGCATTCTTCTAACGATTCATCACTAACCGGGATATATTTGCTCCTGTCGCTGGTAGTGCCCGATGATTTAGCGAACCACCTGATCTCCGACGGCCAAAGCACGTTTTGCTCGCCTCTTATCATCCGCTCAATGTAGGGTTTAAGCGTATCGTAATTTTGTATGGGTACCCGTTCTTTAAATTCGCCCAGGTTGGTAATGCTTTTATAATTATATTTTTTGCCCCATTCGGTATTTTCTGCCCGCGATATCAATTGTTCAAACCATTCTTCCTGTACCTCGTTGGGGTATTTCATAAAAAGCTCTATCTGGTGGATACGCTTTTTCATGAACCAGGTAAAAACAGAGTTAAAAATTGTCATAAGCGGTTATTTACTTAACACTCTTCTCGTCAGCCTGCAGAAATGTTTTTCTTTTCAGCACGAAGTTGGCGCCCAAATAAACTTTTCGCACCATTTCGTTTTCTGCCAGCACTTCGGGCACGCCCGACTCCAGTATCTTACCCTCAAACAGCAGGTACGCGCGGTCGGTTATCGACAATGTTTCCTGCACATTATGGTCGGTTATTAATATGCCGATGTTGCGGTGGCGCAATTTAGCTACCATGGCCTGTATCTCTTCCACCGCTATTGGGTCTACCCCGGCAAAGGGCTCATCCAGCAAAATGAAGTTAGGTTCGGCTGCCAGCGCGCGGGCAATTTCGGTGCGGCGGCGCTCGCCGCCTGATAACAGGTCGCCGCGGTTACGGCGCACTTTATGCAGGCCGAATTCGTCTATCAGCGTTTCCAGCTTTTCTTCCTGCTGTACTTTCGACATTTCACCCATCTCCAGTACAGCCTTTATATTATCCTCCACACTCAGTTTACGAAACACCGATGCTTCCTGCGCCAAATAGCCTATCCCTTTTTGCGCGCGGCGGTACATAGGGAAGCCGGTTATATCTTCGTCATTCAAAAATATTTTGCCCTCGTTAGGTTTTATCAGCCCCACTATCATATAAAAAGAGGTAGTTTTCCCCGCACCGTTCGGCCCCAGCAAACCTACGATCTCGCCCTGCTCAACATTGAACGACACATCGTTTACAACCGGGCGCTGTTTGTATTTTTTTACTAAATTTTCTGCTCTTAGTATCATGTTTAGTCTTGAGTTCTGAGTCTTGAGTCTTGAGTCTGAATCTTAAATCAAATATGACTTAAGACTAACGACTTAGAACTTAAGACTGTAATCTAATCCCCCTTATATTCAACTGTATGCTGCGCCTTTCGCGCCATATATTTTCTTCAATAGTATAACAAATATCAAGAGGAACATCTTTTTTTATTTGTTCAAGCTGTTCGCCCTGGCCAAACGCGATGCAATCAAATACGGCTGAATCTTCCTGCATTACCTTCATTTTTATATGATTGGTACCCACCAGCCCCGCGTTACCGCTAACATACACATTTTTTGTAAGGAACACCGGCGACATATTCTCCGGCCCAAACGGCGCGAACTGGTTCAATATCCTGAAAAACTTAGGTTCAACCTGGCTTAAACGTAATTCGGCGTCAATTTGTATCTGCTGCACCAATTGCTCGGCGGTTATGCTGGCGCTTACCACTTCTTCAAACCGGTCGGCAAAGGCTTCCACATTGTCGGGGTGCATAGTTAAGCCCGCCGCATATTTATGCCCGCCAAATTGTATCAGCAGGTCGCTGCACCCGCATAGCGCCTCGTACAGGTCGTACCCCAAAACAGAGCGCGCTGACCCTGCCACATGCCCATTAGAGCGGGTAAGCACTACGGTTGGGCGGTAATATTTCTCGGTGAGCCGCGAAGCTACAATACCGATAACGCCCTTGTGCCAGTTCTCATTAAATACCACGGTTGATTTGCGGTTGATCAATACCTCATCGCCCGCTATCATCCCCAAGGCCTCATCGGTAATTTGCAGGTCGTGGCCCTTGCGTTCGGTATTTTTTATGTTGATGAGGTCGCCTTTTATTTGGGCGGCATCTTCGGTACTGGCAATTAATAATTCAACGGCGTGTTTGGCATCATCAATTCGCCCGGCGGCATTTATACGCGGGCCCAATAAAAAAACAATATCCGATATGGTATAGTTAATAGTTTTCCCGGCTACGCCCATCAGCGTTTTCAGGCCGATGCAGGGATCGGTATTCAGTTTCAGCAAACCAAAATAGGCCAGCACCCGGTTCTCGCCAACAATAGGTACAATGTCGCAGGCAATACTTACAGCAACCAGATCGAAATAACAACGCACATCTTCAAACGGCAAGCCGTTCTTTTCGGCAAAGGCCTGCACCAGCTTAAAGCCGATACCGCAGCCGGATAATTCTTTAAAAGGATAGCTGCAATCAGCGCGCTTAGGGTCGAGCACAGCAACAGCCGTGGGCAGCTGCGCGCCGGGGGTATGGTGGTCGCAAATAATAAAATCAACGCCCAGAGTATTGGCGTATGCAATTTTATCAACCGATTTTATACCGCAATCCAGTGCGATTATCAATGCAAAACCATTTGCCGCGGCATAATCAATGCCCTGCGTTGATATGCCATAACCTTCTAAATAGCGGTCGGGTATATAATATTCAATGTTAGGGTGATGTTTTTTAAAAAAGCTATATACAACGACAACAGCGGTGGTGCCATCCACATCATAATCGCCGTAGATCATTACTTTTTCGCCGGAGTTGATAGCCGCCTCAATGCGGTTAACAGCCTTTTCCATATCCGCCATCAGGAAGGGGTCGTGCAGGTGGCGTTCGTCGGGCCTGAAAAAATGCCGTGCCTGCTCGTAGCTGTTTATGCCCCTGTGCAGCAGTAAGGTACTTAAAACGGGGTCGATATTCAGCTAATCAGCCAAACTGGTTACTTCATCAATAGGCGGCATTTCCCTGATGGCCCACCGTTTATTCATATCTTTGTCGCTTAAAACAGTAAATATAGAAAATGTGCAGATATGCAGATGTGTAAATGTGCAGATTAAATTTGTACATCTGCATATTTGCACATCCGCACATTAAATAATAATTATGAAAATTTTCGCGTTAGGTGAAGGCTCTTACTCGGTAGATGCTTCAAAAAAATTTATTCCTTTTGACCCTATAGCCGATAACTACCGGGAGCGCCCCGGCTCGTTATTTATACATATTAACCCTTTCCTGGTACAAACTGACCATGACCTGATCCTGTTTGATTCGGGGCTGGGGTATAAGAATACGCACGACGAACTCTTTTTGCACCAACATATACACGGCGCGGGTTTTGAACCGGATGATGTTACGCTGGTATTGATGTCGCACCTGCATTATGATCATTCGGGCGGGTTGGTTGTTGAGCATAACGGCAAACTTGAACCCAGCTTCCCCGCAGCCGAGCACGTTATACAGCGCGGTGAATGGGAAACGGCTTTCGGCGGCAAATCATCATCCTACCGCAAACCTATATTTGAAGCTTTGCAGCGATCGGCCAATATTACCCTGGTTGAAGGCTCGGGCGAATTTAAGCCGGGTATAAGATATGAACTATCGGGCGGGCATTGCGAGTTTCACCAGGTGTTTTGGATGGAAGATACCGCCGGTAAATGTTTTTTTGGCGGCGACGTACTGCCCGAACCCGAGCAACTGATACGAAGATTTAAAGCCAAATATGATTTTGACGCCCAAAGAGCGATGGAACTGCGGGAAGAATATGGAAAAAAGGCGGCGGCAGAAAGATATACCTGTTTATTTTATCATGCCAAATCGGCACCAGTGGGTAAGGTAACTTATAACGGCGAACACTTTACTATTGCGCCGGTTGGTTAAACCAAAATATTACAGATACTATTAATTGGCGGCAAACATCTCCCGTATCTTATCAACGCTTAGCGGTTTCGAGATAAAGTTTTTTACCAGCGGGTATGACCGCGCCTTGCTGATATCATTACTGAAAACAGAGGAGGAAATAATATAGATCTTGCTTTTACCGAGAGGGTCAAGATTTAGTCGCTTGTATTCATCTAAAAACTCCCATCCGTTCATAATGGGCATGTTGATATCCAGCAAAATAAAATCAGGTAATTTGTCAGGATCGGTTTTTTGTATCTCTAAAAGTTCATCAATGGCAAACTTCCCGTTCAGGCATGCGGAAATGTTTGTATTGTTCATAGCTTTTTTTATCAGCTTAATAGAAATGAAATTGTTTATTTCATCATCATCAACCAATAAAATACTTACAGGTTTATTATCAGTGTTCATATAGCGGGTTTATACGAATAATTTAAAAAAAGGTTATATTCCTGTATGTTGTAAAGATAAAAAAATAAAATTACTACAGCACTAATTACAATAATACATAAACTTTAGACAAACATATAATTTTATGGGAGAAAGCAAGAATTATGTTTTTGCGGAAACATATTAACAACGGCAAATAATTTATATAAAATAATGCAATTAAGTTGCATTTAATGTATATTTGCAACATTAATATGATGTACAGAAAAATTGGCTCAAGACTGGATAGTATAGGCATGACGGCATCTACCTTATGCGCCATACATTGCGCGGTTGTACCCATATTACTTACCTTGTTGCCCCTGGTTGGGTTAGGGTTTTTAGCCAACCCGCTGTTTGAATGGGGCATGATCGGGTTAGCGTTGTTATTGGGTGTATCTTCCATATTTTTATCCTATTTCCGCACGCATCACCGCATAGTACCTTTACTGTTGCTGGTTGCCGGTTTTATATTGATCATAGCCGGTCATATCTATTTGAAAGGCTGGGTTGAAGCTGTTATAGTACCTGCGGGAGGGTTAACCATTGCTTTCGCGCATTTTATAAATTTTAAATATGTGGGCGCCTGTAAGCCCCACCTAAATCCTCCCCGGTAGGGAGGACTTTAATTTTTTTTTTCGAAAGAAATTTAATTTTGGGAGGTAAATCCAAAAGTCTCCCCTACCGGGGGAGATTTAGAGGGGGCTTATGCAAATTCTAAGTAGTTTTGTAACAACAATTATAACATGAACAATAACCAACATTTTGAGCATTTATTAAAGCAGCACCAGTTAAAACGGACGGGGCCGCGGCTCAGGGTATTATCGTTGCTATCGGCTAAAAATGTGGCTACTTCGCAGCCCGACCTGGAAAGTGTTATAGCCGATGTTGACCGCGTTACCCTTTACCGCATATTAAGCGCGTTCGAAGAAAAAGGTATTATACATAAGGTATTTGATCTGAACGGGACCGCCAACTACGCCTTATGCGCGTCTGATTGTAATGAACATGACCACCATGACGAGCATTTGCATTTTAATTGCATAGCCTGCAAAAACGTATATTGCCTGGACGACCTTGATATGCCGCCGGTAAAGCTTCCTGCCGGGTTCAGGCTGGATGGGTTTAGTTTTAGCGCTACCGGCCTATGCCCAAAATGCAGCAAGAAAGAAGCCTGACATATTTTATTATAAACGAGTGCAAATAGAAATTACATAAACTATCCATGAATAAAACCTTTACCAATTTACCAACCATTCTGCTTAACAGCGTTCTGGCGGTTTTATATATTTCGCTAAACTCTTTTACCACCCCGCCTGATTCTTCGAAAAACCCTGCTTTCCGGTTTAAAACTGTGGTGATCGATGCCGGGCACGGTGGCAAGGACCCGGGTACGCATGGCCTGCATTCAACCGAAAAAGAGGTAGCGCTGTCAATAGCCAAAAAACTGCGTAAAGCCATACAGGAGCAGATGCCAATCCTAAATGTGGTAATGACGCGTACCGATGATACCTTTATCCCGCTGGATGAACGGTCGGCAATTGCTAACCGGCATAATGGCAATTTGTTTATCTCTATCCATTGCAATTCATCGCCCGAGGGCACGGGTTACAGCGACCATAAACAAAAAGGCACCCTAATGCTGGTTTATGCCCTGCACCGGTCGGCCGAACAACTGGAAGCCATACGTGAAAACTCCTCGATATATATTGAAAAAGATTACCAGGCAAAGTACCGGAGTTATGACGAGGACGATCCCGTAAACCGCATACTGATGAACGCTTATATGCACAAGTACCGTAAGCAAAGCATCCTGTTTGGCGATTTGCTTAACAAGGAATTTAAAAACGGGGGCAGGCAAACCATCGGCGTAAAAGAACAGAGCATACTGGTTTTAGCGCATAGCGCCATGCCTGCGGTGATGATAGAAACCGGGTTCATCAATAACCCGCGCGACGAAGATTATATTGCTTCTGACGCCGGGCAGGACGAGATAGTACAAGTAATAATGAACGCCTTAAAGGAATATAGGGTGGAGACGGCGGTGCAGTAATTTTAACCTATTGTCATTCTGAGCATAGCGAAGAATCTTATACGCCCTACTTGTCGCGTTTATGCCTTCGAGAGACCCTGAGGGGACAGAAAAATCTTTATGTCTTCGCAGGGTCTCTCGAAGAGGACCCTGCGTGACTGTGGATGGGGTGAAACGTGCATACAGGCGCAGGGTCCTCTGCCGAGAGACCCTGCGGGGACGGTGAGAAGATAAACTGAAAACCCTAAGTGAGACTTTATTATTTAATGTGCTTTCGTAACTTCGGGTAAACCATTAAAAACTAAAAGCCATGAATGTTATCACAAAAGGCGTAATAGCCGGACTGATTTTTGGAGTTGTTTCCATTATACCTATGTTCTTTATGAAGTTTGCGGACAAGACAACCGCAATGACCGCATCATTTATAAGCAGGTTTGCCATTGGATTTATTATAATCAACATGGAACTACCTGTACCGGGTTGGGTAAAGGGTGCGTTAATCGGAGTTGTTTTAAGCCTGCCCGATGCTTTGGTGACCAAACAATACGCGCCTATACTTGGGCTTGGTTTAATCGGTGGGATTGTTTGCGGGTTCTTCGCTAAATAAATTCAAACTGATACACCGCCGCAGATTGAATTAAATAAACTTATTCATACATTTAAGCTACGTAATACATGACTTTTTTTAACTCGACAATCATGAAAAGACCTTTACTCATCCTGCTGTCTTTAGTAGGAACCACCTTTGCTAAGGCACAAACTAATGATGCGGTAAAAACAACATTGGAAGATACAACTAAAAAATTTATGAGTGTTGAAGTTGAACCAACCTATCCGGGAGGTTTTGAAAAATTGTACAAGTATATTGAAGACCATGAGAAGACCGGCGGAAATGAAGGGAAAGTGCGTGTCTCTTTTGTAGTTGAAAAGGACGGCAGTGTATCTGATATTAAAATAGTACAAAACCTTTCAGGCAGTGCTGACAAAGAGGCAATCAGGTTAGTTAGTCAAATGCCAAAATGGAATCCGGGTATGCAAGGTGGTCGGCCTGTCCGCGTACAATATAGCATACCAATTAATTTCCCGGCAAAATAAAATTCAAACTAAGACACTACCTAAAAACCCGTTAGCATTGCATATTATATATTTATCCCTAACTTTACTCAAACAAACGGAAATGGTGTCTTCCGTATCAAACCGCCCTAAAAAAGCTGATGGCGCCTGCAAAATTAATTGAATCGTGGCATTGCCATTGGTTTTTTGTAGGATTTTAACCATATAAAGCTATGCGTATTTTGTTCATCATTTTTTTTGGCGGGGGTTTAGGCAGTCTTTTACGTTACCTCGTAAACCGCTGGGTTAGCGGCCTGGCCACTACTGTATTCCCTTACGGTACTTTCCTTGTTAATATCACGGGCTGCTTCCTCATCGGTTTTTTGGTTTTTTTTACGGAGCGGTTTGGGTCGAATGCTTTAAACTGGCGGCTGTTCCTGGTTACCGGTTTTTGCGGGGGGTATACCACTTTTTCCTCATTTTCTTTCGAAAATATACAGTTAATGACCAACCACCATATTTTTACTTTGTTACTATATACCCTGGGCAGTATAGCGCTGGGTTTTGCCGCTACTTATATGGGCATAGTATTGGCACGTAACATTTAAATTAAAATTATGCAACCCGAACGGATCCTGATAGTAGCCAACGACAGCCCGTCATCAATAAAAGCGGCAAAGTATGGCTACAGTTTTGCGGCACAACTCGGGGCTAAAGTGGCCCTGCTGGGCGTGGTAGATGAGGCCCTGACCGAAGGCAATGTAGATGCCGGCATATTCCCTGACGAAGCGGCCCGGCAGCTTAAAGAGAAACTGGAATTGTTCCTGCACCAGTTAGCGCGCGATCATGCAAATGGTGTTGATACGGAGATATTCACCCCCGAAGGCGAGATCATACAAACAATTTTACAAACGGCAAGTGAGTGGGATGCCCATCTGATAGTTGCCGGCACGCATGGCCGCACAGGGCTTAACCGCCTGCTAATGGGCAGTGTGGTCGAAGATATTATAAGGCATTCAACCGTACCCGTATTTGTTGTGCCGGTTGATAAATAAAACGCTCTGTAATAAATATATCCCAGAAATAAGACCTTTTACCTTTCGCCTTTTACCTTTCACCTCTACATGTAATTGCTTTTTTACAGAATACTTGCATAAAAATAACGCAGTTACACGTTTGTGCACTAATTTTACAAAATATGATATTGGTCACTTATCATAAACAAACCTGATATTATCTTTACAAAAAAATTACCATGATCTTCTTCATTATCATCAATGTTATTTTTTGCCTGGCGTTCCTCGTATTCGCCTATCTCAACCTGAACGATATCGACTGGTACCTGTGGGTTCCTATTTACCTGGCGGTGGCGGCTTGCTGCGGGCTGGCTGTTTTTGGCTTGTATTATCCAAACCTATATATAGGTTTAACTACCTTTTACCTCATCTATGCCGTTAAACTTTTCTTTGATAAAGATGGTGTGCGCGACTGGATATTTAAGTACAAAAAGCCAAGCCTGGTGGAAACCATGCAGGCCGAAAAACCTTTTATTGAAAACACGCGTGAGTTTTTTGGCTTGTTGATCATATCAGCCGCGTTGATAATAGATTATGTTGTGGTGATGCATGTTTAACAAACAAAGTGGAAGCAATTAAAAAGGTTATAAAAGAGATCACCAGGGCAAACGCCGCGCCTGATGTTGTTGAATGGCTGGAGGAGGAACGCCTGTTAAATACCACTTTTGTGTTGATCCCTCGCAAAACGGGGAAAGCGGTGGTTAATATCAGCCCCGAACAAACAGAACGGTTGGATGCCATAATCCCGGGTTTTTCTGTAGATGGATGGGGTATTGACCGCCTGGCACGGGCTTACCTGTTGTTGAATTTGGATGCTACTGACCAGGCAGAGTATTTCCGCAAAATTGAGAACCTGTTTTTGGCTGCCGAAATGAGCGAGTTGGTGGCCCTGTATTCGGCATTGCCGTTGTTGGCGTACCCGGAAATATGGGTTAAAAGATGTTCGGAAGGTGTACGCAGCAATATCGGCAGTGTTTTGGAAGCCATTATGTACCATAACCCATATCCTGCCCAAAACTTAGATCAAAACGCGTGGAACCAACTGGTGCTGAAAGCTTTTTTCACCGACAAGGAAATTGGCAAAATACCAGGGATAGACAGCAGGGCGAACAAGGATCTGGCCTACATTATAAGCGATTACATCCACGAGCGCCGGGCGGCAAAACGGGAAATAAATCCAAATTTGTGGAGATTAGTAGGTAAATTTATTGACGATAAATTATTTGAGGATATTAAGCGGCTATTTGATGAAGGTAATTTGATCGACCGGAAGGCCGGCGCGCTGGCAATTTCGCAGTCAAACTACCAGCCCGCGAAAGCGTTGTTAAACAAATACCCGGAGCTGGTAACCGCCATTGAAAATAAGAGCTTAACCTGGGATACTTTATCCCGGTAATTAATTAGAAAAGATATGTGTTGCACCCATTCGTTTGAAGAAATAAGAACAGAACCCTTATCTCCTCCCGTTAGCCTCGACGGTATAAAAGGCATGAAATTTTTTGATCCGCATGTGCACATGACCTCGCGTACTACCGACGATTACCAGGCCATGGCCGATGCGGGCGTTGTTGCCCTCATAGAACCCGCTTATGCCCCAGTCCGCGGCAGAGTTTACCATGATACGTTCAGGACCATATTGTTTGGCTATCTCTACCATCCGCTCATTACCCATTTTGGTAAAAGGGTAAATAGTGAACGCCGCCCAAAAACCACGGTCTAAAACCTCTTTAACTGTTTCCTCATTGTTATGGTCTACAATAACTTTATAGGGGTCGAGGCCGTGTTCTATGGCAATATCCATACTGCGTTTGGTGCCGCCTTTTTTATCGCGATGCGGGGTATGAATTTGTACCGGCAAGCCCGACTCTTTTGCCAGTTCCAGCTGCAAACGGTAATATTTTTCTTCGGCAGGGGTTTGGTCGTCAAAACCAATTTCGCCAATGCCTACCACGCCCTCTTTATATACAAACAGCGGCAAAATTTCCATTACCTGT
>JABDBW010000077.1:0-4886 GCA_013288485.1 Bacteroidota bacterium
AAACTTAAAATGTTAACGGCAAATTTTAAGGCAGAATTTTTAAAAACAGTTTTTTTTGTTTTATTGACCCTTTACCCCCTAACCGCCCGTTGCCAATCCACACCGCTGCCTAACGCCTTTGCTCATAATGATTACTTTAATAAGCATCCTTTATATGATGCCTTGGATAATGGCTATACCAATATAGAAGCAGATATATTTTTAAAAGATGATGAGTTGGTAGTTGCGCATATCAACCCGTTTTTTAAAGAAAACCATACCTTAGAGATACTTTATTTAAAACCGTTATTCGACCGCATCATTAAAAATGGGGGCCAGGTGTATAAAGGCTATAATTACCCCGTTACCTTATTAATAGATATTAAAACGAATGCCGGAAAAACTTACCTTGCACTTAAGCCATTATTAGAAAAATACAGATCAATATTAACCAGCTATGATAATGGTAAAGTTTCTATAAAGCCTATAACTATTGTGCTGTCAGGAAACAAACCTTACGGGATAATTAATACTGAAACCAACCGTTTAGCGTTTATAGATGAGGACCTCAAAGATGCCACGCGCGATACGAGTGTCAAGAATGTTTTTATGATGGCAAGCTGCAAATATTCAAGGCTTATTAAATGGAACGGTACCGGTACAATGCCCGGTACAGAAAAACAGTTACTACAGTTATATGTAATAATGGCCCATAAGTATGGGAAAAAAGTAAGATTGTGGGCGTCGCCCGAAAATAAAACAGTATGGCAGGAATTGTTAAACTGCGGTGTCGACCTGATCAATACAGACAAATTGGTTCTGCTAAAAGACTTTTTACTGACCAACACCAGGATGTATGCGAATACTAATTAAGCCAGCTCACAGCTAAAAATTAAAATAGAATTAAATTTTTTTAATAGTTTCAAAATGTCATCGTATAGTCATACATTTACATTTGTAACAATTATAATACACTATTGATTTATGCTGATAATACCCCTACACCCCTATTTTAAAAGGGCACTTTTCGTTTTCCTGATTTTTATTTCTCCTCTAATTGTTAAATCCCAGGTTATCACCCTCGCCAATGGGTTCGCGCATAACGATTACCTGCATAAGCATCCTTTACTTGATGCCGAAAGTAACGGCTATACCCATATAGAAGCTGATGTTTTTTTACACGGTAATAAATTGGTTGTAGCACATATTAATCCTTATTTTAAGGGGAAAAGAACGCTGGAAAATCTTTATTTAGAGCCCTTGCTTGAACAGGTAGGTAAAAACAACGGCCATGTATACGCCGGTTCTGATCAGCCGGTAACTTTAATGATCGATATTAAATCAGACGCTGACAAAACCTATGCTGAACTGCAACAGGTCCTTGAAAAATACAGGACGATGTTATCGAGCTATAACAATGGTACGGTTTCCACACGGGCGGTTACCATTGTGCTATCGGGGCATAAGCCTTATAATGTTATTAAAAATGAGCAGAACCGCCTGGTCTTTATTGATGAAGACCTGCAAAAAAGCGCTGAGGATACTGCCGTTAATAACGTATTTACAATGGCCAGCTGTAAATATTCAAAATTATTGAAATGGAAAGGCACTGGCAATATTTCAAAACGTGAAGAGCAACGACTGTGCTCGTATGTTTCCATTGCGCATAAAAACGGCGAACAGGTAAGGCTATGGGCATCACCCGATAACCAGGCGGTTTGGAAAGAAATGTTAAGCTGTGGTGTGGACCTGATCAATACCGATAAACTGGTGGCTCTGAAAAACTTTTTAATTTCCAGCAATGGTAACTATCCGCGAGTGAATTAATTGGAAAGACTTTATGCCTTTCTTCGTGCCATTCTATATCTGTTACCAAACATATAGGGCATTGAAATAGTATTCTGAATGACCAACCAAGGTTTGACTTTTAACCCAGCCCGATCTAATGCACTTTTAAGCCTTAATTTTATTTCATTTTAGATGTAATAAAAATCTTTAATATCTTTAGGCTCCCCGGCAATTAGGATTCGTATTCAAATATTAATCCTAAAAATAAATAACATTTAAGTAAATCATCATGACCAGAACTTTTTCCAGATCTGAAATAGAAAACCTGTACAACATACATATTAAGAAGGATGAAGTTTATTTTGCCCCGATCACAAAAGAGGAAATATTATCATTAAAGTTTGAATATTCAGTAGGGTCACAAAAATTTTTCTACAGCCCCGAAGGACATGATTTCCCCCGTATTAAGTGTTTACTTGATTTTCGTGCGTGGATTGAAAAGCACAATATCAATAATATTAAAAACTTTTTATCTACAGACCTGTCTGACCCCGAAGTTAATTTTTTAAAATTTAATAATTATACTTCTATTAATTATGATGAAAAATCAGAAGCTAATGACCTGCATACTATAAATCTGGAAAAAAATAAATACGATTTTATTCTTTTTAACCAAACTATTGAGCATTTATATAATCCTTTTTTGGCATTAACCAATCTTTACAATGCCACACAAGAAGGTGGATATATTTTCACATCAATGCCCACCATAAATATTCCCCACATGGTCCCTATTCATTTTAATGGCTATACACCTATGGGGTTATGTATGCTTTTTGAATCTGTAGGCTATAAAACTGTAGAAGTAGGTTATTGGGGTAACTATAGGTATATCAAAACCATTTTCAAAAAACATTCCTGGCCCGATTACAGAAAGTTGTTAAACATTTTTGGCAAGGTAATAAATGAGCCAAAGAATGTGGCGCAAACATGGATATTAGCAAAAAAATAAAGTGGTATTTAAAAAAATAGAGCATTATACCAGATATACAGCCAATATAATTATTGTAGCTTCATATTACTTCACGGCACTACAATGCTTCTGCGCTGTGAAGTGTGCGCGCTAAAATAACCTAGTACATTGGGAGTAAAATTATTTGGCGGATTGGAAGGTGTTGCCGAATTATTAAACCCGTCTTCCTGCTGCCTGCTAAGCGTGTACCAATAGGTGTAAATTGCCGGGTCGATGCATTGCATCTCCACAATAACATTATCGCCGGTTTTAATAGTTATGTTATCCTCGTACAGCAGCGCCTGAACAAGGCGGCCATCGCTAAACTGATCATTCCTGGTAAATATTTTATTTACTTCTACACCGTTTACATACATAACAAAACGGTATTGATTATTTTCATTAAGCGGGTCCTGGTAGTAAACCGCAATGGTTTTTATGCTTTTGCCGGCAATGCCTTGTTCTGTTACTGAGAGCGAATCAAGGTTAACATAATTGGGCATAGTTGAACCCGCGATATAGGTTTGCCCGTTAAGCTGAACCTGCAGCGTATAGCTATTCTCGTATGATCCGGCAAAGTTGGAGGTATAAGTGCCCGGAGTACGTTCAGTAAAGTTATGAGCCGTACCATTATAGTCAATAACTTTAACAATAGCGCCGGAAACAGGCGGAAAGGTGTTGGTGTTATCAAAAGCGACCGATTGGGATATGGCTACGGTTGCGCCCCCTCTCGAATCTGTTAGGTTTCCTTCAATAACCAATTGCGGCCCGGCATTCCCCAGGTTTAGTTCAATTACCTTTTTGCAGGAAATGATACTAACACCAATAAGCAATATAGCCGCTAATTTATATCTGATTTTCATGCTCAGTTAAAATGTAAAATTATAGGTAACCGACGGAACTACGCCAAATAAACTTGTTTCAACAGCTTGCGTACGCGTTGGGTCATTCGGGTTATTCTCAAAACTAACCGTGTAAGGATTTTTACGATTGTAAGCGTTAAATATACCAAATGTCCAGCTTGAATGAAATCTTTTATGCGATTTCCCTTCCAATGTAGCGCCCAGGTCTAAACGGCTGTAAGGCGGCAAACGGTCGGCATTACGGTTGGGGTAATAAAAAGTGGTCAACCCGCCAACTATATATTTTCCGTTCGGGTAGGTAACCGCGTTGCCTGTACCATACACAAACGTGCCTGATAGTGTCCATCGTTTACCCCATTTATAAATACCCACTACCGATATATCATGTATCCTGTCCTGCGTGGCAGCAAAATAGTTGCCGTTGTTAATAGCATCAAACTTGTTCTCGGTTTTTGATAAAGTATAACCTATCCAGCCATTAAAATCTCCGTATTTTTTCTTTAAAAAAACCTCCAGTCCGTAAGCCCGGCCTTTGCCATAAACCAATTGCGATTCTACATCCTGGTTTGCCAGTAGCTGGGCGCCATTTTTATAGTCCACCTGGTTTTGCAGCCATTTATAGTATATCTCGGTTGAAAACTCATACATATTATCTTTCGAATTTTTAAAATAACCCAATGCCGCCTGGTCTGCAATGCCGGGTTTAATATTATTAATGCTCATTATATACAAGTCTGTAGGTGAACTTGCGGTTGAATTGGAAAGCAAATGAATGTTTTGTGTATTGCGGTTATAAGATGCCTTTATGGAGCTTTGTTCGTCAAGTATATAACTCATAGAAAATCGAGGCTCGGGGTTCAGATAGGTTTTCACGAATTGCCCTGACGTATAATTAGTTGATGATATTGCGGCATCATTGGTGTCATAAGTAGTAATTGTCCCGGGGCCCAGCAATGAAAATTCGGTTAGCCTTAAACCATATAAAAAATTTAATTTATTGGTCGCGTGCCAATCGTCAGAAATATAGGCGGAGTTTTCAAGCCCGTAACGGCTTTGTATGCTTTTTGTATTGATACTTGCATCATCAAAAATATCAACATTGCCGGGCGAAATAGTATGATGCGTGAAATTAATGCCAAAGCTAAGCGTGTTTTTATTAGTGATGAAATATTCAAAATCTTCTTTCAAATTTAGATCGCGGATCTTTGAGGTTACCTTAAATGAATTACCGGCCGAAAAGCTTT
>JABDBW010000077.1:4896-10358 GCA_013288485.1 Bacteroidota bacterium
ATTTATTAGAATATCTTTGGCAACTCAATTACTTTACCGGCCGAAAAGCTTTGTACCACAAAATTATAATCGCTGTAAATAAGCGAAGTATTTAAAAAAAGCTTGCTGTTGAAAATATGATTAAGGCGTAAAGTGGCGGTCTGGTTCCCCCAATTGGTGCCAAAATTATCTTTAAGGCCAAGTACATCCTTGCCAAAATAACCGGAGAGGTACAGGGTGTTTTTATCATCAAAATGATAATTGGCTTTGGCATTTATATCATAAAAGTAAATGCTGGCCCCGCGCGTGGTCGAATCGGGCGAAAGTTTTAAAAACAAGTCGGCGTATGTGCGGCGGGCGCTTATCATGAACGAGCCTTTATTTTTTACAATGGGCCCCTCTACTTTAATGCGCGAGGCGATCAACCCTATACCGCCTTGTACGGTATAATCCTTGTCGTTGCCATCAAGCATTTTTATGTCCACTACCGACGATAGGCGGCCGCCATATTGCGCGGGCATACCGCCTTTGTACAAGCTCACATCTTTTATAGCATCCGAATTAAAGGTGGAAAAAAAGCCAAATAAATGGGAGGCGTTATATACGATGGCTTCATCCAGTAAAATAAGGTTTTGGTCCGATCCGCCCCCACGCACGTAAAAACCGGTATTGCCATCGCCGGTTGATTTTACACCCGGCAATAACTGGATGGTTTTTAAAACATCTTTTTCGCCAAATATTACGGGCACGTTATTGATCTGGGCCATATCAAACCTTGTTACGCCCATTTGCGGGTTCTCTACATTTTCGTTTTTAGGTTTATTACCGCTTATCGATACCTCTTTAAGGCTGCTGCCCCCGGTAAGCAAGATGTTAAGTTGTACGTTTTTATCTAATTTTAAAGGCCGGGTTATAGTTTGATAACCGATATAGCTCACCACCAGCGTAAAATCGCCGGCAGGTGCCGATAACGAAAAAAAGCCATAGGCATTGGTTGCCGCGCCGCCTTGTTGCAATTCCTGTAATTTTATGGTGGCCCCTATCAGGGTTTCGCCGGTAGCCTCGTCCTTTACGGTACCGCTAATGGTATAATTTTTTTGGGCAATCGCCGCGGGGATATACAACAGGCAGCATCCTAATAAAAAAGCGTAAAAAATTTTATGCATAAAAGCGCTGTTCCGTCTGTCGTAAACCCATTAAAAACTATTCCTGATACGGCAGGTAAAGTAATTGAGTTGCCAAAGATATTCTAATAAATAGTATAAAGTATAACTGGTTGATATTAACGTTAGGGATAAGCTATATTATTAACCGGATGCCGATAGTGACTTTAGTCTTTAAACAACTCAGGCACATCTATTTTTAACTGCTCAAACATTTTTTGCACACCCAGCGTGTTGGGGTGTATGCCATCCCTGTTATAAAGAGTAAGGTCTTGCTGGGTGTTATGGTCATCTATTGATGTTGCAGCGTCAAAAGCTGCGCCTTTTATGCCCAGGTTTTTGCGCACCGTGTTAATATATTCATTATCCTTTACAACCGAACCGGGCAGCTTCCAGGGAATATTATTTAAAATAGGAATGAGACCCAGTTTTATTATGCTCTTGCATAAGGCCGTTAAGTTTTCCACATTGCTAAAACCGTTTGTGCCTACAAGGATGGAAACATATTTGGGCCGGAGTAATGCAATTTCAGACAGTACCCTGTTTTGCGCCCCGGCCACGATACCCGCCGAGCGGCCCGATACGGCCGACCAGCCGGGCCGGTTAAACGAATCGGGATAGGAAGCAAAGCCCTCTGTTATGCTGTCGCCAATAAACAGCACCTTTAAGCCCGGTTTATATTGGGTGGTAACTTTAAATGACCTCACAGTAGGTGCTGCGCCGTTTTCGGTGGCGATGGCGAATGCATCACGCAGTAAGCCGGCGTTTAAGCCTGCCGATACGGTGGTATCTGCTACCCCGGTTACATTGTCAATAATAATGAATTTATTACTGCGGTGATCATTCGTCATTTCAATGGTGTAATCGCGGCCGGCAATAAACGTGTATGGATGTTTAATTAGAACCTCCGGGTAAACGGGGTTATCGGCGTTGTAAGGCTTATAAATTTTCAGCAGACTATCCTTTACGTCAACCTGGATCAATGTTCCCCATTGATGGCTGCGGTCTATTTCAAGTGTAAATAAGTCAAACTGTGTATCTTTGCCCAAACTAACCTTAACCGATACCTTGCGCGTATTGATGCTATATTGCCGATTTAGCAATAAATAATTGGTTAACCCCCTAGTGGTTGAGGTAATGCCACCCCTGGTTAATACCCAGGCTCCGGGGTTAACAAAATCAGTACTTATACCTTCTTTAAAATCAGTATTATATAAAGTAGCGCCGTCTCTTAATTCGTTATCGACCTTTTTATCAGACTGCCCGTAAGCCCATGTCGTAAACCCAATAATAAATAAAAAAAATAGCGTCTTACTCATTCGGTTTATAATATTTAACAGAATGAGCAATATACCAGTTTTTTAAACAGGATTACTGGAACGCGGCGTAATTCAACACCACAACACCCGATGGAAATTGCCGCATACTCACCAACTTAAGGTTTAATTTAGCTGCAAATAAAGGTATTCCCCGGCCTATGCTAACAGGGTAAACCCATAACCGGTATTCATCTATCAAGCACCATCGCGTAAGAGATGCTACCAGCTTGCTGCTTCCGTATACCAGAATATCTTTCCCTGGCTGTTGTTTTAGCTTAAGTATTGCGCCGTGCGGGTCGCCTTTTATCAGCCGCGAATTATTCCAGTTTAATGTTGTGAGTGTATTTGAACAAACTATTTTGGGGCAACTGTTCATCATGGCGGCAAAAGCGATATCATCCCGTGGCAATGACATACAGGTGCCAATAGCGGGCCAATAACCGGCCATAGCATTATACGTATTCTTACCCAATAAAAGGGCGCCGGCCTTACTCAGCTGGTCGCCCATTGATTCGGCCATATCACTGGTCCAGTTTTGAAACTGCCAGTCCAGCCCCCCATCCAGCCCCGCCATAAAGCCATCTAGGGTAACATTCATTGATACGATAATACGCCTCATCCAACACAGTATTATGTCTTATAGTTATAATCTATATTTATGAAGGTAAATAATAGAGCACAACTATACCACCTTCAAATGCTTGCGATTTAACCAGCTTAAAGTTCAGCCTGTCTTTAAGGTCCCTGAAAATAGGCATACCATTACCTAGTGCCGCAGGGTTTATAAAAAGATGATATTCATCGATCAACCCCGCTTTTATAAGCGACGAAGTAAACCCGGCTCCACCATAAGTAATGATGTCGCCGCCCTTCATTGCCTTTAGCTTTTTTACTTCTTCAACCAAATTGCCGGTTGCCAGGTCGGTATTGTCCCAGGCAGATGCCGTCAGCGTTTTGGAGAAAACCACCTTATGGGTATTCGCCATTTTTTGGGTGAAGATATCAGCCGTTTCAGGGTTTTCCATCAATGCAGCCCAATGGGGTATAAATCCTTCGGCCAGTTTTCGCCCTAACAATATGGTGTCAACAGGTTCGGTTAAAGCTATTATATAGTTTTTAATATCATCGCCCCAGCCCATAGCCATCCAGTCCATTTCGCCGTTAGGGCCCGCAACATATCCGTCCACAGATAATTGCATCTGTAATTTTAACTTTCTCATTTTATTTAAGGTAATAACTATGCAGTGGCAGGAAGCGCTAATTTTTTATGATAAAAGATATAAGAGCAAGCCCATAAAGCCAGGGGTATCGCCATGAAATACCAGGCGCCGCCAGGGCCGGGCATCGGTACATTGTAAAGCGACCAGGCGGCGGCTATCAGATCGAAAAAGAAGCCGGCATAGGCCCATTCTTTTATTCTCGGGAAACCGGGAATCAATATGGCTATCACGCCCAGTATCTTTGCCACACCCACAAACGGAATAAAATAAATGGGATAACCCAAAACGCCATGCATCCCCTTAATAGCTTCGGGTTGTGGCACCACACTTGAGGCCGCCGATAGCAACATCATTAACGAAAAGAGGACGGTAAAAACCCAGTACAAAATTTTTGTTGTTTTCATGATCTTAAAGTTTAATTGATATTTTTTTATTTGTTGCTTGTTCATTGTTGATACAAATATACAGGCGCCCGGTAAATCCCGTAATGTGAAGTTGTGACTAACTAAGGGGTAATTTGCGACTTAAGTTTTTTGTTAGGCAGCTATTTATTAAATTTGATGTAGCGTAGTAAATATAAGCGGGTTATTTAACTAAAACAAATGAAACACATAGCTATATTGGTGCCTTATGATGCAGTTCCGGCTGCTATTGTCGATCCGCGGTATATGTTTACCGCTGTTAACCAGTTTTTAGCACAAGCGGGCAAAGAACCTGCTTTTGAGGTGCAACTGGTGGGTCTTACCCGGCAGGTACCGCTAAACGACGGCACCTTTTCTGTAAATACAGACCGCCTTTGCAGCGAAATAAAAAAAACCGACCTTGTAGTGATACCCGCCGTGAGCGGCGACCTGAAGGCAGCGTTAGAGCGCAACAAAGAACTTATCCCCTGGATGATTGATCAATACCATAACGGGGCCGAAATGGTATCGTTATGCGTGGGCGCGTTCCTGCTGGCTAAAACCGGGCTGCTTAATGGAAAGGAATGCTCAACCCACTGGCTGTCGGCCAATGAGTTTCGCGAAATGTTCCCCGAAGTAACGCTGACCGACGGCACTATTATTACCGAAGCCGACGGCCTGTATTCAAGCGGTGGCGCCAGTTCGTACTGGAACGTACTGCTGCATTTAATTGAAAAATACAGTGGCAGGGAAATGGCCATACGCGCGTCAAAGTATTTTGCTATTGAGATCGACAGGAAGAGCCAATCGCCTTTCATTATGTTTAACGGACAAAAAAAGCATGAGGACGAACCCATTAAAAAGGCGCAGGAATTTATTGAAGATAATTTGGCGGAAAAAATATCGATCGAAGAACTCGCATCCCGTTTTGCCATAGGCCGCCGGCATTTTATACGCCGGTTTAAAAAAGCTACCAACAATACCCCTGCCGAGTACATACAACGCGTAAAAATAGAGGCCGCCAAAAAGCATCTCGAAAATAGCCGCAAAAACATCAACGAGGTAATGTATGACGTAGGCTATAGCGATGTGAAGACTTTCAGAACGGTATTTAAAAAAATAACCGGCTTATCGCCTATTGATTATAAGCATAGGTATAATAGGGATGGGGTGAGGTAGATATTATCTATAATAACGAACTATTTTTCAATAAGTTCCTTCATTTTAGCTATATCATTTGTACGCGGGTTCGTTGGGGGCAACCAGCTTTTCATATCATCGGCCCAATAGTTGAACTTCTCCTTGTTTTTTTGTTGAAAATAGGTATAAAGAATATTGAACGCCATTTCAGTTTTTACATCAATAGCGCAATGGGCAATC
>JABDBW010000078.1 GCA_013288485.1 Bacteroidota bacterium
CATGCCAGGTAAAGAAGTCGTAAGCTGCAACAAATATACGCAGTTTACTAATATTTACTTTACTAAGCAACTTTTTAGGGAACGTATAGCCAATTTGTATTTGCTTTATACGTGCGTAAGTTCCGTTAAATACGGTGTACTGGCTTGCTCCGTCCAGGGCATCCTGCCTTTCACCGCCAACGCCTGCCGCTGGTGTTGAAGGCCATCTTCCCGGTACCCATGCGCTGTTATTGTCAAACAAGTCAGCACGGTGCCACCTGTCAACAAATGCAGTAATAGGTGTTTGCGGGTCGCGTATAAATGGATCTGATAATCCGTCACCATAGCGAACGTTGTAATCGGTAGCTCCCTGTATAAGGAAGGTTAAATCAAACCCTCTCCAGTTGGCATCAAATGTAGTACCAAAGAAAACAAGTGGTTTTAAACCGCCGTTTGCAAGAACTACGTTGTCATTACCATCACTTTTACCGTCACCGTTAACATCCACATACTTCAAGTCACCCGGAAGCAATGTTCTGTTGCCGTTACCGTCAATAATAACCGGGTCAGCATAAATTTCGGCATAACTCTGGTACTGGCCGCTAACCAACCTGCCCCTTATAAAGTCAACATACCTGTTTGTTGTTGTGCTTGTCCAGTTAGCATACGGGTTAGCAGCAGGGGTTTCCTCATGGTGTCCCCAGTTTGACCGCGAAAAGCTCATGTTAGCGCTAATGCCATAGTTTAATTCGCCGGCTACATCCCTGTGGCCCAACGTAATTTCAAAACCGCGTGTACGGTCAGAGTTTAAGTTAACCTGTGGCAATGTACCGCCAAAGTTGCCCGGTACAGCTACAATAGCAGTAGCTAATAAGCCTGTCCGAGACCTGTTGAACACGTCGAATTCAGCAGTCAGCAATGAATGCCAGAATGATGTTTCTAAACCTATATCGCTGGTAATTGAAGTGTACCAGGTAATATTAGGGTTGGCAATTGATTTATAATCAACACCTTTAGTAATACCGCCACTGGGGCCGAATACGGTACCAACCTGGTCGCCGCCGTTACGGCCTGCGGCCGCGGCATATAGCGAGTTAGAACTTGGGTAAGTAAATCCGGTTATAAATGAAGGGAAGGCAGCGCCCTGGTCATCACCCAGGCGGCCATACGAACCGCGAAGTTTAATATTATCTACCCATTTCAGGTTGTTTTTGATAAAAGGTTCTTCAGATATTCTCCATCCGCCTGATACATAAGGGAAAAATCCCCACCTGCTGTTAGCCGGAAATAAAGATGAACCTTCATACCTGAAACCACCTTCTAACAGGTATTTACCTGCGTAATCGTAATTTAAACGGCCTATAAGGCTTTCGTTATCACTTGGATACCAGTTGCCGACGCTAAAATTTTTACCGCCTTTGGCTACTTGCCCAACTGCAAGACCCGTGTTTAGCAGGTCAATGGCGTCAACTGCAAAGTTTGATGAGGCCTGGGTATTATCGTCTTCCTGGTAAAGTGTTTCCCAAAGCGCTAACGCTGAAATATTATTTTTCCCGAAATGCTTTTGGTAAGATAATGAAGTTTGCACGTCGTTCCTGGTAGTTTCTGTAACGTTTTGAGTTAAGTTAGCAGGGTAACTATGGGCAAAGGTTATATACTTGTTATTGGTATAATCCCATTGGTACTGGTTCCAGTCGTGTAGTAATTGTTTATCTACACTATTATAAAAGTCATAGCCGATCTGGAATTTCGCAGTCAATCCTTTAACAAAAGGGACAGCCCAGCTTAAGCTGGTAACCGAGTAAAGACGTTTATCATCAAAGTGGTCATAACCGGCCGCGTTAGGGTCAATAAGCGCCCTTGGGTTATCAAGGCCCTGGTCAAGTGCCTGGCCATAATACTTAGGGTTATCAAATAAAAACACCTGGTCCTGCGGGGTAAATGACCAATCGTTCCTGGTCAGGTTATAATACCTGCCTGTACTTTGATTGGGCCTGTTATAAATTTCATCAATAAAGCTAAAGTTAAATTCAGCTACAAGGCCTTTTGCTAACGTAGCTGTAACGGTTTGCCTTGCATTGTATTTATCAGAATATTCTATACCTGAAGAAAGCAAGCCGCCTTCATGAATTAAACCGCCTGATGAAAAGAATTTTACCACATCAGAACCACCGCTAAGGTTAAGGTTATGCTGCCATTGGGTAGAGCGGGTATTTATAATTGCCCTTATCCAGTCGGTGCTTTCTGATTTACCGTTATAATAATCCTGTATGTTCTGGTAAGTATATTTTGGAGTAATAGGATTAGAACGGTTACTTGATGCAGTGTTAAATTGCGCTTCGTCATAAGTTGACTCTTGCTCATAACCGTTCTCAAGATCCGGGTATTTTAATATTATTACTTCACCGTACTGGCCGCTATAGTTTACCTGCACTTTGCCGGCTTCACCTTTACGGGTAGTAACCAAAATTACACCATTGGCCGCTTCCACACCGTATATCGCTGCCGAGGCATCCTTTAATACAGAGAAGCTTTCAATTTCATTCGGGTCCAGGTGGTCAAATGAAGATTTATCTCTCGGGATACCGTCAATAACGTACAGTGGGCCTTGCTGGCCGCCTGCCGCGCCGCTAAAACCACGGATATCTATATCAGTATGATATAAACCCGGGTTAGAGTCTTCTGTTGTAACACGAACACCAGGGGTACGGCCAACAATAGCGTTGGTTAAATCCGTTACCGAGTTTCTCTTGATCTCAGCAGCATTGATGGTACCGATGGCATCGGTTAAGCTGGCACGTTGTTGCGTACCGTAACCTACAACTACCACTTCGGTAAGGCCGGTGTTTGTTGGCACCATGCTTACGTTTATAATAGATTTGCCCCTTGCCGATTGCTCCTGGGTGTCATATCCTATAAAGGAAATAACAATTGTTGCATTGGCATCAGGTAATACCAGCCTGTACTCGCCTTGCGCGTTAGTGGTGGTAGCAACTGAAGGTCTGTCTTTATCTTTCACATAAACGCCGGGTAGTGGCATTGATTTCTCATCCACAACCTTTCCGGTTATTGTTTTTGTTTGTTGCGCGCTTACCTGCAAGGTAGCCAGGGTTAACAAAACCATGGCAAGCTTCATTATAAGCAGCGATTTTTTTGACGAGCAAAATTCTTTGCCGCAAATAAATGCATTGTATATCTTATACATTGAATGTTAGTTTAATTGTAATTGGTTGTTTGATTAATAAATTACCGGGGGCGGCTTCAAAAGCCGGAAAACCGGGGCTAAAGCCCTCGGTATGTTTAGGTAACTGAGGTTTAGGTATTGATTAAACCATAATAGCCCTCCTTTCTTCGTTATAAAAACGTGCGTGTGTCCTGCTGTTTTCAAATACAGCTTTTGTACTTAAATCATCCCATACGGCTGATACAGCATCCTGATCAACATGGCCCGAATAAGCCAATAGTTCATCACAATAGCCTGTACCACTTGTATTAGAAGAGCACTTTTTCAACAAAACACACAATCTATCGTTGTTCACTTGTTTTGATTTTAGTTTCCTGAAAAGGGTATTATATTGGTTGTATTCTATAAAAATTGGTAAACAAATGTAACAATAAAATTATATATGCAAATAAAATTTTCAAGTAATTGCTTTTTTATGGGCATTTATTTCCCGTTCAGCTTGTATAATGATATAATTGTTGCCTATCAAACCTATAGATTTTATTATAATTGAATGGTGATGAGCATAAATGGCGGCCAAATAAAATATACTTTCCGCGTATTTATAGCTAAAAAATCTCTTCGCTTAATAAAATTAACTTGTTTAAAACTTCTGTACCTGCTGGTTATGCCCCCGATGATAAGCAAAAACCAAAAAAATTATTGAAAAGCAGGTTTTTTAACATTTCATCCAAAATAAAAAAACGGCAAGCAGACAGGTGGGTTCACGCTGGACCAGGTGGGTCCACCCTGGTCCACCCTAGTCCAGGTGTAATGTCTCTGGCCAAGCAGGTGTTTAGTTTTACGGGCACTATTCTACCGGTTAAATATTTATTTACATTTGTTTATACGGCAGTGTAAAACAGAAGGCTATGATACTTCAAAAACAGCTTATGCAGGAATATGAAAGGCTGCAATATGAATACCTGGCAGAAGCCGAGGAAATGTTCGGGCCAAAAACTGATTATGGGTATGTTGGCCTGGGGTATCATAAATTCGCTCCGCGTACATTACTTTATAGCAAAGACACTTTAACAGGCAGAAATTTTTTCAAAATTGAATTATACCGCAAAGCTGATGATGACCGCAAAGATGGCATTTTTCAGTTGTCGCATGAAGTTGTACATCTTATTTCGCCGGTTGAGCAGGTAGATGGAAATGAAGTGAACTACCTGGAAGAAGGCATGGCCACTTACTTTTCTGAAATTATTACCGAACGCGAAACTAACGACTGTGAATTTTGTGCAATAATGTTCGGGAAAAGCCCAAAGTACCTTAAAGCATATATGCTTTACCTATCGCTTATTGAGATAGACCAGAACGCGGTAAAAAAACTGAGAGAAATTACTCCGGTAATAGCAAATATTCAACCTGACGATTTTATAAAGGCGGGCCTAAAAGTTGATGAAGAACTTGTTGAGGCTTTATTGGCTAAGTTTTAAGGTTTTTTTGTCAGGAGCATTAAATACTACCACAGGCAAAAGCCCCTGGATTTCATCCAAAGGCTTTTAATTTAAACGTGGTCCCGACGAGAATCGAACTCATATCTAGAGTTTAGGAAACTCCTATTCTATCCGTTGAACTACGGGACCTTGTTGATGTGTCCCGATAAGTATCGGGACGGATGTGCAAATGTGCAAATTATAGGCGAGTTAGTCAAACACTTTTGCATATCCAACCATCTGCACATCTGCATATCCGCAAATTACCTAACCACCGATCCATTATGCAGATCATCAACCGGCGAAACAAAACTTAGCTTGCCTGCCGTGTCTTCGGCCATTAATATCATTCCCTGCGAGATGATGCCTTTTATTTCACGGGGTTCCAGGTTAACCAGTATGCTAACCTTTTGGCCAATTATTGCTTCGGATTCATAAAATTCGGCAATGCCCGATACTACGGTGCGCTGGTCGATACCGGTATCAATGGTGAGTTTGAGCAGCTTTTTTGTTTTGGCAACTTTTTCGGCGGTTAAAATGGTGCCGGTGCGTATGTCCATTTTAGCAAAGGATTCATAATCAATGTTCTCCTTCGCCGGGGTTATTGGTGTTTCTTCCACAGCGGCGGTTTCTTGTTTTTTATCGTGTAGTTTTTGTATTTGTTTTTCTATTATTTCGTCCTCAACTTTTTCAAACAATAAAGATGAGGGGTTTAACCTGTGCCCATTAGCAAATACTATCCCGCTATCAAAAGTAATATCATTAACGGGCCAGTTTAACATACCAAATATTTTTTTTGCGGTAGCAGGCAAAAACGGCTGCAAACAAACGGCTAAATGCCCAATTATAAACAGGCAATTATGCAGAGCGTCCTTAGCGTCGGCCGGGTCGGTTTTAATAGTTTTCCAGGGTTCCTTTTCAGTTAAATAACGGTTTCCTAACCGCGCAATATCCATTACGCTTTGCAGGGCCTGCCTAAACCGGTAGGTTTCTAAATTACTTTCCAGCGAATCGTAAAATATGCCTAGTTCATCATTAAGGTAGCCGTCGGTTAGTTTAATTTGAGCACTGCCGTTTTCAATTTTACCATCGTAAAATTTGTGCATCAGTATCATTACCCGGTTCACAAAATTGCCCAAAATGGCTACCAGCTCGTTGTTTACACGTGCCTGGTAATCTTTCCAGGTAAATTCACTGTCGCTGGTTTCGGGGAGTATAGAGGTGAGCACATAGCGCAATTCATCCTGTTTGCCCGGAAATTCTTTCAAATATTCATGCAGCCATACCGCATGGTTGCGCGAGGTGGAAAGCTTATCTCCTTCTAAATTTAAGAATTCGTTTGCCGGTACGTTTTGGGGCAAAATATATTCGCCATGCGCGTGCAGGATGGCCGGGAAAATAATGCAATGAAACACAATATTATCCTTGCCAATAAAATGGATAAGGCAGGCATCATCCGCCTCCTTTTCCTGCTTTTTCCAGTACAGTTTCCAGTCTTTTCCTTTGTCAATTGCCCATTGCTTGGTTGCCGAAATATAACCTATAGGTGCATCCATCCAAACGTACAGCTTTTTGCCTTTGGCTTCTTCTAAAGGCACATCGATGCCCCAATCCAGGTCGCGTGTCATGGAGCGGGGCTGCAGGCCCGATTTTAGCCACGATTTGCATTGGCCAAATACATTTACTTTCCAGCTTCCCTCCTTTTCGTCTATCCATTGCTCCAGCCAGGGCTGATACTTGTCCAAAGGTAAATACCAGTGCTTGGTAGGCCGTAAAACAGGCGGCTTGCCGCTTAGCGTCGATATGGGGTTGATCAGGTCAGTTGGGTTTAATGAGCTGCCGCATCTTTCGCACTGGTCGCCGTAGGCGTTTTCATTATGGCAATTGGGACAGGTGCCCACTATGTACCTGTCGGCTAAAAATTGCTGATAATCTTCATCATAATACTGCTCCGAAAACTTCTCAATAAACTCATCCTTTTCATACAAATTCAAAAAAAATTCCTGCGAAAGATCATGATGTATAGCCGAAGATGTACGGTGATAAATATCGAAGGCAATGCCAAACTCCTCAAAACTGCTTTTTATCTGGTTATGGTATTTATCAATAATAGCCTGGGGGGTGGTATTTTCCTTTTTAGCTTTGATAGTAATAGCCGCGCCGTGCTCGTCTGATCCGCAGATGTAAACCACCTCCTTTTTTTTAAGGCGCAAATAGCGTACAAATATGTCGGCAGGTAAATAAGCGCCGGCCAAATGGCCGATATGCAGGGGGCCGTTAGCATAAGGCAATGCCGATGTAATGGTATAGCGTTTAAATTTATTGAGTTGTGACATAATAGATTGGCAAAGATAAGTTATTTGGGTAGAAAGTCGGGAGGTCAGAAAGACGGAAAGTCAGAAAGTTTTTTTAATATTGGATATGTATAACATCCATTCACCCGCCACATCACAACCCCCTTATTTAAAAAAGGGCGACAAGATAGCGATAACCTGCCCGGCAAAAAAGCTGCCTGCACCCATGACGGATGCTATAACCCTGCTGCAATCATGGGGGCTGGAGGTTGTTTTAGGCGAAACTGCCAGCGCATCCTTTCATCAATTCGCAGGTAATGACGAGCTGCGGGCGCGTGATATGCAGCGTTTTGTTAACGATGACAGTATTAAAGCCATTATAGCCGCGCGCGGGGGTTATGGCACTATACGGATGATAGATAAGGTTGATTTCCGCCGGTTTGCACAAAACCCCAAGTGGCTTGTTGGTTTTAGCGATATCACCTTATTACATGCCCATTTATACGGTAATTATAACATACAAACCATTCACGGACAAATGCCGGTAAACATACCCGATGCTTCGGCAAAGTCACTGCAAACGCTTAAAAAAGCTTTGTTTGGCCATGAAATAACTTATTCCTTTAATTCACATAGCCAAAACCGGGGCGGAGAGTGCACCGGTGTTTTAATTGGAGGGAATTTGAGCCTGCTCATCGCCTCGCTCGGATCAGTATCTGATTTTAATTATGATGGCAAAATATTGTTTATTGAAGATGTAGGTGAATATTTGTACGCCATCGACCGTATGCTGCGCACACTTTGCCGCGCCGGGAAACTAAAAAACCTGGCCGGATTAATGGTTGGCAGCTTTACCGAAGTAAAAGATAATGATATCCCCTTCGGGCAAACTGTTGAAGAAATTGTGATGGAAGTGGTTAAAGATTATTCTTATCCGGTATGTTTTGATTTCCCGGCAGGGCATGTGCCGGATAATGAGGCGATGGTATTGGGCAAAGTTCTACATTTATCTGTCAGGGGGAGCCAGGTATCGGCGAAATATATCTGAATAAAAGATTGATCAATTAGCAGTAATTTTACCGCTATATAAAATAGATAATGAGAAAATTTATAACGCTTTTAGTAATTGCCGTAACAGCATTGACGAGTTGCAAACATGAATATGAAAAAGCCGCTGGCGGCACTATATATATTAAGTACACCAATAACGACGGCCCTAAAATAAAAGATGGCGATTTTGTAGCTGTAAATATAATCGCAAAAACCGATCTTGATTCGTTAATAGGCAATACGTATGAATTTGGTTTCCCAAAGGTGGTAATTGTGCGACCTTTTTTTAAAGGTGATTTCCAGGACGCGTTAAAATTAATGACGACTGGCGACAGTTTATCTGTTAAGATGGATGACGATAGCATATTCAAAAAAGGCCCAAGGCCGGCTTCTTTTAAAGGGAAATATATAATTTATACCATGAAAGTGCAGAAAGTGATCCCGAAAGGTAAAATGACCGATAAAGAATTGCAGGCAAAAGCATGGGCCTATATAGGTACGCTTACCACCGTGCTTAAAAAAGAGGAGCCTGTGAAAATTAAAAAATACATTGATGATAACAAACTGAACGCTGCCAAAACCGATTCGGGCCTGTATTATGTTATCAACAAAAAAGGCGAAGGGCCCCTGGCAGTTGCGGGCGATACTGTGGTGATAAATTACACCGCCGGCTTAACGAACGGTAAAATATTCGACACCAATATTAAAGCCGATGCCCTTAAAGCAAAGTTACCCCCTCCTGCCATTCCATATAACCCTATCCGTATACCTGTTGGGCAAAAGCGGGTTATCCCCGGTTGGGACCAGGGATTTTTATTATTGAACAAAGGCGCCCATGCCACTTTTATCATACCTTCAAAACTGGCCTACGATGCCGACGGGCATATACCTGTGGGCCCTTATTGCCCTCTTTTTACTTATATAGAGGTGGTGGATATTATACATCATAAACCGGGCGCCGTTAATCCGGCTAAAAAGTAAAGACAAACCCATTTTATGTAGCCTTCATTAATGCAGTTGGCTTTTAATTCCCTCCCAAGGAAGAGGTGCGGCTGATTGATAGGTGGCAGGGAGGGTTTAGTCCGCTATGCAAATTCGATAAATCACTTCCTGCACGCTAAATCTTTCGAACACTATATCAACAAAAAAGAGGCTGCCCGGGAATTAATTCCGGGGCAGCCTCTTCAATTAAAAGATATATATTATTTACCTGCTAAATTAATGGTAAGTATCGTCAATATACCTGCCTGCTGCGCCGCCTGACACATAATTCATTTCGAAGAATTTGGGAGCATTGCTGTTAGCCGGCGGAGGTACGGTAAATGCCGGTGGTACCATGTTGGTGATGCCGGCAGCTGTCCACTTTGCAATTTCTGTAGCGTTAAAGAAAACATTCCAGTTGGTATAAGTTACCGGGGTGCCTGCTGTACGAGTAAACGTAATATCATAGTTTACCCCTGTGCCGTTATAACCGGTTAGCATGGCTATCTCTGTAGGCCCTATCGGGTTTATTGCACCAACCGCTCCAATGGTAGAAATATCAGGCGGAAGGCCCTGGCCCTGAGAAGGTATCTGGCCTGCACCAGGTCCTGTACCATTTTGCCATCTGCGGTAATCCCAAATATAAGCGCCTGCAAAGTCGTTACCAATAATGTGGTAATAATGAACATTGTCATTCGCGCTGATAGTGATACCCGAAGCGCTCACGATCTTAATGGGAAGCATATAGCTTAGAGAAGGGTTTAACAGGTTGCGGTTAATATATACCGTTGCTATAACAGAGTTGCTTCCTGCCGGTACTGTAATATTAGTTGCAGGCAATGTATATGCAGTACTTGGTATAGTTTGATAATTTATTGCCGAGTTAGCTGCATTATACGAAGTAACATAAGTATTGTCAACGCCGATAACTACTGTAGTAGCTGACGCCAGCGGGTTAAGCTGGGCAATAGCCACACCAAATTTTACAGTATCAATACCCGGAGCGGTCACGGCATCTTTGCCAAAATTTGCCAAACCACTATTGATCAGCATCGCTACACTTGATTGCGTTGCCTCGGGGTTGAAATAATGGGCGTCGTCTTTCAAACACGCACTGAATGACAGCAACGCTACAAAGCCGAGTGCCGTAATTCTTTTTATATATTTTGCTTTCATATTTTTTTTAATTTAAATATCGTTTACTGATCTGGGGCTTACCGCTGCACAGGCTACGACCTATTATAGCCAGGCAGCCATTGCTAGCCCTACCGAGCAAAACATTATTACCCAGAAATGGGCAGCTTTGAATCCGTTTGCGGCAAATGAAGCCTTTAATGAAATGCGCAGAACAGGTATTCCCAATGTTCCGGTATCTATCCTCCCCG
>JABDBW010000079.1 GCA_013288485.1 Bacteroidota bacterium
TGGGCGCTTTATCGGCAAAATATGACGTGAACTTTGTACGGCTTATTTTAGGCGATGAGTATATTGATATGACGCTGGCCAATATTGCTAAACACGACCCCTTCGCGGTTTATAAACACCACAGCGAATTTTCAATGTTTATTGCTATTGGGGGCAATAACATTTACGTAGCCCTTTTAACCTTTGTATTCGGCATTTTCGCTTCAGTTGGCTCTGTATATTTACTATTGAAAAACGGTTTAATGCTGGGCTCGTTCGAATACTTTTTTTTCAGCAAAAACCTGGGCATGGCATCGGTATTGGTTATTTGGATACATGGTGTGTTAGAAATTTCGTCGATCATCATTGCGGGGGGCGCCGGGATAGTTTTGGGTAATAGCCTGCTGTTCCCAAAAACCTATAAACGAATAGAATCAGTAAAACAGGGCGCAAAAGATGGCATGAAAATTACCCTGGGCCTGGTACCCATATTTATAATGGCCGCATTTTTTGAAAGCTTTGTAACCCCCCATACCGAAATGCCTGTTTGGCTGAGCGGGTTAATATTAACAGCCTCATTAATTTTTATTATATGGTATGTAATTATCTACCCCAATAAGCTAAATCAACAACCAAACGCTATCACAAATGGAACCTAAGATTGAACTTTCAAAAACACGCGACTTTGGCGAAATAATTGCCGATAGTTTTTTATTTATCAGGCAAAACATTAAACCGCTGTTGAGTTGCTTTTTTACATTTTGCGGCTTTTTTTTGCTGGCGGCCGGAGTTGCCAGCATTATGCAGCAGATTAAAATGATGGATACACTCAATAATGCTGACGGAAACTTTGGCCAGGGTAATACAGGCTTTCGGACTTCCTATGGCATAGAAACAATTTTATCTATAGTGTTTGCCTTAACAGGATTTATTGCTATAAAAGTAACTATCTTATCATTTATGGCTTTATATAAGGAGAAAGGGAATATTGCGCCTACCAATGAAGAGCTATGGGGTTATTTTAAATTTTATTTTTTCAGGATATTTGGCAGTGCTATATTAAATTACCTTATTTTAATAATTGGCTTTATTTTTTGCCTTATTCCGGGGATTTATCTTTACCCAATTTTAGGGTTAATATTTGCCATAATCATAGTTGAAAACACCAGCTATGGCTACGCCTTTAATCAAAGTTTCAGGCTTATAAAAGAGAATTGGTGGACGATTTTTGGCGCCTTATTTATAAGCGGGCTAATTGTGTTTGTTTGCTCAACCGTGGTCAATATGCCTTTCCAGGTTGTAAATGTTTGGAGTGTTTTTTTTCATAAGGCTAAACATATACACCTGTCAATGTTGTCGATTATAATGGGTACAATACTTAAAGAACTGGCAATGGTACTATATATTTTGCCGCTGGTAACTTTAACCATTTGCTATTTTAGCCTTGCCGAGGCTAAAGATGCAACCGGATTAATGGGGCGCATAAACCAAATAGGCACCGACAGCACCGATGCCGATACACCTGCCGAAGAATATTAAATGCTGCGTTTTCTGTATTTAACCGGTTCAATTTTAGTCATTAGTTTTTGTTTAACTATGGGTGCTATGCCCGTGAAACCTGTTAAACAGAAATTAGTAGTGCATAATGATACTGCCCTTGTTATCCAAAGATATTTTAATGGCGCCGCTTTAAAAAATTACAGCGCGCAAAAAGAGTTTCAATATGGCAATGGCGGCTATGCAGGTGAATCGCTATGGACACGCTTTTGGAAATGGTTTTGGAGCTTATTTGATACGGACGATAAAAGCATTTTGGGGAGAATAGAACAGTACGTGCTTATTGCGCTCGGAATAGCAGCTCTTGTATTTTTAATACTTAAACTGGTGGGTGTCGACGCGTTAAATGTTGTTAGGCGCAAGCCCTTATCAGCGACCCTGCCTTATAATGAGTCTGTTGAAAATATTTATGAAACAGACCTCGATGCAGAGTTAGAAAAAGCCATAGCGCACCAAAACTATCGTTTTGCTGTACGCATATTGTATTTAAGATCGCTCAGGCAGTTAAGCGATGCCGGGTTGATTAAATGGGACATTAATAAAACCAACAGCATTTATATTAACGAACTAACCGATGCCGAACAACGTATTGCTTTTAAAATACTCACCCGGCAGTTTGAATATGTTTGGTATGGCGAATTTATTATCGACATGCCCGTATTTACCAAAATAAGCACCAGGTTTAATGATTTTAAAGTTAAAGCTGTATGAAAGACTTTAAGATATACCTTATTGCCGCTTCGTTGCTCCTGGTGTTATATGTGGTTATTGAATATAATAAACCCAAACCCGTTAACTGGCAGGCTACTTTGTATTATGATGATAAAATACCATTTGGCACCTATGTTTTTTATCATCAGCTCGATGATATTTTTGCCGGCGCCCGGGTAACTAATACCAATAAATCGATCTATAACTTATTTAGCAGCGAGCGGCTTTCGGGCAATTATATTATAGTCGCCAAATCTGTAAATTTCACTAAGATAGATTTTAATGAGTTAGTTAAATATATAGAAGCGGGGCACACCGTTTTTATTACCTCGTTTGAGTGGGGGCGCTATTTGAGCAATACTTTAGAAATTAGAACCAAGACAGAAAGTGACAAAGAAAAAACCTCATTAAATTTCACCAACAACTTGCTGAAACGAACTAAAGATTACCGTTTTGACAAGAACACAAGCGATGATTATTTTAGCAATTTTGATACAGCCAGGGCCACCGTTATAAGTAAAAACGCAGCGGGAAACAGTACTTACCTAAGTTTCAAATTCGGGAAGGGGAAGTTATTGATCTGTGCTAATCCGTTGCTTTTTACCAACTATAGTTTGTTAACGCCGCAGGGGGCCGATTATGCGGCCAAGGCATTATCGTATTTACCCGCCAAACAAAACATTTACTGGGATGAATATCAGAATCATGATATTGAGGATGAGAAATCGCCGATGCGGGTGTTTTTTAACAACCCCAGCCTGCAATGGGCCTATTATTTAAGCCTTTTCACCTTAGTTGTATTTGTACTTTTTGAAGTTAAGCGCCGCCAGCGGGTCATACCGGTAATTGAGCCTTTAAAAAATTCGACCCTCGATTTTGTTAAGGTAGTTGGGCAGGTGTATTATGAAAAACGCGACAATACAAATATTGCCTATAAAAAAATACTTTACCTGCTGGGTTATTGGCGTGAGCAATATCAATTAAAAACCAATAAATTGGATAACGAATTTATTGATGCGCTGGCGCACAAAACCGGGCTGGAGCTAATATTTGCCCGCGAACTGGTTGATTATATTAACTATTTAACCAACCAAAGCCGCGTCACCGATCATGAACTTATTGTATTAAACCAACTGATAGAAAAATTTAATTCCCAATCCTGATAATTATGGAAGACGAACTGTTTGAACAAAGAACAGACCTAAGTAAACTTAGCAGCGCTGTTGAACAAATAAAAGCAACCCTGGCCCAAATAATAGTTGGCCAGCACCATACTATTGACCTGATACTGGCCGGTATACTGGCTGATGGGCATATATTGATAGAGGGTGTACCGGGTGTTGCCAAAACATTAACAGCTAAACTCATAGCTAAAGCAATTGATGCACGTTATTCGCGTATACAGTTTACACCCGACCTGATGCCATCAGATGTATTGGGCACTTCTATATTTAACCCAAAAAACAGCGCGTTTGAGTTTAAACCGGGGCCAATTTTTGGAAATATTATATTAATTGACGAGATAAACCGCTCGCCGGCAAAAACGCAATCGGCCCTGTTTGAGGCAATGGAGGAGCGCCAGGTAACTATTGATGGGCAAACCTATAAAATGGAAGAACCCTTTATTGTGCTGGCCACCCAAAACCCTATCGAGCAGGAAGGCACTTACCGGTTGCCCGAAGCGCAGTTGGACCGATTTATTTTTAAGGTAGAAATAAAATACCCTACGCTCGAGGAAGAGCTTACCATTATAACACAGCAGCATCAGCAAAACCCTATCGACCAGTTAAGTCATATCAGCCCTGTACTTTCCATCCAGGATATTGTTTCATTGAGGCAGGTAGTAAAGGGCTTGCACGTAGAGCCTAAATTACTGGAGTTTACAGCAAAAATAATTCATGAAACGCGTAATAATAAGTCGCTTTACCTGGGGGGCTCGCCGCGTGCTTCGCTGGCAATTATTAACGCCGCCAAGGCATTGGCGGCAATAAAGGGCCGCGATTTTATTACGCCCGATGATATTATTTTTATAGCCCCGCCGGTGTTAAGGCATCGCATAATGCTAACGCCCGATAAAGAAATGGAAGGCGTTACGCCGGATGAAATTGTGACTCAAATTATACAGAAAATTGAAGTGCCCCGTTAATCTATCCGCGTGAAAAAGATCTTCAGCACATTTTATACAAACCTTTTTTTAGCAAACCGGCTCTTTATCGCGTTGGGGTGCTCTGTAGTGTTTTTTGTGTTTTCTTTCTTTTTTCCGTGGCTCGGTGTTTTGCCTGAATTGTTCTTTTGGGTTATCACGGTAATTGTTATTATTGATATCATCCTGCTATACCGCATACCAAACGGCATATTCGCCAGGCGCCACGCGCCCGAGCGCCTGAGTAATAATGACGAAAATGAACTGGGTGTTTATATTGAAAACAGGTATCCGTTCAAAATAAGCGCGGGTATTATTGACGAGATCCCGTTTCAATTTCAAAAACGCGATGTATGGTTTAAAACCGATCTGCAGCCGCAGCAAACCAAGCTGATCAATTACCTGTTGCGCCCGGTAAAACGCGGCGAGTACGGGTTTGGCGATATCAGGGTATATATCCGCTCGCCGTTGGGCCTCATCAACCGGAGATATAATTTTAAACAGGGAGAGGTATTACCGGTATACCCCTCGTTTTTACAAATGCGAAGGTATGAGTTAATGGCCATATCACACCGGCTCAATGAAATTGGTATAAAAAAAATACGCCGGCTGGGGCATAGCCTTGAGTTCGACCAGGTAAAAACCTATGTGCCCGGCGATGATTACCGGGCCATAAACTGGAAAGCCACAGCAAGGCACGGCAGCCTGATGACCAACGCCTATACCGACGAGAAATCGCAGCATGTGTATTGCGTGATCGATAAATCGAGGGTAATGAAAATGCCTTTTGACGGTTTAAGTTTGCTCGACTATGCTATAAATGCCAGCCTGGTATTATTAAATGTAGCTTTACTGAAAGAGGATAAAGCCGGGCTGATCACCATATCAGAAAAAAAAGGCGCGGTTATCCCCGCCGACCGGCGACCGGGCCAGCTTAATAAAATAATGGAAGTTTTATACAAAGAAAAAACACGCTATCTCGAAACCAATATGGAATTGCTGTATACCACCGTTCGCGGGGTAATTAAACAGCGTAGCCTGGTTGTGTTTTTTACCAATTACGAAAGTTTATCGGCATTAAACAGGCAGCTTCCGTTTTTAAAAAGGATAGCTAAATTTCATTTACTATTAGTTGTTTTTTTTGAAAATACCGAGCTTAAAAAACTAAGCGGTGAACATGCTGCCGACGTTGAGAGCATTTATATAAAAACCATTGCCGAAAAGTTTGCCTACGATAAAAAATTGATCGTAAAGGAATTGGCCAAACATGGTATACCTTCTATTTTAAGCGCGCCGCAAAATTTAACCATAAATACCGTTAACCGTTATTTCGAAATAAAGGCTAAACAAAAAATTTGATCAGGTACCGGGCAATTTAACGCCTTTGGATTGCAGGTCTTTTATGATGTTGTTATGCAGGGCTAATTTGGTAGCCAGGAAATCGGCAGGCTCAACCCAAACATTTACAATAAATTTAATACCGTCAACTTCTAATGCCGATATGCCCACCCTGTTATTGGCATCAGCTAATATAGCAGGCGTATTTTTAATGGCATTATTTATAATTGCCATTACCTGTTCGGCATCCGCGGCGTAGCCTAACTTTATTTCAAAATCAAGTCGGCGCTTGCCTTCGCGGGTAACGTTAACTATTACCTCGTTAAATAATTTTCCATTCGGAATAATAACTGTTTTGCTATCAAACGTGATCAGCACTGTATAAAATATTTGTATGGAGGTTACTATACCATCCTGCCCCTGGGCCACAATATTATCATCGAGTTCAAAAGGTTTTAGTAAGAGGATAAGCACGCCGCCAGCGAAATTCTGGAACGTACCTGATAGCGCCAAGCCCACAGCAACGGTAAAGCCACCAAGTACTGCGCTAAACGAGCTGATATTAATACCATTTATACCGGCTACGCCCAGAATAAGCAGTATATATAAAGCGGTTAAAGCAAGGCTAAGAAAAAATGGCTGTAACGACGAGTGGACTTTTCTTTTACTCATGCGGCCACGTAATCGTGTGCCGATAAATTTGATTATTCGTAACCCTATTAATAATACTATTATTGATAGTACCAGAACTGACCCATGTAGTAAAAGCCAGGAATAGGCCGCGTTGTATAGCTTGTGTATATCAGTATCTTGTAACTTCATAATTAAGCTACGAAGTTAATAATTTTTACTTTCCGTATATAGATACAAATAGTTCGGGGCCTTTATAAAATACCCACTCAACAATAGTTGTGCGGATGTAGGTGGCGGTTTGTGATAATTGTTTCATGTGTCCTTATATTCAATTGTTGTGCCTGATTGTTGTTTATCTGACTATGAGTACAAATTTAAGTTTAATTGTAGCCGGAATATTACTTAATCAATCATTTGATTAACAAATGACAGACCGTTTACGGTGTAATGACAAACAAGGGTGTACAGTAAAATTCTATGCTTTGTACGGAATAAAAGACAAGCCTTAGAAAATATCGCCAAATAAAAAACCCCGCCTTTTCAGACAGGGTTTTTTCAGGTCAGCAGTCTTGAGTCATTAGTCTTAAGTCCTGAACTCAGGACTCAAAACTTAAGACTCAGAACTCAATATTACATCATACCACCCATACCACCGCCGCCCATTGGCGGACCAGCAGGTGCTTCTTCCGGATCATCAGCTAACACACATTCTGTAGTTAACAGCATGGCCGCTATGGAAGCAGCATTCTCTAAGGCTACACGGCCCACTTTAGTTGGGTCGATAACGCCTGCTTTTATTAGGTTTTCGTATTTATCGGTGCGGGCGTTATAACCAAAATCGCCTTTACCTTCTTTTACTTTTTGTACAACTATTGAACCTTCAATACCCGCGTTTTCGCATATCTGGCGCAATGGCTCTTCGATAGCGCGACGGATTATCTGGATACCGGTATTTTCGTCTTCGTTATCACCTTTCAGGTTAACCAAAGCTTCAACCGCACGGATGAAAGCAACGCCGCCACCTGCAACAATACCTTCTTCAACAGCCGCACGGGTTGCGTGTAAAGCATCATCAACACGATCTTTCTTTTCTTTCATTTCAACTTCCGAAGCAGCGCCGATATATAATACAGCTACGCCGCCCGA
Source organism: Bacteroidota bacterium (assembly GCA_013288485.1). GTDB lineage: Bacteria > Bacteroidota > Bacteroidia > Sphingobacteriales > Sphingobacteriaceae > Mucilaginibacter. The sequence goes on from JABDBW010000079.1 coordinate 7,508, forward strand.
TAATTTGGCTAAACGCTCCTGCAGTTTTTCTTTATCATAATCAGAAGTAGTTGCTTCCATCTGAATTTTGATCTCGCTAACCCGTGATTGTATAGCCGCAGATTCGCCACCGCCATTAATAATGGTTGTGTTGTCTTTGTCGATCAAGATCTTTTCGGCAACACCTAAATGAGACAGGTCGGCATTTTCCAGTTTATACCCTCTTTCTTCCGAAATTACTGTACCACCGGTCAGGATAGCGATGTCTTCTAAAATAGCTTTACGGCGATCGCCAAAGCCAGGGGCTTTAACAGCAGCCACTTTCAGTGAGCCGCGTATTTTATTTACCACTAAGGTTGATAAGGCTTCGCCGTCCAGGTCCTCAGCAATAATTAATAAAGGTTTGCCGGTTTGTACCTGTTTTTCTAAAATAGGCAGCAATTCCTTCATTGATGATATTTTTTTATCATAGATAAGCACGTAAGGGTTTTCCAGTTCTGCTTCCATTTTATCGGTATTGGTTACAAAATAAGCCGAAAGGTAACCACGGTCAAACTGCATACCTTCAACAGTTTTAACTTCTGTTTCGGTGCCTTTTGCTTCTTCAACGGTAATAACGCCGCCGGTTCCAACTTTTTGCATCGCATCGGCTATCATTTCGCCAATCAGCTCATCGTTATTTGCTGATATAGCCGCAACTTGTTTGATCTTGCTGAAATCATCGCCAACATCTTGTTTTTGAGCTTTTAAGTTTTCAACAACAACCTTTACCGCTTTGTCTATACCGCGTTTCAGGTCCATTGGGTTTGCACCAGCAGCTACGTTTTTAATACCCGCGGTAACAATGGCCTGGGCCAGTACAGTAGCAGTAGTCGTACCGTCGCCTGCAATATCAGCAGTTTTTGAAGCTACTTCTTTCAGCATTTGCGCGCCCATATTTTCAATGGGGTCTTTTAATTCAATTTCTTTCGCTACGGTAACACCGTCTTTGGTTACTACCGGCGAACCGAATTTTTTATCAATAATTACGTGGCGTCCTTTAGGGCCCAGCGTTACTTTAACCGCGTTCGATAAAATATCAACGCCTCTTTTCAGGGCGTCGCGCGCTTCAACATTGTATTTAACTTGCTTTGACATATTTTTAATTTTGAATTAGTGAGTGATTGAATGAGTGAATGAAATTCAATGATCCAGTCAATTAATTAAAGTACGATATAAATATCCGATTCCCGCATGATCAGGTAATCCTTACCTTCGATGGTAACTTCCTGGCCTGCAAATTTTCCGTAAAGAACTTTATCGCCGGTTTTAACTGATAAAGGTATTAAGTTACCTGTTTGTTCGGCATATTTACCGGGGCCCACTGCTACAACTTTTCCATGCTGTGGTTTTTCCTGCGCGGTTTCAGGAATATAAATACCTGAAGCGGTTTTCGTTTCGGCGGGTGCAGCTTCAACTACTACCCTGTCTCCGATAGGTTTAATGTTTAATGACATACTTAATTATTTTTTGGTTATAAAAGTTTTTCTTTTCGCTTGCATTGCACATCAATTATGCCAAGTATAAAATTGGCATATATATACTGTTGTATTGTCAGATTTACTCCGATAGTTAGCAATCCGGTAATTTCCTGGTTTATATCAGTCTATTTATCAATGCCATGATGGCAGTAGCTTTTTACAAAAAAGCCAAGAGAAATGTCATTTCGAACGATAGAGAGAAATCTTATACGATCGCAAGTTTACTTATTGTTCGTATATGATTTCTCCTCCTTCCTCGTCGAAATGACATTTGAATTATTTCTTTGCAGGTGCCTGGGGCAATGTTGGGAATGTAGGCTGCTGCGCCGGCGCATTAGTTGGAGCTGTCAATGATTTTTTAATTTGCTCGTTATACTGCGAGTTGGTAGTTGCTGATCCGCCTTTTACGGCAACATTAATGGCCAATGCTAAAACCATGAGGGTTATAGCCAGTATCCAGGTTCCTTTTTCTAAAAAGTCACCTGTTTTTTGTACGCCCATTAATTGTGACGAACTTGAAAAATTTGACGATAAACCACCACCCTTAGGGTTTTGTATCAATACAATAAGCCCTAACAGGGCGCACACTATAATAACAATGATCACTAATACTAAATACATTTCTTTATATTAATTTATTTTATTTTCTAATTGCTCGATCTGGCCTGCAAAGTAAGGGCTTTTTTCCGGAAATTTCAACATCAATTTTTTGTAGGTTAATATGGCTTTGTTATAAAGCATTTGGTCGGTATAAACGCGGGCCAGGGTTTCTGTTACTAACTCATCACTGTCTTCCGAACTTTTCTTTGCTTTATTCTCATTATCCAGCTTAATATCGCCCGGATGTTTAATTTGCGGTTCGTGCTGTATAAAGCGTTCAATTATCTTATCCTCTTTTCTCCCGGAGTGCTTACCTTCCGCTTTAGGCGGCGCCTGGCCTATTTCATCTATTGAACTTATACTTACTATGTTTTCATAATACTGCTGCTGCAATTCGTCGGCAACCTGATTTTTTTTTGGCTTAGCAGCAGCTTTTGGATTTTTTATATAGGGCTGGTAAACGGCGGCGTGTTCTTTACGGGTTTTATC
>JABDBW010000080.1:0-132 GCA_013288485.1 Bacteroidota bacterium
TCAGGGTTGGTCTTTTCCCAATCGGCAAGTAATTTTGATTGAGCGGAAGTGTCTTTTTTACTTATAAGATCGTAAAAGCGGGCTTTGAAATTTTGGCCGTATGATTGAGAAAAGACAAATACGAATAATAGA
>JABDBW010000080.1:142-9951 GCA_013288485.1 Bacteroidota bacterium
GCAATTTTACCGAAACAATAATGTACTGCCCTTTCAGCTCATCTTAAAAACTTTTGAATATTATATGAAGATAGTTTATTACAATTAAATTCCGAAATTCGCCCCATGCTCCAGATACAGGAAAATGTTTCCCTCAAAAACTTTAATACCTTCGGTGTTGATGTAAACGCTAGTTTTTTTGCTGAGATAAACCACGAGAACGAACTGGTTGAACTGTTTATGGACCCGCAATGGCAGCAAACCGAAAGATTGATTTTAGGCGGAGGCAGCAACCTGCTGCTGGTAAATAATTTTGAGGGGCTGGTTATCCGCGTAAATATTCGCGGCATTGAGCATCGCATTAATAAAAACGAGGTATTTATTGAAGCCGGCGCCGGCGAGGTATGGAACGACCTGGTAAACTTTTGCGTAGCGCGCAATTATGCCGGACTGGAGAACATGAGTCTGATACCCGGTTCTGTAGGGGCGGCGCCTATACAAAATATCGGCGCCTATGGTGTGGAGTTAAAGGATGTTTTTTATAGCTGTAAAGCATTTGAAATTGCAACCGGGCAGTTTAAAACATTCACCAAGGAGGAATGCAAATTCGGCTACCGCGAAAGTGTTTTTAAGGATGAGCTGAAAGGGCAGTACATTATTGTTTCGGTAAAATTGCAGTTATCGCTTACTCCCAGCCTCAACTTGAGTTATGGAGCGATAGGGCAGGAATTGGCCGACCGGCACATTACCCAACCTACTATAAAAGATGTATCGCAGGTGGTATCGCATATCCGCGTGGCTAAACTGCCCGATCCGTCGACCATTGGCAACGCGGGCAGCTTTTTTAAAAACCCGGTTATTACTGCCGGTGAGTTTAAACCTATTGAAGCAAAGTTCCCCGATATAGTACACTACCACGCGGGCGAAGGCTATGTTAAACTGGCCGCGGGCTGGCTCATTGAGCAATGCGGATGGAAGGGAAAAGTGGTTGGCCATACCGGCACCTGGAAGAACCAGGCCCTGGTTTTGGTGAACCACGGCGGCGCAACGGGCGAAGAAGTGTACAACTTTTCGTCGCAAATTATAGACAGTGTGTACTCCAAATTCGGCGTTACTTTACAACGCGAAGTAAACATTATTGGTTAATTTTTTTGCAAAAAAATAAATTATCCGGCCAAAAACTGATAACAATTACAGCAATATTCCTGTTTTATTACCATATTAATTAGCTGTAAATAAATTAGTTATAGGCTGTTTCGCCCTTACACACAACCACCTTTAAAAACCTGAATATTAGGTAAACTTTGTAAAACACTTTGTTAATGAATTTGTATGTGGTATCAACTTTGTCTACAAACCCATACAAAACATTCACAAATGACAAAGATAGAGTTTAACACCTTAGTATTGCGTCAGGCAAGTTCGTTAAGATCATACGCCTTACATTTCACTCACGATGCAGACGATGCTAACGACCTTGTTCAGGATACAATGTTGAAAGCCATAACTTATTACAATAAGTTTAAAGAAGGCACTAATTTAGAAGGATGGTTGTATACCATCATGAAAAACACCTTCATCAACAATTATCGCCGTTTTGTTAAAATGAGCACATTTGTTACCAAATCTGATGAGATATCATCGCCCAACCTGGTATACAGTTCAACAAAGAACCAGGGTGAGGCCAAGTTTGTAATGGACGACATTAAAAGAGCCTTAGACAGGCTGCCTGCTGATTATTACGTGCCATTCACCATGTATTTCGAGGGCCATAAATACCATGAAATTGCCGATCATTTAATTATCCCCATCGGCACAGTTAAAACCCGCATTCACGTTGCCCGTAAATTATTAAAGAAGAATTTAAAAGCGTATGACAGCGGTATTAAAAAACCGGTTTACGCAGAAAATTAGGCTATAATTAACTCAACATATATTAGGAAAGAACCTGCTTTAAAAGCGGGTTTTTTTATTGGTGTGAACCGGGATTTTGTAACCTAAGTAATAACAATTACCTTCGGAGATAGAAGATACCTTATATAAATAATGAGTGCTATATTAACCGAACAGGAAATTAAACAATTACGGGCCGAAACAAAAGGAACGGCAAAGAAAATACATTTTAATAACGCGGGCGCTTCTATGCCGCCCGATGTGGTGGTGGATACCGTTGTTAATTATTTGCAGGAAGAAGCGGTGGAAGGCGGCTATGAAACTGAATCAAAATATAAAGATCAATTAGAAAATACCTATGCCCTTATCGCAAAATTGATCAATGCGGATAAAGGCGAAATAGCCGTTGTAGAAAATGCCAGCACAGCCTGGGGGCTTGCCTTTAACGGAATTGATTTTAAAGAAGGCGACGAGATCATTACCTCCGAAATGGAGTATATAACCAATTTAATAGGTTTTATAAATGTTCAGAAAACTTATGGGGTTGAAACTAAAGTGATACCGAATGATGAGCAGGGCAACTTTTCCCTGTCGGCATTAGAAGCCGCCATATCGCCCAAAACCAAACTTATTGCGGTTACGCATATCCCCTCAACGGCAGGCGGTATGATACCGATAGTTGAAATTGGCAAAATAGCCAGAAAACACCATGTTTTATATTTGCTTGATGCCTGCCAGAGTGCAGGACAGGTACCCATTGATGTGCAGGAAATTGGTTGCGATATGCTATCAGTAACCGGGCGCAAATACCTGCGGGCACCCAGGGGAACCGGGTTTTTATATGTACGGAAAGAAGTACAAGGTAAACTGAAGCTATTATTTATGGATGGTTTCAGCACGCCGTCGGTAAGCATGGATGGGTATCAGGTAAGGAACGATGCCCGCCGGTTTGAATTGTATGAAAAGAACCGCGCCCTTACACTGGGCCTGGGCAAAGCGGTCGAATACGCGTTAACTATTGGCGTTGACCGTATATGGCAGCGTGTGCAGGTATTAGCCAACTCCATGCGCAGGCTGCTGGCAGCTATTGACGGGGTCACTGTGCACGATTTTGGCGCCGAACAATGCGGTATAGTAACTTATTCCTTGCGCGGGATGGAGAGCGGAGCGGTAAAAGGCAAACTGGCCGAGAAACAGATCAATGTATCTGTCGGCCTCGCTAAGTCAACCCTGATCTATATGAATAAAAATCATTTAGCCAGCGTGGTAAGGGCATCGGTGCATTATTATAATACAGAAGAAGAAATAGAAGCGATGTGCAGGGAATTGGCCTTATTGCTTAAATAAAATTATAAACCGCTAACCAAAATAAAATGAAAGCTATTTTACTGTGCGTGCTGTTATGCTGCACCACGTTCGTCTTTGGGCAAACCGAACCCGGAAATGCAAAATTGGGTTCGGGCCTCACGTTTATTCCCGATCATAGTTTCAAGGGTTCTGCCTTAACAGGCTGGCATGGAGTTGGACAGGCCGATTGGAAAGCCAAAGACGGCGAAATTACGGCTACGGCCTCAAGCGGAAATGCAGGTTGGCTGATGCTGGACAAAGGCTACCAGGACATCGCGGTTCACTTTGCTTTTAAGTGTGATGCTAATACCGAAATAGGCTTATTATTACGTGCCGAAAAAACCGCTGAAGGCTACAAGGGGCTGCTGCTCGCGATAAAAAATGGCGAAGCGGCAAACTACCGCGTAACGCTCGACGCGCAGGGCAAAGAATTAAGCAGGGAAAAATTGAGCCGGGCGAGCGGTACCATGCGTGTTGCGCCTAAACCTGCAGAAGGCGCGGCAGCTAATGGCCGTAATAGCGGCGGGGTTGCGGGCGGGTTCAGGCAGGGGGCAAGCAACTTAAACCTGCCTGTAACCCGCCCTGAAACGGCTATACAGGTTAATGAATGGAACCAGGCCGAAGTATTTGTTGATGCAAACATAATGCGCACGTTTATTAATGATGGCAGCGAAATGGGCGGTTATGCCGACGAAACCTATGGCAACAATGGCCCCATTGCATTGTATGTTAACGGCGGAACGGCTCAATTTAAGAATGTGCTTTACCGGAACGTAGGATTGAAAGCGATGCCTAAAGAAGCATCGTCACCACGGTATAAGGTACAGCATATCAGTGATATGTATTACTCCTGGAGTGCCGCAGCTGCCGATTTTAACAAGGATGGCTTTACAGATATTGTTGCGGGCCCGTATATTTATTACGGCCCTGATTATACCCGCTTCGGCGAGGTTTATTTGGCCCCCGTGCTTAACCCGGCTAAAGATTTCGCGGCCGTAAATTGCCAGTATGCTTTTGATTATAACGGCGATGGCTGGCCCGATATATTGACCGGGCCGCCAACCTCAACCTTATATATTAATCCCAAGGGAGAAAATAAACGATGGGAGAAATATGATGTTGTTAAAGGTATTCAAACAGAAATTACAGTACTAAGAGATATTGACGGCGACGGGATACCCGAACTGGTGTATGGCTCGGGCGGCGCTTTGTATTACGCGAAACCCGACCCTGCCGATGTGAGCAAACCCTGGATACAGCACCAGGTATCAGAAAAAGGATATTCGGTGACGCATGGCATTGGTGTGGGCGATATTAATGGCGATGGGCGCATGGATATTATAAATGCCAACGGTTGGTGGGAGCAGCCACCCGCCGGACAAAACCAGGGCCTATGGACATATCATTCCACCGCGTTTGGCAGGGCGGGGCACCGCAGTTCGGGCATTGGCGGCAGCGTAATGGCTGTTTACGATGTTAACGGCGATGGCTTAAATGATGTAGTAACTAGCCTCAACGCGCATGGCTTCGGGATGGCCTGGTATGAGCAAAAACGGGATCCAAAAGGCACTATAACGTTTGTGGAGCACATGATAAATGATGATTACTCTTTTAAAAATAATGCAGGCGGGGTGGCGTTCTCTCAGCAGCATGGCTCAACCTTTGCAGATATTGATGGCGATGGCATACCCGATTTTATAGTAGGCAAACGGTACTGGACGCATTTGGATGATTTTTATGACCCTGACCCTTACGGGCCACCTGTATTATATGTTTATCGTACGGTAAGGGATAAGAAAGCGCCGGGCGGGGCAAGGTTTGTGCCCGAACTGGTGCATAACCGTTCAGGTGCGGGTTCGGATGTACTGGCAGTCGATCTGAATAAAGATGGAAAGATAGACATCGTATCATCTACCGACAGGGGGACGTTTATATTTTGGAATGTTGGGAAAGGCGCTGTTAAATCATCAGTTAAGAAGCCTGTCGCGGCAAGTAAGAAATAAAAAACAAGATAAAAAGTTCACAAAAAGTGAACTTTTTTATTTATATTTGTTAACGAATGAAAGTTCACCTTATCAAAAAGCAAACTTTGGAAGATTTTGCACATGGCCAGCCCCGGAGTAAAACATCCCTGGAAGATTGGACAGAAAAACTAAAGCTTGCAAATTGGGAACAACCGACTGACATGAAACGGACCTATAACACTGCCGATATATTAGGTAAAAGCAGTAATAGGGTTGTTTTTGACATTGCAGGGAATAATTACAGAATGATCTGCAAGTATGTTTTTGGAGCAAGGCAAGTACATTTATTTGTTTGCTGGATAGGTACACATGCAGCGTACGATAAGATTTGTAAACAGGAAAGCCAGTACACTATTAATCTTTATTAAATATGGAAACGGTAGCAATAAAATATACAATCATCAAAAATAAAAGCCAATACAACCAATACTGCACCCAGCTTGAAACTTTATTGGCGGGTGAAAATGATGAAACCTTACAGGACGAAATTGACCTTTTGACATTACTGATTGAAAAATACGACGACGAGCATAATACCTTTAAAGAAACAGACCCTATTACTCTATTACGTTCTTTTATACACGACCATCATTTGAAGCCGCAGGATATGACCGAAATATTAGGAATTAGCAAGGGATATGTATCTGATATTTTAAACTATAAAAAAGGCTTATCCAAAGATGTTATCCGCAAATTAGCCGATTATTTTAAAGTAAGGCAGGAAGCGTTTAACCGGCCTTATAAATTAGTGTCTCCTATAAACGCCCATCTGCGAAATGCGAGTGTTATGAATACCGCAAAGGAAATTCAATACGACAAATAACTGAAGTGAAACACTATAGAACTTGATACTGTAAAATAAGTAAAATATCCGCCATACCCAACGTTTTTCATTTTTAATGCGATGATGCAATAAACAGAATTGCAAAACACATTAAAACCCAAAAAAATGAAAAACTTAACTTATGGCATATTTGCCTTTTTCCTGTTGACACTCGTAATGCAGGGATGCAAAAAATCGGGATTAACTTTTACTAAGGGCCAAATAACCGCAGCCAAATTAACACTTGACCTTAATGAGCCCGATTCCCTTATTTTAGTTGGCGCAGTTAATGATTCAGTACAGTGGAGCGTCACTCCTGCATCAGCCAATACTTTATTTAAAATAAAAAATATAGCAATATTAAAATTTAGCGCGGCGGGTAGCTATACAGTAACTGCTACTACCAATAGCGGCACTACGGCTTCTGTTTCAATTACGGTAACCAATAATGTTTATGTGCCATCGCCTGTTTATACTGTAGTGTCTTATGATCCGGTCGAACAAATAACGATGGTGCCCATGCTTACTACGGTAAATGGCAGTAAAACAATGTATTTTGCAGCTCAAACCAGTAAAATTTATGCTTGCGGCAACAGCATCCCCATGCTTACAAAAAGTTCGAATGGAAATAACCTCAGCATAAATTTTCTGGGCATAAAACGGCCCGATCCCCTCACCTGCCTGGTAACTAATACCCCGCTTCCTGCAGAAAATGCTTACTTTTTTTCGGCGGGTACAGCACTTTCTTTCACCCCGGGTACATATCCTCTCACCGTTACCTTAAACAATGTTACTTATACAGGGAGCATCGTAATTACGGCAACCGACATGACGTTTAACTGGAACTATACTGCGGGTGTTATTATTGCGCCTAATCACCTTAGCTTGTAATAATCAGCCTATTTAAATGCAGCAGGGCAGTTTAGCGGAAATTGACCTGCTGCATTTAAATAGTTGAATTGTACCGCTCATAACAATAAATAAAATTTATTTTTGTCTCTACCCAACGTTTGGTACTCTGCCTGCGAAGAGTTGTTTTAGAGCGCTTCGAGACTAATTTTTTGAATGGATCTTTCTAAAAGAAAAACAGAAGAACTGGTAAAAGGATGTATAAATAATGAACGCACGGCCCAGGAGGCTCTGTATAAGCTATTTTATGCAGATATGTTACGGGTTTGCTACAGCTATTTAGTCGACAAGGAACTGGCTAAAGAAGCATTTAATACAGGGTTTTTAAAAACGTTTCAATCCATTCAAAATTTTGATATTGAAAAAGGCGAGCTGGGGGGATGGATAAGAAAGATCATGATATACACCTCAATTGATCTTTGTCGCAAAGAATTAAAATTTACATCGGCAACGGTTAATGAGCAGGACGAGGACGAGTTTTTTATACCGCCTTCTGTTTTAGAGAAGCTGTATTTTGAAGATATCCTGGCCAACATCAATTTGTTGCCCTACGCCACCCGCACAGTTTTTAATTTATCGGTGCTGGATGGTTTTACTCATAAAGAAATTGGCGAACAATTGCATATAAGCGAGGGCACATCGCGCTGGCATTTAGCCGAAGCCAAAAAGAAATTAAGAGAACTGCTTGACCCGGCCGGTAAAAGCGCCCAAACCACAGAAAGGAGTGACAAAGCAAAATGAGCAACGTATTAAAATATCTCATGCTTTGGCAGCAGAAACGCGCTGAGTTGCCTGTTATTGATAACCAGCAAACCAGCTGGCTTGAAATGCAGGCACTTTTGGATGAACATATGCCGGTTGGTCAACCCATTTATTCGCCGGGAAATTTATCCCATTTTGCTAAATTTAAATTACTGTATGCGGTGGCTGCCGCTATTATTGCAGCTGCAATAATTTATGCTGTATTGCATCATCATACCCAAACAAATAACGGTAAGACTGATAAGATCGGGCAGATAAAAAACGGCAAAAACAATAGCGATAATAGTATGTCCATAAAAGATAAGCAGCCGCAGAACAATACAACCAATGATGCAGAAAACACAGGACGATCGGTAATAAAAACAGTCCCGGATAAACTTATAAATGGTACAGAAAGCAATAATGTAAAAGCGGGTAATAATAACGTGGCCCATGGATCAAATAATAATAATCTGCCGGAGGATAAATTATCGGGTAATAAACATCATGCCGGTACAGAAAAGTTGATTAATACAGGCAATAAAACCAATATTCATAATACCAGGACCAATGCATCGGCATACGCTATTACTAATGCAATTTCGGGAACAGGAAGATCGGCTAATTCATCAAGACACAACGTTGATAATGGTGTTAGCAATAAACGAACTGTATTTAGCAAATTACCCGGATCGTCATCAATAAAAAGCCAATCGTTAACAGGCGCGGGTAGGGGTAGAAATAACCGAACAGGAATCAATAATAATGCGCCTGATAGGCTAATTCAAAATAACATCAACCAACAACGATCTCGGGACTTAATGGAATTATCACCGCCTCAATTAAACTTTAACTGGGGTGTAAACGCTTCGTTATTCAATATATCAGCCATAAATAATAGGATAATTTCAAACCCCGGAGCAAGTCAAAATCCTGCTAATAAATCGGGGAAAACCACAAAGGCAAAGAGTCCGTCGACTACTGCAATTGACTGGGGTATTTTAGCCGGAGTTAACGCGCCGGGCAGCTTTACTCCTAAAAATCAAAACGTCAATATTTACGGCAGTTTGCCGGTCGATGCTTTTGTAGGCTTATTTGGCACCTATAATCTGAACACTAAATGGGGCATTAACCTGCAAACAAGATTCCTGGTCCCGCATTTGGCAAGCGGCAGTTATTCGCACGCCAACAACAGCAAGGTTGATACCAACCAAACCCTGCAAATAACCGATTCGCGTAAAATTTATACGGCCGATATCCCTTTGCATATCGTATACAATTTAACCGGTGGCCTCAGCCTTAAAGCCGGCGGAGTGATAAGCATTCCTGTAAAGCAAATAAACGGGAGCAGTAGTTTCCAAACCTCGGGCACCAGGAAAGATACAACCGGCTATTATAAAACGCTTACTAATACAGTGAATACCAATAGCTTTGAAAAAAAGCTGGACTATGGGCTTTCGGGTGGTATAAGCCTGCATGTTAAGCGCTTGCTGTTTGATGCAACCTATTATCGCGGGCTGCAAACGCAGAAAGTTAGCTCAACATTAGGAAGCTATACAAATAATACAAACGGTGTGCAGTTAACTATCGGGTTTAAGCTGAATAAAAGCAAACCATAGTTTTATGCAGGGGGATTTAAATATTCGGCCCTATGTTATTGCTGATTATTACTCCCAAAATAATCAAACGGTGTTAAATCGCCTATGCGTTGCCATGCCCAATATCCGTTATATTTATAGCCCCTGTCGGGTGTAAGTACTCCATTGTTATCTATCATTATTTCGTTAGTATATAGCTGCAATTGGGATACCTGGTGTTCGTAAGGAAGTTTTATAGGCACCTTTATAGGCTTACCGAAGCGGGTAAACAGGTCGGACTCTGGCTGCCCAATATAAATGATGATCAGGCTTTCCTTGTCAAGCGTATCTTTACCAACTATTTTGCGTTCGGTTCTAAATGTCTTAAAATCTTTATTGTCGTTACTGAATAGTGTATTGATATCCGGCACTTTAACGGTTGCGTAGGCCTTTACGCTATCTGCCTTCCGGTACATCATCGGAAATCGTGCAGGCGTTTTTTTTTCTAACATAATA